>CAKTZA010000026.1 GCA_934635045.1 uncultured Kiritimatiellota bacterium | reverse complement strand
GCGATATGCGCCAACCCCGCGTCGCCACTGGGTGAAAACGACTTTTTCAGAAATCAAACTGGCAAACTCGGGTTATACCACAAAACCGTACCGCCGTGTTTTCGGCGCTCGCGCCCTCTAATGCCGCACCTTCCCTTCGCGTGGACGGAGGATTGTCTTCACTTCTGTGGCGCTTTTCGTATTCGGCGCACGGTGTGCTTGATCTTGCCGATAAAGAAGTTCAGCTCAAGAGAGGATTCGGTTTCGACGGCCTCAAGATCGGGCATGACGATATCGGCAATCGTCTCGCCGAAGTGCCGCATCATCCTTGAGCGTTTCTTTGGGTCTTTCTCCTTGTGAAGCTCAAGCAGTTCATTTTTCACCCCACGCACTCGTGCATACGTCTCGATGATGGCAAGCGTTGCGCGGGTCGCGACAGCGCCTTTTAGGATTGTTGCCAACATGTAGAGACCGCGCTCGGTCAGCACTTTGTATCCGCGTTTGGAATGTTGCCCTCGGCCAGTCTTTAAAGTCAAAACTTTTGACTTTAGAACCTCGGTTTCCTCCTTTGTCAGGTCGAGAACATATCCTTCGGGAAACTTGTCGGGATTGTTGCGAATCGCCTGTCCAACTTCACGAGGCTCTACGCCATACAAAGCCGCCACGTCCTGCGCCAAAAGCACAGGCTGATTTCGCACGACGAACAGCCGAGATCGCACAGCCTGAAGATAGGCCCCCATGTCCCGACAGTCGGTCTTTAGCAGTTGATTTCTCATGCAAATCGATTACGGCTTCCAATGGCGATATCGCCGTCGCCCAAGCGAACACACAAATTATACCACAAAACCGCACCGCCGTGTTTTCGGGCACTCGCTCCTTCTAATCTTTGGTATACTATCGAGCATCAAAGGACAAGCATGCCGACCGAACACACATTCCAGTGCCAATGCTGTGGCGCCTGCTGCCGGATTCCCGACGGCATCTGCCGCGTGAACGAGGCGGAAATCGCGCGCATCGCGGCCTTTCTCGGACAAAGCGAGACGGACTTCATTGCGCACGAGACCGACGTCGCGCCCGACCGCCGCTCGCTGATGCTGCGGAATACGTCCGATGGCGCGTGCGTCTGGCTGGACGCGCAGAACCGCTGTCGCATCCATCCCGTCAAGCCCGACAAGTGCCGCACCTTCCCCTTCGCGTGGACGAACGCCGACTCCGCCGAGATCTGTCCGGGGCTCAAAGTGTTGCGGGCGAAGCCTCTCTGACGAATGATCTTCGGATCGCCGCATTGGCAATTCAGCATTCGCTCCCTCTTTGCTCACGAGACGTGCATTTCGAGAAGTTGCCTCAAATTGCGCGCCTATAGGCTTTTCACCGTCGAAAGTTGTGGTCGGCGCGGCCTTGGCCCTTCGGCCCGACAGCTCGCACAACTGCGACACACGCGCGTCGGAACGGGAAGCTGCTCGCTCGGTCTCGTCGTTCAGGTTTGCGCTTCTCACCGAAGACAATCGGCTGGCTTCAGCCTACCATACCTCGGCGAGACCACGGGCTGCGGACGAGACCTCTCCGACGCTTGCAAACCCTCGCTCCTCACTCGCGCCACTTCCCGCTCCTCCGCGCGGACACCGCACATTCTTGCGACAGCACGACAACACGCCCGTTCCGACCTAGCCCATTAGAATTTTCCGCATGAGATTCTCATTTTTAGGCTATTTGCGCGAAATCCATTGTTTCTTGACGGTTTCTCCGGTTCATATTGGGGACAGGCCCCCTCAACCCTACCACTCAAACCCTACCATTGGGGGCTGCCCCTTTTCGTTCAGAGACCTTGTCCTTCCAGATATTCAAGAATGGCGGGTGTCATCTTTTCATTTCTCGCAGCCAGGACATTGCCGCCCATGCGAACGATGTATTTGACCGTCGCAAGGTTGCACGACTGCACGGCCGCAATCATCGCGGCATCGGTGATTTCCGCGCCATTGGCAACGAGGGTCTTGACGACGCTCAGGCATCCGTTTCTGGCGGCGGTGGGCAGTTCAACCGTCAGCAGACTCACGTCGCGAATCTTCCACGTGGCGACCGTGTATTCCACCGTCACGGAATCGTCCGTCTGAACGGCAAGTTCCAACGCTTTCGATGCGTCACTCGCCTGCGCCGGACAACCCACGAGAAGAACCTTGACCGCATTCAGTCGGTTCGCCTCAAGCGCAGCCATCCACGCCGTCAACTTCTTGTCGTTCTTGCTAACGAACTGCGCCCCGGCGCTGGAAAGGATGCCGATCAGTTCCGTATTGCCCGCACGGGCCGCCGCAATGAGTGCGGTATCGCCGCCGTGCCCCCTGGCGTTGACATCCGCTTTTGCGGAAATGAGAGCTTTCGCAATCTCGACGCACCCATTGCGGGAAGCCAGTACAAGAGCCGTCTCCTTGTTGGCATCGGTCTTGTTCACGTCGGCGACCGCTGCGATGAGTGCCTTGACAGTGGCGAGGTCACCTCGCTTGGTGGCGAGAACGATTGCCGGACGCTTGAAGTCGTCATAGCGAGAAGCGTCATCGGGCGACGCGCCGAGCGTCTTTGCATAGCCAATCATTTCAGGCTGTCCGAGCAAAGCCGCGCCAGTGAGGACGGCCGCCGCCTCTTCCTTCGAGATGGGCAGTTTGCCGCGCTTCACGAGACGGAGCGTCCGCGCATAGTCCCCGAGAATGGCGCGATTTGCCTTGGCCGTCTGGGGAATCGCTTCCTCCGCGTGGGCGATATACTTGTCGAGGTCGAACTTCTCCGTCGCCTGACGCATCGCATACAGGCGAGCGATGAACTCCTTTCTTGCCTTCTCGGCTGCGGCGAGCGCCTCGGCCTTGGCCTTTTCGGAAGCCTTTTCTGCGGCTTCGCGCTCCGCTTTGTCCTTCGCCTCACGCTCCGCTTTCGCCTTTGCTTCGGCGGCAATCTTCTCGGCGAGTTCCTTCGCCTTGAGGGCATCCTTGAGGGCGGAATCATACCACTTGTGGATGTTCTCGTTCAACTGCCGCGTCGTCATGTTGGGTATCTGTGAGCGCCGCACGTCCTCGGCCCTTTTGACGAGTGTCTGGACTTCCAGCTCGTAGGTCTTGCAGAAGGCATCTGCCTCGGATACGGAAATGTCCTGCGCCTGAAGCTGTCCGTTCAGAACCGAGAGCAGACTCTCAAGTTGTACGAAATTGGGATCCTTTCTCGTTTCCGCCTCGTATGCGCCACGAAAGCCGTCAAGGAGCATCTGAACCTGCGTACGCTTCTTAGCCTCAAGGGAGTTTGCCTCGACCTCACTCGCCTCCAGTCGCTTCACTTCACTTTGGATGCCGTCAATCGACTTGTCGATGCCATCAGAATAAGAGGCGACAGCGGGTTCCCTCTCCTGACGAAGGAACGCGATAAGACCGTCCAAATCGCCGCGCTTCGTATAGTCGTTCTGTTTGGCATTCAGCTCGGCGTGGCGCAGTTCCCACTCCTTCGGGTTCACCCATGAGTTCAGAAGTCCCCATTTGACGCGGGCGACAGGAATGTCTATCCGCGCATTCTGCACAATGCCGAACTCATAGACAAATTTTCGTGCGACAGAGGGGCCTTCTTTCTGCAACCGTTTCGCGGTTCCCGAAACGAGGCGGGCGACACGATTTGAAATCTGCTCCGCCGTCGTGTCCCTTGCTACTGGAGCCGTTGCAACTCTTACCGCCGGACTTGACTTGAAAGTTCGCCCCGTCGTCGTGTCCTTTGTTGCCGAACGTGGCTCAGATGTCATTGTTTCGCAGCCCGTGAGGACTGTGCCAATCGCCAAGGTGGCGACGAATCCATACATCAGCTTATTCATTCGTTGTTCCTCTGCTTGCATTTGACAATTTGGATTATTTGGTAAGTCGTTCCTTCTCGCGGTTGAATTCCTCTTCCGTGCAAAGCCCAAGTTCGTAGCGGCGCTTCAGTTCGGCAAGAGCATCTGCTTTGGAAACCGAAGTGTTCGTACGATGTGCTGCCGCAGGGGACATTTCCTTTGAGATCGGCGCGACCGTTGCCGTACGTCGCCACGCGGACGCAGGGGGGCGCGCAACAGAGGCTTCGCGTTCGCCACCCGCGAGACAGTTCACGATCTCGGTAGCCACAGATGCGGCAATTTTCGGGAATGCCGCCGCGTGGATGGCTTCGGTGATGTCCGTATCGTAGGAAATGCAATAGGCACCGTTTATGATCGGCGCCATGAACAGGACAATAGTCCAGCCGCATTCTGCGCCCCATGTGCGGTCAAACTCGGAATGACGAATCTCCAAATGAAGTGGTATCGTCTTAACGCGCGTCAGGGGCTGTCCGGCAACTTTCGACATGTCTATTGCAATTTCATAACGCGCATGGTACTTATAGCCAAGCCAGGCAGGTGTAAAGAATATAAATCCAGGCCACGACACAAGGAAATTTGCTCCGCTGCCCGAATAATCAGACTTCAAAGAAATCTGAACGGCCGCATCATACTCGGTTGCATGACGGAGATTGTACTGCACATTGTAGTCAGCCTGTGTAGCCAACGCCCGCGCGACCTCCGATGCCAGAAGATCCGATTCTTCCGTCATAGTGCCGTCGATAAGCTTCAGACGCAACCCGCGCTGAGAGAAATCACATGTACGGCTCGGCAGTTTCTCCAGATTGAAAATCTTGAGATTATGCGAACAGCCGCAGGCGAATGCGAGCATCGCGATCATGCCGACCAAGTATCGATTGAGTTCAACCATATTTCATTCCTATGACTTTTCTCCTCATGCGATTTCTTTCGCAGAAACCCAGAGGAGAAGAGATTCCTGCGATTCGCGCCCGCACGGCGATTCGACACAAAAAGAAAGCCTCTCTTCGTGTTTCACGGGAGGCCCTGAGAATTGCCTTACAGGAAATACGAAGAGAGGAAGCGCGCTTGCGCTCCTCTGCAATGTATCGCCCTGTGTGAAATTTCTCAGGTTTCCCGTGACGATCGCTTTGCAGTTGCAAATTGATTTGAGGTGTCCGGGGGTTGGAATCTGCGTCGGCTCACACGAAGTAGCTTGACGCCTGGAAACGCTTCCCGAACTCTGTCTTGCCTTCTCCAGTGTCGGCAGATTGCTCGCCTCTTCCTTCAAAAGCACTTGTAGTATATCATATTTTGTCCGTTCATGGGCGATTGCGCACGAACCCGCGCAGCAAGTTGGGTGCTTCTGGAGGCTGGAGTCTCGCACACGTCATCATCATGCTGTCGCGAGGACCGGGCTTCAGCATGAAAAGATGCTTCTCTCCCTGCGCGACAATAAGCTGCTGTGCATCTTGTCGCTTGCCGACGTGCGGCGTGCTTCGGGGCAACGGTGCTCGCGCTTCCGGGCGGGCGACTTGGGCGTCCTGTCGGCCGTGCGGCGACCGCGAGGTCAGCCGCAGGCCGCAGTCCTGCCCAATTCGCCACGCCCGGCAAGCGTTCCGCCCCGCTGCGGCCCCGAAGCGCGCCGCGTTGGCGACTTCTGGTCGAGTTCGTCGCGTCGGCCCTTCGGCCTTGCGGGCCGTCCTCGGCCTCGCTGCCGTTCGCCGAGCGTCCGCTCGGCGCTCGGCGTCCCGCCCGCTCCTCACGCAGCGTCTTTTTTGTCTTGCGCAGGACACATTCACCCTCCCTTGATTTTACGTAACAGTCGCAGATCCTCGTGAAACGGCGACGTCCGTCGCCATTGGCCCGGAGGAGCCGACAGTCGCACGAGAGGACGGAGAGGATCGCCCATCGCCTCAGGGCTTTCGCTTGTTGAGACGCATTCTGCCGAGGGGAATGCCTTGTCACGTCTGATAGGCTGACGAGTGGCGATGGCGGCGATTCCTCGGAGGACGGTTCGGGCGACTGTCGGGCCGACGGGCCAGAATGCGCGTCGGCTGTCGCGCAGGGAGCGGATCGTCTTTCATGCTGAAGCCCTGGTCGCGATGGACGTGAATGTGGCGCGGAGAAAATTGGTATAATAGCCCGCCCATGAACAAGGCAGCTAATTCCTCTGAAGGCAATGACATCGCATCCCGATCATAGACGCCTGACGGACTTCTCCGGCGATGCGGTCACGCTCGCGCCGCGTCTGCTTGGCAAGTTCCTCTGCCGTCGCCTGACGGACGGGACGGTTCTCCGGCGGCGCATCACGGAAACGGAAGCCTACTTCGGCGAGGAGGACACGGCCTGTCATGCGCATCGGGGGCGGACGCCGCGCACGGATGTCCTGTACGAGGCGGGCGGCTGTGCCTACGTCTACCTGTGCTACGGAATGCACGAACTGCTCAACGTCGTGACAGGCCCGAAGGATCATCCCGAAGCGGTGCTGATTCGCGGCGTGGAGGGTGCGGACGGCCCCGGCAAGTTGACGAAGCTCCTGCGCATCACGCGCGCGTTCAACCGCGCACGCTTTGCGACCTCGCCCGACCTCTGGCTGGAGGACGACGGGTTCGTGCCTTCGTATCGGCGCACGCCGCGCATCGGCATTGCCTACGCCTCTGCGCGCGACCAGCGCCGCAAATGGCGGTTCGTGGTGAAAGGAGGCGTGTCGTGACGAACGGCAGCCTCGGCTACCTGCTCACGCGATAGTCGCCGCTCATCGCCCGGCCATCGGCCGCTCTGCGTTATCGAGTTGTCTGCCCGCGTCTTGGAGTCTGACAGTGCCTGACCCCAGTGGTCGGGTTCGAGACGAAGCGGCTCGTCGTCGGCAGGGCCCGTCGCGACGATCCCAATTTGGTATAATATCCCTCATGAAACCGATTGTTCCCGACACTTCTGCGTCCGAAGATCCCTTTGCCGGCTATGTGCCCGTGAAGATGGCGCACCCTGTCGTGGACGTGGGCGACGTGCCCGACCTGCCGCCGTCCGAAAGGCCGTGTCGCTGGAAGCCACCGCGTCGCCGCAAGCCGGGGCGGTCGCTGGTCAGCGGATGTGGAACGCTCGTCTTCCTGCTGTGCGCCGCCGTCGCCGTGGCCGCCATCGCCGTCATCGCCTACGGGTATTTCTATGATCGCCCGATGACGGCGGAGATTCCCGAGCTGGCCGTCTGCGCGCGCCCGGTCAACGCCTTGTCCGATTGGGGCCGTGCGGCGCGCGCCCGGCTGACGGAACTTGCCGGGACGAATCTCGCCCGTCGGCTGACGCTGGGGTTCGGCTCGTCGCCCAACGTCATCTCGCAGTCCCTTGAGCGTGTGTCGGCGATCGGCGCGCAACGCCGCGCTCGGCAAGATGAGGCGCAGCGGTTTGCCGACGGCCTCGACTGAAGAAAGGTTGAATCATCATGGATGCCTTGTTGACGAATCTGTTTGAGCAATGCGAAGACTATGGCGCGAGCGACGTGCATCTGGCGGCGGAGATGGCCCCGCGCTTCCGCCTGCGCGGCACGCTCGTCGAGAAGGGCGGCTACCGTCCGTTCGATCAGGCGACCGTCGACCGCCTGGCGATGGAGCTCGGCCTCCTGACGCTGCCGCCCGGCTGCCCGGACGGAACCGAGCGCATCCGCCGGACGCTGCTGTCCGAAGGGTCGCTGGACGGCGCCCTGACTTCCCCCGGCGGCGTGCGCTACCGCTTCAACGTCTTTCGCGAGGGCGGACGCCACGCCGTCGCCCTGCGCCGTCTCGACTCGACGTTCCGCTCGTTTGACGAACTGGGGCTGCCGCCGATGCTGGAGGCGTTCTGCGACGCGACGGACGGCCTGTTCATCGTGACGGGCCCGACCGGCTCCGGCAAGTCGACGACGCTGGCGACGATGATCGACCGCATCAACCACACGCGCAACGCGCACATCGTCACCATCGAGGATCCCGTCGAGTTCGTCCACCGCTCCGACCGTTGCATCGTCAACCAGCGGCAGATCGGACGCGACGCGCCGAGCTTCAACAACGCGCTGGTCGCCGCGCTTCGGCAGGATCCCGACGTCATCCTCGTCGGCGAGATCCGCGACCTGGAGACGATCCGGACGGCGCTTCAGGCGGCGGAGACCGGGCACCTGGTGCTGACGACGCTGCACGCCGGCGACTGTGCGGGGGCCATCGAGCGGCTGGTCGGCGTGTTCCCCGCCGACGAGCAGGCGAGCGTGCGCCAGCAGCTGGCGCTTGTCCTGCGCGGCATCTTCGCCCAGCACCTCGTGCGCCGGGCCGACGGCGACGGGCGCGTGCCCGTCTGCGAGCTGCTGGTCAACAATCCCGCCATCTCGAACTTCATCGTCACCGGGCGCAGCCAGCAGGTCTATTCGGCGATGGAGGTCGGCGGGCCGTATGGCATGTGCACGATCGACCAGTCGCTGAACGCGCTGCTCGACGCGGGCCTGATCACGGTCGAGGCGGCGCGCGCGCTTTCGAAGAACCCGCAGCAGTACGGCTAATCGAAATGTGCTATAATGTCGCCTCGATTTCTGGCGGAAAACGCAAGAGGACTCTCAAAAACCATGAACCTGATTGAAACGATTCGGAACAAGGCGCGGGCGAACGTGAAGACGATCGTCCTGCCGGAAGGCGACGAGCCGCGCACGGTCGCGGCGGCCGCGAGCATTGTCAAGGAAGGGCTGGCGAAGCCGATCCTGCTCGGCGACCCCGCGAAGATTCGCGCGGTCGCGGCGGAGAAGGGCGTCGACCTCGCGGGCGTCGCGCTCGTCGATCCGGCGACGGACGCGCGGGCGGCCGCCTACGCGCAGGCCCTCTACGAGCTGCGCAAGGCGAAGGGCGTGACGCCGGAGAAGGCGGCGGCGCTCGTCGCCGACCCGATGTACTTCGGCATCATGATGGTCAAGGCGGGCGATGCGGACGGCCTCGTGTCGGGCGCCGTCCACTCGACGGGCGACATGCTGCGGCCCGCGCTGCAGATCATCAAGACGAAGCCGGGCATGAAGCTCGTCTCGTCCAGCTTCCTGATGGAGTGTCCGAACCGGGACCTCGGCGAAGACGGCCTCCTCGTCTATGCGGACTGCGTCGTGAACCCGTGTCCGAACGCCGAGGAGCTGGCGAACATCGCCGTCGCGGCGGCGGAGACGGCGCGGACGCTCTGCGGCATCGCCGAGCCGCGCGTCGCGCTCCTCTCGTTCTCGACGAAGGGCAGCGCGCAGCACGCGCTCGTCGACAAGGTGCGCGAGGCGACGGCGCTTGCGCATACGCTCGCGCCCGGCCTGCTGCTCGACGGCGAACTCCAGCTCGACGCGGCGCTCGTCCCGGAGGTCGCGGCGCTGAAGGCGAAGGGCAGCCCTGTCGGCGGACGCGCCAACGTGCTCGTCTTCCCCGACCTGCAGGCCGGCAACATCGGCTACAAGCTCACGCAGCGCATCGGCGGCGCGAACTGCTTCGCCGTCCTGCAGGGGCTCGCCAAGCCGTGCAACGACCTCTCGCGCGGCTGCTCGTCGGACGACATCGTCAACACCGTCGCGATGACGGCCGTGCAGGCGGGCTGACGGCGCGGCATGAAAGCCAGCCTCCCGTTCTCTGTCGACCGCACGTCCGCCCTCTCGCTCATCGCCCAGGTGAGCGAGGGCTTCCGCCGCGCCATCGAAAGCGGCGTCTACCGTCCGGGCGACATCCTGCCGAACATGGAGGAGATCTCGGCGGCGGCGGGCGTGAGCATGATGGTGACGCGCGCGGCGATTCGCCGTCTCGCGGCGGCCGGGCTCGTCGAGCCGCGCCGCCGGACGGGCATCCTCGTCCTGGATTCGGGGCGGCTGCATTGGCGCGGACACGTGCTGGTCGTCACGTCGGAGCTGTCTGACAACTACCTCGTGGCGACGGTCGCGGCGAAGCTGCGCGTCGCGCTCGGCAAGGCCGGGTACCTCGTGACGCAGACGACCGTCCTGCTGGATGCGGACAAGAAGCCCGACTATTCGGCGCTCGACCTGGCGCTGCGCGAGCCGACGGCGCTCGTCGTCGCGCTGACCGCGCGCTGGGGCATCCCCGCGCGGATCGCCGCGAGCGGCGTCCCGTTCGCCTGCTACGGGTCTGTCTCGAAGGCGGAGTTCCCGTCGCTCGTCGGCTGCTTCGACCTGGACGTCGGCCCGGCGCTGGACGACTTCGCCGCGCACTGCCGCGCGGCGGGCGTGCGCCGGGTGATGGCGGTGGAGAAGCCGGGCGTCCGCCATCTGGACTGCCGGGCGGCGGTCATGGCGGCCGGTCTCGCGTACGAGGAATGGGAGATTCCCTCGCTGGAGGGGCCGGGCGCGATCCGCAATGTGCAGCGGGCGACGCTCAACGCCTTTGCCGCGCGGCTTGCGGAAGGGCGCGCGTGGCTGCCGGACGTCCTCTTCTTCAACGACGACTTCCGCGCGCAGGCCGCGCTGATCGCCCTGGAGCACGCGGGCGTGCGCGTGCCGGACGACGTGGCGGTCGTCTCCTGGGCGACGGTCGGCGGCAGCCCCTGCCACTGGCTGGAGATCACGCGCATTGAGCTCAACGTGGAGGACTGCGGCGATCTCTTCGCGCGCCATGTCCTCGCCTACCTGTCCGGCGGCACGTTTCCCCGGCAGGGCGTCCGGGCCCGTCCGGCCTATCGGCTCGGCGACACTTTCCCGCGCGCGAGGGCCCCTCGGATGGCGAACTCTCCGGCCCCCCTTGCGCACCAACCGCAAAATGTAGTATAATACAACCATCAACAAGAAAAGGAGTTGAAAACATTATGGCAGGAAAGCTTGAAGATCGCGTCAAAGACATCATCGTTGAGCAGCTCGGAGTGAATGCCGAACAGGTCACCACGGAGGCGTCGTTCATCGACGACCTGGGGGCCGACTCGCTTGATTCCGTCGAGCTCATCATGGCCTTTGAAGAGGAGTTTGGCGCGGCGATTCCGGAAGAAGACGCCGAGAAGCTCACCACGGTCGGCAAGGTCGTCGAGTACCTGAAGTCGAAGGGCTATGGTGACGACGGGTCTGCGCCCGAGAAGTAATGCCGGGTTATCCCATTGGCAGAATTGTGTTCGGGAGCGCCGCATCGATCGATGCGGCGTACCGACTTTTTAGGGAACTGCCGATTGACGAGACGCGGCTGGCCGAAAACCGCCTCTCGCCGTTTCCGGCGAAGCGGCGGACGCTGGCGGGCGAGGCCCCCGTCGCGGGCATCGGCACGTTCCAGGGCAGCCGCAAGCAGACGCTGACGTTCGCGCCGAGCGAAAAGCCGGGCTGGTGGATCCGCCGGATGGACCAGCCAGAGCAGCTCGACACGAAAGTCGACATCGCGAACCTCTGGACGAGCGCGCAGAACCTCGTCCTGCGGTCGGGCTCGCCCCACAACTACCTGCGCATGGTCGAGCACATCATCGCGCTCAAGCTGGGGCTTGGCATTGACGACGTGCTCCTGAAGGTCAATTCCGGCGACCCGCCGCTCTTCGACCAGTCGTCCCTGCCACTCGTCAAGGCGGTGGAGCACGCAGGCATCCGCGAGACGGACGCGCTGGCGACGTGCGTGACGGTGAAGGAGCCGGTCGCCTTCGGCGGCAGTCGCGGCGACTTCCTCCTGTTCCTGCCGGCGGCAGACGGCGAGCGGAACCTGCGCATCGACTGCGGCATCTCGTGGAACACCGTGATTGGCGACCAGCGCGTCCTCTTTGACGTGACGCCCGAGACGTTCCGCTACGCCGCGCTGGCGCGGACGAACGCGACGCGGCGGCAGTATCTCCTCGCGAAGACGGTCGGGCGGCTCTTCGCCTCGACGCGCAACCTCGGCTACAACGAGCGCAACATCCTCATCCACGGCAAGGGCCGCTTCTACACGGAGCCGCGCTTCCCGGTCGGCGCGAAGTTTCTGGAGCCCGTCTGGCACCGGGCGACGCTTGACCTGATGGCGGCCCTGGCCCTGACGGGCGAGCACCGCTTCGTCGGCACGGTCGTCAGCTATCGCGCGGGGCACACGCTCGACTGCGACGCGATCCGCGCGCTCTACCGCAACGACCTGCTGACGCTGGCCTGAAAGGGGTGTCCGCTGCTCGCGTTCGTCCTCGTCCTCCTCGCCTTGAGGAGCGAAAGCCTACGGCGTTCAACACGGAGGGTTTTGAGGAACGGAGACACGGAGACGGTGGGGAGACAGGATTGTGGAGGGTGGCGCGCCGCGCCTCTCGAATCCTGTAAATCCTTTCAAAAAAACTCCGTGCCTCTCAATCTCTATCCTCTCCGCGTTCAGCGCCGCAGGCCTCGCGGGTGCACTCTTTCTCGCGGCGCGGTGCCGCCGTAAAGGACGTCTGACGGTGGGCTTCCTGCCGAGTCGGAGCGTTTTTGGTATAATACGAATCACTATGGAAGAGAAGATCAAGGCGAAACTGGAGGAGCTGCGCGCTGGGCTTCAGGCCGACGGCGGCGACCTCGAACTGGTGAAGATCGACGGCAAGGTCGTGTACCTCAAGCTCGTCGGGCACTGCGGCAGCTGTCCCTTCGCGATGATGACGCTCAAGCAGGGCATCGAGGTGGGGCTTCAGGAGATCGACCCGGAGATCACGGTCGAGAGGGTCGAGGCGTGAAGACGGTCAACGTTTCGCTCGTCGGCGTCGGCGGGCAGGGCATCATCCTGACGGCCGACCTCCTCGCGAAGACGGCGGCCCTCGCGGGCTACGACGTCAAGAAGTCCGAGATTCACGGCATGTCCCAGCGCGGCGGTTCGGTGACGAGCCAGGTGCGCTTCGGCGCGTCCGTCGCCTCGCCGATCATCCAGGAGGGCACGGCTGACGTGCTCGTCTCGTTCGACAAGCTGGAGGCCCTGCGCCATGCGGGCATCCTCGCGAAGGGCGGCACGGCGTTCGTGAACGACACGTACCTGACGCCGGTCACCGTCTCCTCCGGCCAGCAGGCGGATGTCGAGGATCTCGACGGCAAGCTGAAGAAGGCGTTCAGGAAGCTCGTCCTCGTCGACGCGATGAAGGTCGCGACGGAAGAGGTCGGCAACCCGCGCACGATGAACATGGTCATCGCGGGCGCGCTCTCGGCGTTCTGCCCGTTTGAGGAGAAGACCTGGCGCGAAGCGCTCGCGCAGCTCCTGACGGGGCCGAAGGCGAAGCTGCTCGACATCAACCTGAAGGCGTTCGCGCTCGGTCGCGCCGCCGCGCAGGCGTAAGCCGGGGCCGATGCAGATTCTGCTGGTCAGCCTGACCTGCTCGCTCGGAGCGCTGGTGGCGCTTTGTGCAGGGGGGGGGGGGGGGGGGGTATATGAGTTTCCCCTTCGCCGTTGACCGCGCTGCGAACATGCCCTTGGGCGAGCAGCTTTTTCAGAACCTGCGCAAGGCCATCGTGCGCGGCGTCTACCGTCCGGGAGAGACGCTGCCGGGCCTTCGCGAGCTTGCGGCGGACGCCGGCGTCAGCGAGAAGGTCTCGCGCCGGGCGTTGGCGCGTCTCGCGGAAATCGGCTGGTGCGTGTCGCGGCGCGGTGCGCGGTCGGTCGTCTCCGACCGCGGAAAGGATCGCCTGGGACGCATTCTCTTCTTCAATGCGGAGACGGGACTGGGCTTTCATGCGTCACGCCTCGTTGGGGCGCTCCGTTCGCGCCTTCTGAAGGCGGACTACCGGCTGTCGGCGATTTCGGCTGACGACCTGAAGCAGGACGGCTCCAGCCGCCTACTGTCCGAGACCTTGAAGGAGCACTGGAACCTTGTCATCGAGTTCGGACGGAGGACAGGCGCGCGGCAGGCGATCGAGAACGCGGGCTGGCCGTTCGTCGTCCTCGGAGATGGTGGCCGTTGCATCCCGTCCGCCGCCGTCAACTGCATTGGGCAGATCGAGCTGCGCAACGGGCTGGTGGCCCCGGATTTTGTCCGTGCCTGTGCGCAGAGGGGCGTGCGCACGGTCGTGCAGTTCCTCTATGCCGAGGGCGGCTTTGACGTGGCGGAGATGCTGGCGGTGGCGGACATCGCCTGCGAGACGGTCAGGGTTCCCCGCTTCCGCAACCCCTTCGGCATGTACAGTGGCGCGTTCGCGGCGATGAAGGCCCTGCTGGAACGGGCGCGCGGTCGCCTGCCGGACGTTTTCCTCTTCACGGACGACCACCTTGCGCACGGCGGGCTTCTCGCGCTGTCGACGCGCGGCGTGCGCATCCCGGAGGACGTGAAGGTCGTCACGCACGCGAATCGCGGGCTTGGCCCGTTCTGGGTGAAGCCCCTGACGCGCCTTGAGATGGACCCCGTCGCGCAGGGACGGGACGTGGCCAAGGCCGTGTTGGCGTACCTTCGCACGGGGCAGTTGCCGTCCGGCCTTGTCCTCGGTTCGGTCTGGAAGCCGGGCGAGACGTTTTAGCGGACTGTGGCATCCTGCGCGTGCGTCGCCGCCGCGTGAACCATTGCGACGTGGCCAGGTCGAGGCTTCGAGAGGATGCGCGGAGCCTTTTCGTGCCTCGACGAAAGGCTCTCCAGGCTTTCGTGTCCGCGCCACGCGCGGTTTTCGTGCCGACGCGATCGCGTCCCGGCCCGAAGGGCTGACCGTGGCGGGACGGCGGCGCGTCAAGCCGTCAGGCGAGGACGCGGTTCGCGTCGTTTCGTGTTCTGCATATCCGCCGAGCCGAAGGCGAGCTGCCGAAGGCAGGCGCGAACGCGGTGCGAAGCCGCCGAGCCGAAGGCACTCTTGGACGCGCCGAAGGCTGGCGCTGCGCGCGAACACGAAACGCCACGGCCGCGAAATCGCGCGTCGCGCGATTGAGGGCGCGCAAGCGCCGCTGGGGCTTGATGCCTGCGGCATCGCCCGCCGCCGCCCGCGCGCCCTCCCCCTTCGGGCTTTCGCGGCCGCGCCGGCACGAACGCGCACCTGCGGTGCGACACGAAAGCGGGTCAGCCTTTCGTCGAGGCACGAAAGCGCTTCGCCCCCGCCTCGAAACTTCGTTGCCGAGGCAACAGGGCAACGGTTCGTCGCCGGTCGAACTGGCCGTTCGAGAGAGTCCGCCAGGCCCCGCAGCGGATCCCCGCGCGCGCGGAGCCGCCGCGCGAACCATTGCGACGTAGCCAAGTCAAGGCTTCGAGAGAAGCCGCGAAGCCTTTTCGTGCCTCGACGCGAGGCTTGCCGCGTTTTCGTGTCCGCGCCACGCGCGGTTTTCGTGCCGACGCGATCGCGTCCCGGCCCGAAGGGCTGACCGTGGCGGGACGGCGGCGCGTCAAGCCGTCAGGCTTGGGGCGCGGCGACGGCTCGCCACGGTCGGTCGCCGTCAGGCGAGGACGCGGTTCGCGTCGTTTCGTGTTCTGCGGCGTAGCCGCCGAGCCGAAGGCGAGCTGCCGAAGGCAGGCGCGAGCGCGGTGCGAAGCCGCCGAGCCGATCCGCAAGACCATCCGCTGTCGCGCGGAAAAAGTCCGGGACGCGTTCAGGAGATCCTTGAAATGTTCTTCAGCCCGCATTTGATGGGGTTCGGAGAGAAGTCGGGATAAGCTGTCCCGAAAAAATCGGGATAAGGGTCCCCCTCACCTCCCGCGCTTGTCCGTCGCCCCATGATATGCTATAATTATGGCAGTTTTACACGAATACTGCAAATGAAACGGCAAAACATTCTCTATCCCAAGGCGGCAAAGGCCCTCCTGACGCTGGGCGAGAACCTGCGGCTCGCACGGCGACGGCGCAAGATCACGGCGGGCATGATGGCCGAGCGGGCCAATCTCTCGCTGATGACCTTGCGCGCCATCGAACGCGGCTCGCCGCATGTCTCGATGTGCAACTACATGGCCGTCATCGCCTGCCTCGGCTTTCAGGGCGACATCGCTGCCGTCGCGGCAAACGACCGCCTCGGCCGCGACCTTCAGGATGCACGGCTATGAAAAGGCTTTTCCTCTATCTGGACGACGTTTTTCTCGAAGCGATTTGACCGTGAGGGAACGCGACGAATCCACTACGCCTCGGCCATGACGATGCTGGGCGCAACAGACGGTGAAGACGGGCACGGCTATCTCGAAATCGCCGAATGGCTCGCCGCCAACAGCGCGGACGCCGCCTATTACCGTCTGACGCGAAAAGAAGCCAGCGCGCGCTATTCGGAAATGAAGGCCGCCGTCGGGCCGCTCTCGTGATTCAGCTGCGGTAGCGGCCTTCGGTGCGCGCGTTCGTACCTTGTTCGTACCTTTCGGCGGTTTCCGCTTGCGTTTCGCGGAGACGGTTTGCTATGATGTGCCTTGGCAGGCGGAGATAAGGGGGCACGGGGGCCTCTCGGACGTTCCGGACGGAAGCGTCTGCCGAACAAGCGAAAGGACAAATGAAGATGGTCACCCAGCCAAAGACCGTGACATTCTGCGCGTGCGTTGCCGCCCTGATGGCGGCGAACACGGCGCAGGCCGACGGCGAGACAGCGGCGGCGACGCCGCGCAACCTGAAATGGGCCTACGCGGGCGAGGCGTTCGAGTCGCCCGCGAACTGGACGTGGGCGGCGGAACTGGCCGGCGACGTCACGACGGGGCCCGGCGCGGCGGATCGCGTTCTCTTCACGGGCGCGAACGTGGACACGACCGTTCGGCTGAACGGTGATGCGGTCGTCTCCAACTTCATCTACGAAGCCTCGTCGAAGGGCGCGACAACCGTTGACCTTGCCGGGCACACGCTGACTGTCACGAACAACATGAGCGTGAAGAGCGACGCCAAAGTGGTGGACACGTCTGCCCTGACGTTCAAGGATGGCGCGGTGCGCGTAACGGGCTCGGCGGAGGGCACGACGACCTACGGCCAGCCGAACGAAAACGCCGGCGGCTTTTTCCTGAACCGCGCCTACAATGACTATGCCGGGGTCAACCTGACGTTCGACCATGCGACGCTGGACGTGGTGAAAGCCCCGAAGGATTCTGCACTGAAGGTCAAGAAGTCGTGGGGCACGAGCCGTATCCGGCTGCTGAACGGCTCGGCTTGGAACCTGACTTCTTTCCTGCTTGTGAACGATCGGAGCTGCGCGATTGAGGTTTTGGCGGAAAATTCCGCGCTCGCGCTGAGGGGGAACCTTTCGCTCGAAGGCTCGGGGTCTTGCCGCTTGACGTTTCGGGAGAACGCCGCGCTTCAGGTTGGGGCTTTGCGGTCGCACGGTCGCACGGGTGCCGGAGCCGCGATTCTCCTTGACGGCGGGGAACATACGCTCGGACGGACTGAAAACAACGGCGACAACGGCTCGTGCAGCCTGTCGTGGACAGATGTCGTGATCTCGAACAAGGCCGTCCTCGCGGCGACTTCCACGCTGTCCATTCGGAGCGCGTCGTCCCTCACGGTCTGCGACGGCGCGCAGCTCACGACGCCGGACACGTTGAGTATCGGACATCAGGCCTGGAAGACGGCTGTCTATTTCGGTGACAGTTCGCTCGTCGTGGACGACGGCATGGTGGCGGTCGGCTACCTGACGTTCGGTGACATTGAACTGTATTCCAACAACTGTCTGCGCGTCGTCGGCCCGTTGAGCCGCGTGGAGCAGACGCAGGGCAAGCTGTGGGGTTCGCCGTCTTGTATGGCGTTCAACTACGGTACGCAGATCGCGTTCGAGATTCCGGCAGAAGGCTACCATGACGCGGACGGCGTGGCGCGCGCGCCGGTCTACACGGCGGGGGCGTTCCGCTCGACGACGACGGAGAGCTGCCGCCCGATCGGCCTCGCGCTCGCGACGAAGGCGTTCGACCGGGCGAATCCCAAGAAGGCCGTCACGCTGCTGCAGGCGGCGTCGGACAGCCGCGCGGTCTTCGAGCAGCTGATGGCGAACGTGACGTGGACGGACAACCCGAACCGGCACGGCGCGCTGTCCGTCTCGGAGGACGGCAAGAGCCTCGTCTACACGGCCGATCTCCGGCAGGGCCTCGCCGTCATCATCCGCTGACGCCTCCTGGGAGACCTCATGGACCTGAAGAAAATCGCTTGTGTCGCGGCGCTGGTCGCGTCGTTCGCCGTCCGGGCGGCGCCCGGCTTCTCGTTTGCGGAACAGGGCGTTGAAACGCCGCGCGGGCTGCTGGCCTGGCACGAGGTCATCGCGCTGCGCCTCTACAACCGTCCCGAGCAGAAGCACGTGGCGGAAGTCCCTGTCCGCGCGACCGTCCGCCGCCGCACGGCGGGCCGTGTCCTGCTGGACTGCTTCGAGCCGAAGTCCGAAACCTACGTGCCGGTCGAACTCGTGCTGGACGACGCGTATCTGCGCGTCCGGTTCGTGGCGGGCGAGGCCGTCGAGCCGCTGGGCGCGTGCTGGCGGCTCATGCAGGTCGAGGTCGCGCCGAAGCTGCTGGACGCGGCGGCAGACGAGAAGGGCGGCTACCTCCTGCCGCTCTTCGGCGGGGCGATCACGCCGTTCCGCCACGCGCAGGAGCGGAAGTCGCTCGATCGCGTCTACATGCAGCAGAGCGAGTGGGAGAAGTTCGGCCTCGTCAACGCCTACGGCCTCTATTCGCCGGCGGGCGGCGTCCTCGGCATCGTCCACGGCGGCGAGTTCCGCGCGTGGATCGAGACGGCGGGCGGGCCCGTGCGCGCGAGCCAGCGCGCGGTCATCGGCGTGCGCGGCCTCCCGTCGGACGCGCTGGAATTCGAGACGAAGGAGGTCCTCTTCCGCGCCGTGCCCGACGCGACGGACTACGCGGCGCTCGCGCTCGCCTACGGGGCGTACCTGCGCGGCGAGCGGGGGCTGGAGCCGATTGTCGCGCGGCAGGCGGACGACCCACGGCTCGGGAAGATGCTGGACGCCGTGCGCATCAACGTCTTCATCGGCATGAAGCGTCCGCCGTTCCGCACGGACGGCTCGAGCGCCTATTTCTCGTCCACGACCTTCGCCGAGGCGGAGAAGATACTGACGCAGGTGCGCGCGGCGGGGATTGCGAAGGCGTGGGTCACGCTCGTCGGGTGGATCAACGAAGGCCACGACGGCACGTATCCGTCGCACTTCCCGGCCAATCCGGCGGCGGGCGGCGAGGCGGCGCTGAAGAAGCTGCTCGCGACCGTCAAGTCGTTCGGCTGGGGCGTGACGCCGCACGACAACATCCACTCGGTCTACAACTGCTCGAAGGACCGTGACTGGACGGTCGTCAGCCGCGACGAGACGGGCGAGTTCCAGCCGATGGGCGTGTGGTCGGGCGGCCTCACCTACATGGCCTGTCCGCAGGCCTGGAGCCACCGCTACGGCGGCGACTTCGCGCGCATCCGCGAAATGGGCTTTGACGGCGTCTACTACATCGACGCGCTGGGGACGGGGCTGTTCCGCTGCTTCGACCCGACGCATCCGGCGGACGAGAAGGCGTTTGCGCTCGGCCAGCAGAAGATCCTCGGCTGGGCGCGCGCCGTCTTCGGGGCGAGCGCGACGGAGAATCCGGCTGTCTACACGCTCAAGTACATCGACTACGGCGGGAACGGCGCGTCGGGCGCGCGCGTGGGGCTGCGCAAGCGGCTCACGGGCGACACGGCGAAGATGCTCGACCGCTACGTGCCGTTCTGGAACGTCGCCGTCCACGGGCTCATCCAGTACCACCCGACCTGCCTGCACTACTACCGCAAGGCGCCCGGCGGCATCCTCGGCCTCTATGCGGACGCGGGCGTGCCGTGGATGGAGATCGTCGCGCACGCGGAGAAGGGCGTCATCGGCGACTACTGGGAGGATTCGCTCGCCGACATGAAGGAGCCGTATCGCGTCTTCTACGAACTCGTTCCCGAACTGAAGAGCGGCAACGCGGTCGCGTTCGAGGAGCTGGCGCCCGACGTCGTGCACTGGACGTTCGACAACGGCGTCGAGACGTTCGTCAACGTGACGGACGCGGCGGTCGGCGGCCTGAAGCCGCAGTCGCTGCGCATCCTGAAGGGCGGCCGGGAGATTTACTCGAAATAAGCGAAGGGATTCCCCAAGATGAACACCCTGAAAATGACATTGGCGTTCGGCGCGTGCGGTGCCGCCCTGATGGCCGGGGCGGCGCGCGCCGGCGAGACGGCGGCGGCGGCGCCGCGCAACCTGAAATGGGCCTACGCGGGCGAGGCGTTCGAGGACCCCGCGAACTGGGCGTGGGCGGCGGAACTGGCCGGCGACGTCACGACGGGGCCGGGAGAAAAAGATGCGGTTCGGTTCTGGGGATTGGCGACGGCAAATGCAGGCGCTGAGAATACCGTGAGACTTGCGGCAGACGTCACGGTCTCCAATTTCAACTATGACGTGCAAAGAGCCTCCGGCAAGTTGGTCGTCGATCTCGGCGGCAAGGCGCTCACCGTGCTGGGCAACATGAACCTTACGACCGACAGGGCCAACTTGAATACCGACGGCATCACGTTCAGGAACGGCACGGTGCGCGTGACGGGCAGTGCAAAGGGAACGGCAAACCAATACAGCCAGAAGTACGAAGACTATGGCGGGTTCTACGTCAACCTGCCGGGCAACTCGTATGCAGGCCTCAACTGCGTATTGGACAATGCCGTTCTGGACATCTCAAGCACTAATCTTCCCATGGCCGCCTATCACTCGACGGGCGGGGTCCTTGGCTCGTCCGGCGCATTCTGCCGGACGAATCACTTCACTCTTGTCAACGGTTCGGAGATTCGCGCGAACAGGTTTACCTTTGACGTCCAGAGAATAAATGCGCCGACGCATGCGATCGTGGACGTGAAGAACTCGAAAATGACGATTTACGATGAGGCGAAGACCGGTGCGCAAACATTCAACGTGCTCATCTGTCAGGGCGGAGGGTCTCTGGACATGCTTTTCCGCGAAGGGGGCACCCTTGAAGCCGGTCAGATACGTGCCCGCGGCGACATGTCATTCCTCTTTGACGGCGGCAATCACGTGTTGCGTGGCGCGCTGAATTGGGGGGACGACGAGGCCCTTTATCTGAGCGGATCAAGGCTGACTGTCGCCAATGGCGCGATTCTGGACATTCAAAGGGGAGCCAAGATGCAGAACGGAGCGGTCGTTGAGGTGCGTGGGAATGCCTCCCTGTCGAGCACAAAAGCAAATGCCGCGTTTTCCGTCGGGATGCGTTATAACGCCCCTTCCACGGCGGCCGGCCTGTGTACGCTTTTGGTGGATGGCGGCATCGTGTCGTTCCCGCAGATCTCTTTTGGCTCGCACTTCGTTTCGAGCGATGGCACGCAGGTAGAGACATATGGGGATAACTGTCTGCGCGTCGTCGGCCCGTTGAGCCGCGTGGAGCAGACGCAGGAGAAGCTGGATGGCGCTGCGTCCGGCATGGCGTTCAACTACGGAACGAAGGTCGCGTTCGAGATTCCGGCGGAGGGCTACCACGACGCCGACGGCGTGGCGCGCGCGCCGGTCCACACGGCGGGGGCGTTCCGCTCGACGACGACGGAGAACTGCCGTCCGATTTCGTTGGCGCTTGCGACGCGGACGTTCGACCGGGCGAACCCCAAGAAGTCCGTCACGCTGCTGCAGGCGGCGTCGGACAGTCGCGCGGTCTTCGAGCAGCTGATGGCGAACGTGACGTGGACGGACAACCCGAACCGGCACGGCGCGTTGTCCGTCTCGGACGATGGCACGCGCCTCGTCTACACGGCGGGCGCCAAGCAGGGCCTCGCCGTCATCATCCGGTGATTTAATGGTATAATACGGGTGCTGTGATAGATAAAACTAAAACAGCAGAAGGAACTCGAAATGTCTCACACGGAGGCACGGAGACACGGAGAAATGATCGGATTTCAAGTTGATTCACGAAACTGCGCTCTCCCGTATGCATATGCGTCCATTTGCCCAGTGGGTGAAAACACGCGGTGTGCAAATGGTTGCGATATCTTGCAGAAACTCCGTGTCTCCGTGCCTCCGTGTGAGATTACGGAAGAAATGTGATGAAGAAGATCTTTTGGGTTTTGGTTGTGGCGGGCGTGGCGGGTGGCTTTTGGGCGTGGCATCGACAGGATGCGTCCGTGCCGCAGCCGGAGCGCAAGGTGTTTGCGCATTTCATGGGATGCTGGCCGGCGGCGAACGGGGCGCTGCCGCATTCCTTCCGTTCGGACGCGGCGCAGACGCCGTCCGAGCGGTTCGCGAAGGCCCGCAAGAACGGCTATGACGCGGTGGGCGGGCGCATCGTCAACTGGCCGCTCCTGCCGCAGGACTTCGAGACGAACGCGCTCGCGAACGCGAAGCTGGAGATCGCGCGGGCGCTGCGCGCCGGCATCGACGGGTTCGCCTTCGACGCCTGGGCCGGCGGCGACAGCGCGAAGCGGCAGCTCGACGTCTTCTTTCAGGCGGCGGAGGAGATGAAGGCCGATTTCGGCCTGACGGTCTGCTTCGACCCGAGCTGCCACCCGCACGGGCCGGGAGACGGGACGATGCTCGAACAGTTCATCGCGACGGCGAAATACGTGCTGCGCCACCTCGACTCGCCGAACCTCGCGCGCTTCGACGGCAAGCCGCTCTTCTTCGGCTATTACTCGGAGGGCATCGTGCCGCATCCGAAGGGCGAGCCGGGCGACGTCTGGCGCGCGCGCGTCGCCGAGGCCTGGACCGCGTGGCGGGCGGCGCTGCCGTGCCCCGTCTTCCTGCACGGCTCGCTGGACGCGATGGCGAACTTCAGGGACGCGAAGCCGGCGCAGATGGGCGCGATCGGCCGCTGGGCGGGCGCGACGTTCGACGCGGTCGGCGGCTTCCTCGGCACGGACAACGCCTGGGGCATGGACACGAACCTCGTCGCGGGCGTGAAGGCCGCCGGCGGCGAATGGAGCCAGCCGCTTTTCTTCCAGTATTCGAACAAGCTCGGCGGCATCATCACGGGCGCGGGACTGGACCGCCTGCGACGGAACTGGGAGTCGGCGATCCGCAACGGCTCGCGCCTCCTGCAGTTCGTGACGTGGAACGACTACGGCGAGGAGTCGTCCATGGCGCCGGCCTACGGCACGTCCTACACCGTCACGCGCGTCAACCGCCATTTCGCGGAGACGTGGAAGACCGGGCGCGCGCCGAAGGTCACGCAGGACGAGGTCCACGCGGTCTTTCGCCGCGCGCTCTCGACGGAGGACGCGTACCCGTTCCTCTCGCGGCGCGCGCATCGTCCGACCGTCCTGGAGATCGACACGTTCCTGTCGGCGCCGGCGCGCGTCGCGGTCGAGGGCTACGGGGATTACGACGCGCCGGCCGGCTACTCGTTCCGGCAGTTCCCGCTGCGGGAGGGCGTGATTCGCGTCGCGGTCACGCGCGGCGCGACGACGGCGCTCGACTGGACGTGTCCCGAGACGGTCGCGCGCGCGGCGTGGCGCGAAGACATGACGCTGGCCGCGTACGGGTCGAATTACGCGGACGAATGGGCGCGCGACTTTCCGGGGACAGGCCCCTTCGTCTTTGCGGAGAATGCGGACGACGACGGCGACGGGCTGCCGAACTGGTTCGAGATGGTCTACTTCGGAGAGTTTCCGCGTATGAGCACGGCGACGGCGGCCGATCCGAACGCCGATCCGGACGGCGACGGGCGCACGAACCTGCAGGAGTGTCGCGACCGGACGAATCCGCTCGTCGCGGACACGGCGGGTTCCGACGTCGGCTTCGTCTGGCGGCTCGCCGACCTGAAGGAAGAGGCCTTCGTGACGAATCCGTTCAAGGACAGGACGGGCCACGCGCGGTGGTACGCCGCCTACAAGTACGGGCCGGCGCGCCAGGTCGCGCACGACGGCGACTACACCGTCATGGACTGGGCCGGCGGCGCGGCGAAGGCGCGCCAGGCGGGGACGTACGCGAAGAACCCGTGGGGCGGCTACGGCGGCGGCTGCAGCGTCTCGACGAACGGCACGGTCGCGCTCTCGCCACGACAGGAGTGCCTGATGCTGCTCGGCTGGAAGGCGCCGACGGCGGGGACGTATGCGTGCGAGGCTGTCGCCACGGGCGGAAAGGGGCATGGGAGCCAGCGGCTTTCGCTGGAGCAGGGGACGCGCGAGCTGGACGTGAAGGCCGTCAAGGGCGGGGAGTCCGCGACGCTGCGGGCGGACGGCGTGGCGCTGAAGGCGGGCGAGATGCTGTGGTTCACCGCCGACGCGCGCGACAGCTGGGGTATGCAAGGCGTGCGCATTGAGAGGTTTGATGTTCGGAGAGTGGAGTAGTCAGGCCTGCGGCGCTCTTGCTGGGCTTGCGGCGTGGGCCTGCGGCGCTCTTGTTGGGCCTGCGGCGCTCTTGTTGGGCCTGCGGCGCTCAACACGGAGGAACCGGAGGTTGGGAGACACGGAGGCTTTCTCTCTAAAACAACTCCGTTCTCCGTTTCTCCGTGTCTCCGTGTTTAACGCCGTAGGCTCGTAGGACAAGAACAAAATAAGAAAGTCCATTGTCAACATAGAACAAAGGAAAGGTCAAAATGAAAAAACTGATAGGGTTGACTGTCGCGGTTGCGGCGGTTGTGACGGCGAATGCCGTCGAGGGCGAGCGCACGGTGTTTGCGCACTACATGACGTGCTTCTACAAGGACGTCGAGACCTACAAGAAGGAAATCCTCATCGCCCAGCAGTACGGCGTGGAGGGCTGGGCGCTCAACTGCGGCAACTGGAAGCGCAAGGACCCGAAGACCGGCGAATGGCGTCCGCACGAAAGCTACGTGCAGGCGAGCTCCAACGTCTTCGCGGCGGCCGAGGCGCTCGGCACCGGGTTCAAGGTGTTCTTCTCGCCCGACGGCTCGAAGGAGGCCCTGCACCGCGGCAACCATCCCGACATGGGCGTGATGTTTTACAGGCGTCCCAACCTTTTCCGCTACGGCGGGCGTCCGTTCATCTCCGGCTGGGCGGGGAACACGCGGCTCACGAACAAGTACGTCGACTTCAGGCGCGAGCTCGCGGCGCGCGGCGTCGGCGACTACCTGATCGTGCCGCACTACGGCGTCTCGAACCACACGATGTACGAGACGTTCGACCTCGTGGAGAACGACATCTTCCGCGACCCGAACTTCGTCTGCGACGGCATCTTCTTCTTCGGGTGCGACAACACGGTCGACGAGTTCATCGACCGCCTCGACGCGGGGCGCCTCGCGTCGCTGAAGAACGGCAAGATCTTCATGGCCGGTCCGTGCCCCGCCTACAACAGCTCGAACCTGCGCGACTTCCGGGGCGTCTCGGGCTATGCGGACATCTGGCGGAGCATCGTCGCCTCCCAGCCGGAACTCGTGGAGATCGTGACGTGGAACGACAACGGCGAGGACTCCGGCATCTTCATCGACGGGTGGACGGGCGGCCAGCTGCCGCACGACCTGCAGAGCCGCATCTGGGCGTGCCGCGACGACGCCTTCCTCGACCTCACGGCCTTCTTCGCCGCCGCCTACAAGAGCCGGGGGCGTTTCCCCGAAATCACGCAGGACAAGATCTATGCCGCGTATCGTCCGCGCTCGAAGCACCTGACGAAGATCTTCAGCCCCGAGTCCGAGACGCCGTGGCGGGACTTCCGCGACACGTTCCTGCAGGTCCACGACGACGTGGAGGACAACGTCTACATGAGCGCGCTCTTGACGGCGCCCGCCGAGCTGGAGATCTCCCAGGCGGGGCCGGACGGCACGCCGCGCGTCGTCATGGCGCACGTGGCGGCGGGCTTCCGCTCGCTCGCCGCGCCGATGGTGCCGGGCGCGACGCCGCGCTTCACCGTCCGCCGCAACGGACAGGTCGTCGTCTCGACGGACGGCCGCCGCCAGATCGCCGCGAAGGAGACGGAGCGCAACTCGCTGGCGTGGGGCTACAACGGCACGCAGCGCATGTGGACGCAGTGCGCCGTTGCGGGCGCGCCCGTGCTGACGTTCGACGCGGCGAACGGGACGGAATGGACGCTCCCGAAGGACTTTGCGCCGGGCAGCTACTCGTTCCGCGTCACGTACGCGAATGCGTCCGACGAGGAGGCGCGCTACTCGCTGCACGTCGACCTGCCGTGGCTCGCGAAGACCAGTCACGAGCACATCCTGCCGCTCTACCTGCCGCCGACGGGCGGCGAGACGCGTGAGGTCGCGTTCCTCTGGACGGTCCCTGCGGGCGCGACGGCGATTCGCCTCGTCTGCGACAAGGTGACGGGCGCGGAGCACAAGTGGGTGACGAAGGACGGCCAGCGGGTGAAGGCGCCGCTCGCCTACGACTGGTCGGACTGGGGCGGCGCGGAATTGAAGTCGGTCGCGCTCGTCCGCAACGCGGTCGCGCGCTGGGACGGGACGGTCGTCCCCGCCGTGCCGGAGACGGTCGCGATCCCCGGCGGCACGTTCACGATGGGCGCGCACGCGCAGGAGCCGGACGAGGGCCCGGCGCGCACGGTGACGGTCTCTCCGTTCCGGCTCGGCAAGTACGAGATCACGAACCGCGAATTCGAGGCGTTCCGTCCCGAACACCGCGCGATGCGCGCGGCGACGTCGTGGCGCGACGACGATCCCGTCATCTACGTCTCGTGGCAGGACGCGCGCGCCTACTGCAACTGGCTCTCGCGCCAGCAGGGGCTGACGCCCGCCTACGACGAGGCGAACGGCTGGACGTGCGATTTCGCGGCGGACGGCTATCGCCTGCCGACCGAGGCGGAGTGGGAGTTCGTCGCGTCCGGGCGCGGCGAGAACCGCGTCTACCCGTGGGGCGACGAGGTGCGTCCGAAGGAGCTGCGCAAGAGCGTGCGGCCGCGCGGCGCCGACGAGCGGGACGTGTCGCGCGACGGCATCTTCGACATGGGCGGCAACGTCTGCGAGTGGTGCGAGGACAACTACCACTACGAGACGCTGCCGGGCGGGAAGGACCCGGTTGACAAGCGTCCGCCGAAGTCGGGGCGCATGGACTTCCGCTCGATTCGCGGCGGCAGCTTCGGCTACTACGGCAGCGCGCGCACCTGCGACCGCGAGTTCAACTCGCCGCGCTTCGCCGGCTACATCTACATCGGCTTCCGCGTCTGCCGCTCGGCGGCGCGGTAGAGGCCGCGCAGACGCGGTTGCGCACCTTGGCAGAAGACGCCCGCGCTCTCTGCCTCTGTAACATGATTCACCGTCACGAAATATGCAGATTGCAGATTTCGTGACGATGTGGTGTTGCGCGCCGAGTGAGCGTTTTGGTATACTTCCCTTGTCTTGAAAAGGGGGTTCATGAATGTTTGTCGGTCGAGAGAATGACTTGAGGCAGCTGGAGTCGCTTTGGGCGAAGCCGGTTGCGTCTCTTGTCACGTGTCGTGGCCGCCGCCGAATCGGCAAGTCGACTCTGATCGAGGAGTTCGCCCGGCGTAGCAAGGCCGTGTTCCTGAAACTGGAGGGCATCGCGCCCGAGCCGCGCATGACGAACGTCCTTCAGCTGAAAGCCTTTCGCGAGCAGCTTTCGCGGGAATGCGGGCGTTCCGTTCCGATGCTGAAGTCGTGGGGCGAGGCATTTGCCGAACTGGATCGCTGCATCGGAAGCTCCAAGACGGTTCTTCTTTTGGACGAGATCTCGTGGATGGGGCGTTACGATGTCGGGTTCCCGGGCGAACTGAAGATCGCATGGGACAATCTCTTCAAGAAGCATGATCGGATGATCGTCTTTTTCTGTGGGAGCGTCTCGACGTGGATTTCGAGGAACATTCTCAACAACACGGGCTTTGTCGGTCGGGCTTCCCTGAACCTTGTCGTGCGGGAACTGCCGTTGGAGGATTGCGTCAGGTTCTGGGGGCGCAAGGCATCGCGTGTTGCGACATCGGAGATTCTTGACGTCCTGTCCGTGACGGGGGGTGTCCCCCGCTATTTGGAGGAGGTGAATCCTTCTTTTTCCGCAAACGAGAATGTCCGGCGCCTGTGCTTTGTCTCGAATGCGCTGCTGCGTGACGATTTCAACCAGACGTTCAATGTCGTCTTTGGCGAGGAGGCCGTGACAAAGCGGCGTATCCTGATGTGCCTGTCAGACGCATCTCGGACGCTTAGCGAGATTTGCGAGGCGCTGGGTGTTGAGCGCAACGGCGGAATCACGGTTCATCTGGAAGACTTGGAGGTCGCCGGGTTCGTGACTTGCGAACGCAGCGTCAACCCGCAGACGGGGCGGTCGGCGAAGATCTGTCGCTATCGCATCTGTGACAACTATACGCGTTTTTTCCTGCGTTACATCGAGCCAAATGGCGCGATGATTGACGTGGACTCGTTTCTATTCAATTCGCTTGAGGCGTTGCCGGGCTGGTCGGCAATCCTTGGGTTGCAGTTCGAGAACCTTGTGATTAACAATCTTGCGTTGCTTCTGCCTCTCTTGGGGCTTGGCCGCGTTCTCTTGAAATCGGCCGCGCCGTATCGACAGGCGGCGACCTCCCGTCGAAAGGGCTGCCAGATTGACCTGCTGCTGCAGTCGGATCGGCTGTTCTATGTCGTTGAGATCAAGCGGCGACGCGAAATCGGCATCGAGATTGAAGACGAAGTGGCTGAGAAGGTGGCGGCGTTGCATGTGCCGCAGAACTATACGGTGCGGACGGCTTTGGTGTACGACGGACACTTGTCGCCGCAGGTTGCGGCGCGCGGTTACTTCGATGCGCTGGTTCCGGCTTCGATGCTTCTTGGCCGCGAAAAGTTGAGAAGTTGATGACGACTACATTGCGAGTTGATGACGACCTTAAGCGAGAGTGCGAAGTCATTCTGGATGACTTGGGGCTGAACATGTCTTGTGCGGTGACGTTGTTTCTGCGCCAGATTGTCAAGCAGCGGGCGATTCCGTTTCTCATCACGTGCGACAGGCTCACGCCGAGAAATGTGCTGGGCAGGGCGATTGACGACCGCCTGAGCGAACGCGGCCGGATTGCCGCGAACTATGCGAGGGAAATGCGTGACAATTGTGATCGCGAATGGACGATGGATGAGATTGACGCGGAAATCGCCGCAGCTCGCCGCGAACGCCGTGCGTTGCCGAGGGTGGGGGCATGACATACGCCGTAATCGACACGAAGTCACGGGGAGCATGAAGCACTACCCGCAGACGGACTTCATCTTGACGCCGGCGCAATTCTGCGAAACCATCGGGATTTGATGACGCCAACAAACCGTCGCTCCTCGCGCGCGACCCTTTCCACCCCTCCGCGCGATGTCAATCCTTCGTTTTGCTCACGCAGAGGCGCGGAGATTTTTAGGAGACAAGTTCTGAGCAAGGGCGCGTTTGCGAGAGCCCTCACCAACATGATATAATACCAATCAATTCAATGAAAATGGTTGGGGCAAGTTTCTTTCTTCCTTTGGTGGCGCTTGGCGTCGCCGTCCCGCCGTTGCCGTTTGACGTCACAGCCCCAACGGGGATTGGGTGATGGTCGCGCCAGTCTTTCGAGCGCCGGTCTTCATCTGGGCTTGTGTGGCCCTTGTGAGCGGATGCCTTGCCGTGGCGGTTGCCGTGCGGGCAAGGCATTTTCTGCACGAATTGTCGGAGCAGTTCATCAGTCTGCCGCCGTCCGCCAAGGCCGTGCTGGCGACAGCGGTTGTCGTCGCGACGGTCTTCGCACAGAAGCCGATGAACGCATCCACGAACCAGCACGAATCGGCACAGGTGGAAACGACTCACACGGAGGCACGGAGCCACGGAGAGGGTGAAGAATGGGGGGCCACGAATCAACACGAATCTGCACGAATCGCAATCTGTGAAGATCCGTGCCAATCCGTGGGCAAGGATTCGTCTGAGCTCCGTGCCTCCGTGTCTCCGTGTGAGACAATCGTCTCATCCAACGACGTGGTGCGCGGCTATCGCCTCGAAACGGTGCGGACGAACGCGGCTATCTCCTACACACGACCGGCGAACACGCGGCTCGTCGGCACATGGCACCTCACCGATGCCTACAGGGGAAGAGCATGGGTGTTGCTGGGGGAGGAAGGAAAAGGGAAGAGGGAAAAAGGAAGAAGTGCGGACGGTCAACTTCTTCCCTCTTCCCTCTTCCTTTTTCCTTTGGGCCCCCATGTCGTGACGTCGCTGTGGGCGCACACGTGGGGCAAGGTCCGTCCGCAGTTGCGGAACGCCTCGAACGAGATATTCGTCATTGGCGCGCCGATGTTCGCGCGGCATGACCAATCCTACCTCTGGACGACGGCGACCACGAACGGCTCGGTTCTGCTGACATGGGAGAATTTCTTCTTGGGGAATCCGTATGAAGGTGGAAAAGTGCCGAGTGGAGAGGTGCCGGGTGGAGAGGGCGTTGGACTGTCGTCCACGCACCGTTCCACTTTTCCACCGTTCCACTTTTCCACTGTTTCCGCGCAGCTTGAGCTGCGCGGAAACGGCGACTTCATCGCCCGCTCGAACGCGGTGGAGCGCGTCTACCGCCGCGTCAACCCCGACGACTGGGACGGCGACGGCATCCCGAACGGCGCGGACGACGCGCCGCTCGCACCGGCGGACGCGCCCCAGTTCGGCCCGCACCAGACGCTGCCGGAGGGCGCGAACGCGAACGCCTACTGCTGGGTCGATCTCATCGTGCGCCGCGCCAACGCCCTGGTGACGTTCGCGGGCGACGGCGCGTCGAACCTCGCCGATCCCACGTTCATCGCCGAGGAGGACGCGACGAACCGCGTCACGCTCCTCATCGGCAAGACCTACCGCGTGACGTGCCCGATGCCGTTCGAGGTCGCCGCCAAGTCGAGCGACGACATCGAGGACTCCTGGGAGGAGGATCGACAAGCGCTCTGGCTCCATTGGCCCGTCTCGATTCGCTCACACGGAACAGCCATACAGGGGAGAATTTCTCACACGGAGATGCGGAGCCACGGAGCCGTCCAAGCCCACAAGCCAATTCTCCGTGTCTCCGTACCTCCGTGTGAGCCATCTCTGAGTGCGCTGTTGCTGTCTTCGACCTTCCAGACATTCTCCAAGCCTTCCAGACCCTTCACAATGCAAGTTGTCCCCTCTGGCATCGGCGGGGCGTTCACGTGGACGAACGTCTGCTGCCGCATTTCGGGGATCGGCTACACGTTCTCGATCACGTGTGGCGACAGTTGTTCCTGCGGCGGCTGCAGCGCGACAGGCTATCTCGAATACGAGGGCTACCGACTTCCGGCCTACGGCGGCTCCTGTGGCTGCAGCGGCAGCGTCGACAACCCCGGCGACGACCAAGACCCCGACAAGGACCCGCCCCTGCCGGGCGCGTCGGCGACGTTCTCGAAGCGCGTCGTCCTCTTCGAGGACGAGTACGAGAACGCACCGGGCGAGACCGTCCCGTGGCAGTCGACCGAGACGGAGCTCGACTGCTGGGCGTACGGCGGCACGCGTGGCGGGCACGTCTGCATCGAGATTCGGGGCGCGGACGGCCTCGTGCAATACGGCGGGCGCCCCCTGCCGTTCGAGCAGGACTTGGAGCCGGGCGAGGAGGTCGCGTTCAAGAACACCTACCGCGCCGTCAGGCCGAGCGGCGGCGAGGACGACATCGTCGTCACGGCGACGTTCACGGAGACCGGGACGGAGTGGTCGCAGACGACCGTCGACAAGGCGACGGCGGTGAAGGTGACGATTAAGCCTCGTGTGTTGGCTCCTAAAAACGAAAGTTTATTCCGCCACAAGTTTGGCATTGGCGAGATTGTCGACTGCGAAAGTCTGCCAACGGTGTCATCGGTTTGTTGGAAACGGAATGGTGGCGGGACTCTTAAAGAGTCAAGTGGAGCCAGTGAATACCAATGCCCCCTCTATGCCGAGGCAAATGGTTTTGAAATCTCTGGCAAAGGTTGTAGTTATATCCCGCAGACAAGAGTTGTTGAACCTCAGGGCGTGCTTGCGCAAGATTCGGGATATAAGATCGTCCCGGAAATCCGTTCGGGACAATCTGGGGGCATCTTGCTGACGCTGGACTTGTATGTGTTGCCTTTGGATGTTGCTTTTTCAGGCGTTAAAATTGAAGAAGTTCCCAACGTTGGCGGAAGCCACAGTGGTTATTTCGCCGACACATTCTTCATGTCCGAATGGTTTCACGGAGAAAAACAGGGGGCTGGTGACTGGCTCACTGTATTTGGAGACAACCGATTCTTGAGCGACGAAGCAGGATTCAAAAGGGCCTTGCCGCAATTTGATGAGCAGGGATTTGTCTCGACAGACGGAACAAACGGTTGGGCGAATGGCACCTTGACTTGGGAAGTTCCTTGTGGATGGGCCTCCCTTGGGGTCGAGGAAGGAGACGATCCGATTGGCACATTCGCAAATGGCGCGCGGCAGATCATGATGATTGACGCGCAAGGGAATGTTGAAGTGCAAAAGCACGGCAATGCTGTTCGTCGTGAAATCGGAGGCGGCATCATCCTCAACGGAGTACGGGTACAATGAAACGAATCTTGTTGGCAACTCTCATTCTTTGCGGGCAATCTGGGTGCGAGAAGCGTCCACCAACACGAGAGGAGAAAGCCGTTGCGGCGGCGCGCGTCCTGATCGGGGCGTTGGCGACTAACGCGGCCGTCCGCGTAATCATGAAGAGCGATACGGTGCGGGAGAAACTAAAGGACGTAAAGGAGAACGCCAAACGGGACGCCTTGATAACGGAGTGGCGAGAAGCCTTGATGCGCATCCCCGTCGAGGGGCTGCGCCCATCCCGCAGATACGCGGCTGTTCGCGAGGCTTGCCATATGCTTAATTGGGATTTGATTGGGGCAATGTACGAAACTGGGTCTGATTATGTGGCAAGGTGGAATGTGCGCCTTGATACAATCAGATGGCTGGATCGTCAAATACTCTCGATGAAACCTGAAAAGGCAATGGAGATTATTTCTTGGCGAGAAGAAAATGAGAAATGGAACAATTATCAGGCTCTTGCGGAATACCGCGAGAGCGTGATTGAAAATTTTGAGATTGACGAATTCAACGAAGCACGCTATCCAAATGACGTCGAGAAAATGGACGCGATTCGAGCAAAATTCGAGAAACTGATCGGTCGTCCTGTTCGCAAGCGCGAAGACATCACCCGCCTTGGTTTTTACGTGAAACAGGCGCGTGCGCGCATACAGAAGGAAAGGGACGCGGCGTTGAAGAAAGCGGCTTCGCGCGAATGAGCCATTTCGTCCGGCGCGCCCCGACGCGCATCTTCCTCTTCGGCTTCTCGCGCGGTGCGCACATCCGCGTTGACATGGGGAATCGCCCGAACAAGGCGTGGGAAACGGCGGGCAAATGAAGAAGGATCTCGCCTTGCGAGTGATGAAATGAACGCTCATAAAACAATCGAATATGCTGACTGATTCGCTCATAAAATCAGGATGAATGGCATGAAGATGGCTCATGAAATAATGAAACCTGTTTGCGTGTTGCGCCGTTAATGCGACATAATGCGCGGCATGAAGACTAAAAAGCCAGTTTTGTATCTCCGCCGCAAATTCACTTGATTTCGAGGAGTTCCTTTGGGGGTGCGGCTACCATTACGAGAACCGCGTCTTGACCCTGCCGCAGTGGTGCGCCTTTCTCCTGCCCCGCATTGTGCATGAATTCAATCCCTCGCTCTGATTCAATCGCGCCTGTCCCCATGCCTGTTTGGCGGGGCTTGCCTCTTTGCGTGAAGAAAAAACAAATGGCCGGAGTCACGCAGAGGCGCAGAGGCCGCCTTTTCAGCTTGAGGTCATTCGTGTCGATTGGATTCGGGCTGAAGGCAATATGATGCGGGAAGCTTTGAGCCGAAAGACGCCGGGAGAATCGCCGTAAGCGCGCCGAAAAGTTTCTGTTAGGTGCGAGGCCGAACTAAAGCCGGTCTGCTCGGCGATGTCCTGTAGGGTTGCGTGCGTGTCCGTCAGAAGCTGTTTGACGCGGCGGAGTCGCATCGCAATGATTTCGTCATGCAGCGTCCGACCTGTTGCCTGTTTGAAGTGATATTCAAGTGTACGACGAGAGGCGCCCAATGGCTGGACAAGGTCGGCGACGCGAATCTTGCCGCCCGGCATCTGGATCAAGTCGGAAATGAGGCGCAAGGTGCGTTCGGTGAGGGCGTCGAAATGGAGGCTTGTGGCCGTAGAGGCGCGCTCGGCGATGCTGGCGAAGCCGTAGCGGATGGGCTTTCGTGAAAGGTGGCGCGATTCTCGCAGCGCCTTGTCCAGCGCGGCTGCAGCCAGATAGCCGCCATGTTCGGCATTCTGCCGGATGGAGGACAATGTCGGGGTCGTGCACAGGCAAATGGATTCATCGTCATCAACGGAGAGGATGGCCAGGTCATCCGGCACGGTCAGCTTGGTCAGGCGACAGGCGGACAGGAGATCGCGCGCCCGCACGTCGCAGGCCACGAACGCGGCGGCGGGCTTGGGCAGTTTCTTCAGGAAGCGGCCGAGCGCGGCGACGTCTTCCTCGAACGAGATGCCTTCGGCCGCCCGGTAGACGGCGCATTTGGCTCCGGCCGCGCGCACGCGGGACGAGAAGACCCTCTCGCGCACGCGGGACCAGTAGCAGGAATGGCGCAGCCCGACATAGGCGTAGGCGGCCGCTTGCCGGGCCAGAAGGGCGTCCGCCGCCGCGTTCGCGACGGAGGCGTTGTCGCAGACGAGCCGTCCGCAGGACTGCAGATGGTCGGGCGTGCCGTAGTCGAGGAGGTCGGGATCGACGACGACGAGCGGAATGGAGACGCCGTTGGCGACGATCCGGTTGAATGGCGGCAGCGCGAAGTCGCCAATCGCGCCGTCAAACTCGGAAGGGTCGAGGGACGAAAGGTCGGTCGAGTTGTCCGGGCGCGTCACGATCGTGTGGAGAAGCCAGTTGCCGTGTTCGGACGCGAAGCGGCTGACGCCGTCCGCCATTTCCCGATGCGTGGACATTGACGGCAGGAAGGCGACGGCCACGCGGAACGTTCTCTCTTTCTTTGCCATTTTGGCAATACTGTACCATAATCTCGGATGTAAGACAAGTGCCTGGCGTGGCGGATGCGGAAGCGTGGCCCTGTCCGCGAAGGATTTGCGCAAATCTGATATAAAAAATGCGTAATTTTGGATTGCCTGTTTGCGCGAATAATGGTACAATGCGTCTGTCAAAAATGAGAAAGGGCTTGTCGGATGGTTCAGGTTCAGATGCTTAGGAGGCGGGAAGACCCGTGGAATGCTCGGCGGCTTCGGCTTGCGCGGGCGGCTGTTTTCTTCGTGGCGATTGGCCTTGCGGCCTTGGCGCGGGGCGAGGCCGCCTTTCAGTCGGCCCAGCCTGTCTGGCCGGAAGGGCGCACGGAGCGGCCCAACGACTTCGTGGGGTTCCGCTCGGACTTCACGGTCGCGGCGGGCGAGAAGCCCCGGCTGCGCATCGCCGCCTCGACCCTCTATCGCGTCTACGTCAACGGTCGCTTTGTCGGGTGCGGCCCTGTGCGCGCGGGCCATGGCGTCTGCCGTCTGGACGAGTGGAATCTGGATGCGGTCGCGCGCATGGGGCGCAATGCGATTGCCGTCGAGGTCAGCGCCTTCAACCGGGCGGCCCTCAGCTTCACGGTCCAGCCGGCATTCCTTCGGGCGGAGGTGACGGCGGGCGGGCGGACGCTCTGTGCGACGGGACGCGATTTCGTCTCGGTCGATCTGCCGCGCCTGGCCAACGTCTCCACGCTCTCGAACCAGCGTCCGTTCATCGAGGCCTATCGGCTGACGCCCGCGTGGACGGACTGGCGGACGGCACGCGCGGTGGCGGGCGCGAAGCCGGCGCCGTGCGCGGCGCTGAAGGTCGAGCGTCGGATTGCGCCCTATCCCGAGTTCCGGATGCGTGCCGCGCGCCGAATCTCGGAGACGGCGTTTGGCTTTGACGACCGTACGCCGCCGGAACGTCCGGCCCTTGCCGTTGACGGCTGGGACTTGCTCAAGCGCCTTCGCGATGTGCGCGTCACGGCGAAGGCGGACGACGGTGCGCCCACCGCCGTCGCCAAGGGCCGGGGCGCGATCTTCGACATTGGGTTCGATGACGCGGGCTTCGTGCGCTGCACGGTCTCGTGTTCGGAGCCGGGGACGCTCTTCCTCGTGATGGACGAGGTGCTGCTCGACGGTCTGCCCGATCCCCTGCGGCGCTTCGGCTTCCCCATGGTGTCCGTCTGGGAGCTGACGCAGCCCGGCACCTACGAGCTGGAGGCGTTCGAGGCGACGGCGTGTCGCTATGTCCATGCGTTCATGTCGGGAGGCGCGGCCACCGTGTCGAGCGTGGAGATGCGCGAGTACAAGAATCCCGAACCTTACGCCGCCCGCTTCTCTTGCGACGATGCGCGGCTGGAGCGGCTCTTCGCCGCCGCGCAGGAGACGTGCGCGCAATCGACGATGGACATGCCGATGGACTGCCCGAGCCGCGAGCGCAACGCGGCGCGCTGCGACACGTGGTTCGTGACGGCGGCGAGCCGTCTGCTGGCCGGGAACAACGGCATGGCGCGCCTGGCGATGGAGGGCGTTGCGCAGGCGGAATCCTATCCGGGCTGTCCGCCGGGCTGGCTTCCGTCGTTCTATCCCGGCACCGGCGGCGCGATCATACCGAACTGGTCGATGTGGTTCATCGTCGAGTTGGCGAACTATGTCCGCGAGACGGGCGACCGCGCGACGGCGGATGCGCTGAAGGCGCGCGTCCTGTCGCAGGTCGAGACCCTGCGCGGCTTCAGGAACGCGGACGGCCTTTTGGAGAAGCTGCCGTCCGACTGTCCGTTCTGGTGCTTCATCTCGTGGGATGCGGCCCAGTCGCTCGCGCAGGACGTGAACTATCCGTCGAACATGCTCTGGGCGAAGGCGCTCGACGAGGTCGCCGCGCTCTACGGGCTGCCCGACTGCGCGGAAGAGGCCGCTCGCGTGCGCGCGACCGTGCGCCGCCAGAGCTGGGACGGCACGTGGTTCCACGACAATGCCGTGCGCCAGCCCGACGGGCGGCTCGTGCGCACGGAACATCACACGGAGACGTGCCAGTACTACGCCTTCTACTTCGCCGTGGCGACGCCGCAGTCGCATCCCGAGCTCTGGCGGAAACTCGTGTACGAGTTCGGCCCCGCGCGCGTGTCCAAAGGCCTCTATCCGGACGTGCCGCCGTCCGAGACGTTCGTCGGCATCATGTTCCGGCTGAACGTCCTCGCGCGGCAGGGGCTTGACCGAAAGGCCCTGAAGGACTGCTGCGGATGGTTCCTGCACATGGCCGACCGCACGGGCACGCTGTGGGAGGGCCTGGTGGCGGAGGGGAAGAACAGCTGTAGCCATGGCTACGCCAGTTCGCTGGCCAACATCCTGGCGAGCTGCGCGGCGGGCGTCCGCGCGATCGACTTGCGCGCCAAGCGGGTGACGCTGCGCGCGCCGGAGGGCGTCGGGTTGACGCGCGCCAGCCTGTCGGTGCCGACGCCGGACGGACGGCTGTCGTATTCCTGGACGCGGGAAGGCGGCAGATTGAAGGAGAAGGTCGTCTTGCCGCGCGGATGGACGCGGACGGCGGTCGCGGCGGAGCGTCCGCGCATCGTCCGCGCGCCGGATGACCCGGCGGTCGGCCGTCGTCTGCCGCCGTGGCAGAAGGGCGAACTCGAACTTCATTCGGTCTACACGGGCACGGGCGAGAACCAGTTCTGGATCTTCCCCGACGGCACGACCGTCGTCTGCGACACGGGCGACTGGGCGAAGTCCTCGCAGTCCGACGTCATCCCGAAACTCCCGTCCGCCGCGCGCACGGGCGGCGAATGGATGGCGCGGTACATCCGGCGCGTCTCGCCCGATCCCACGCGGATCGACTACATGATCGCCACCCATTGGCACAGCGACCACTGCGGCGATCCGACGTATGCCTATGTCACGGCGGACGGACGGAAGACGAGCGGGCTGGCGACGGTCGGCGAGTTCTTCCGCATCGGGCAGTTCTTCGACCACGAGTATCCCGAACACGGCAAGTACCGCACCGAAGAGGCGCCGGTCATGAAGATGATGGAGACGTTCGTTGCGCGGGCGAAGGCACGGGACGGAACGGTTCAGGAGCCGTTCCGCGTGGGCGCGCTTGACCAGATCGCGCTTCGGCACGACGCGAACGGCGCGTTCGCGAAACTGTTCCATGTGCGGAACCTGTGCGCAAATGGCGTCATGTGGACGGGGCGCGGCACGGAGACGCGCGATGTTGCGGCGGCGCATCTGAAGGCCGGTGGGCACAACCCTGACCAGAATCTCCTCAGCCTGGGGGTCGTCATCTCCTACGGGCCGTTTCGCTTCTGCTCGGCGGGCGACGCCAATGGCGGCTGGAAGACGGGGCCGGACGCCTGGACGGATTACGAGACTTTGCTGGGCCCGGTCGTCGGCCCGGTCGATGTCTGCAAGGAGAATCACCACGGCTGGCGCGAGACGATGCCGCCGGCGTTCGTGCGCGCCGTCCGCGCGGCCGTCTATGTCGACAACGTCTGGGAGCCGTTCCATTTCCAGGCGCAGCAGATGGAGACGCTCACGGACAGGTCGCTCTATCCGGGCGCGCGCATGGTCTTCCCCACCTATGTCTTCGACCGTTCGCGCGTCGAGCACGCGGGCGCGCCGTGGTGGCGCGATTTGCCGCCGATGGGCGGGCACGTGGTCGTCAAGGTCGCGCCCGGCGGTGCGTCCTACCGAGTCTTTACGCTCTCGCCGTATGACGAGGAGTTGCGGGTGACGGGCGTCTGGGACGGCATCTCGATGGAGAAATGAAGCAAAGAAAGAGAAGGGGTTAAGAACGGACGCGGCGGTTGAAAAGGCAATTTCTGTCAAACACTAAAAACAAGGAGAACTCGTCATGAGAATGATAAAAAGTTGTAGCAACGGATTACTCTGGGGATTCTTGCTCATCGTGGGAATGACGGTGCACGCCAGTTCGGGGGCACTGCCTTGGTACGTGAACCCGACGGTGAAGGCGAAGGTCGGCGTGGGCGCGGAGACGTTCACCGCGCCCGCCCTGCGGCTCTCGGCGGATGGTGACTGGCTCGGCTTTTCCGCCACGACGGAGGCGGGCGGACGCATCGCCGCGTTCCGTATGGCCGACCTCGCGGCACTCGATGCGGCGGACACGGTGACGGCGGATGCGGGCATTTCTGCCGCGACGGCGGATCTCGGCCTCGGCGACGGCGCATTCGGTTTCATCCCATCGGGGACGCTTGGCGCGGCGGTTGCGTGGAATTCGGAAGGCATCGCCCGCGCCCTGCCGAACGGTGCGCTCACCTACCGCGCCTGGACCAAGCGGTTCAAACCCGTTGGCGCAACCGTAAACGGCGCGGCGGAAACGGTCGTGCTGGACGGAAAGGGGACGGGCGCGTGGTCGGTGACGGATGGTGCGCTCGTTCGCTGGTCCGTTTCGGGAAATGCGCTCACAGGGTCGCTCACGCTGACGAAGTCCGCGACGACGGTTGCCACGGGGTTGGGGTCGATTACGGACTTCGCAATCTACACAATAGGCGGTAGCGACTATGCGCTTGTCGGGAATGGTACGACGGTTGCGCTCGTCAATCTCGCGAGCGGTGCGCGGCAGACGCTCCTCTCGGATCTCGCCTCGCCGATCGTCGCAGTGCGCCTGAGCCACGCGAATGATTTCCGTCCGCGCCTTTACGTGCTGACGGAGGCGGGCGACCTGACGGTTTACGTGTTCGCGGCGGATGCGCTGGAGATCGACTCGACGTGGACGAAGACCGTCGCGGCGGATGACCTCCGTGCGCTGGTGGGCGCGAAAGTCGCCGCGTTCGACGTGTCGGCAGACGGCGCGACGCTTGTCCTCGCGGCGGCGGGCGGTTCGCTCGCGGTCGTGCGCCACGAGCCGAAGGTCTGGTGCTATACGAAGGATGAGGACGGATCTCAGTTTGTCTCGGACGGCAACTGGAAGCTGCGCTGTTGGGACGAGCATGGCAATGTCATCATCGGCACGGGCTGGACGACGGAGAATGCCTTCGCGAACGACTACGTCGGCGAATACCTCGACTTCTCGTCGGGTTCCGCGACGAATGCCGCGAGCGGCGCTTTGATGAAGATTCTCGGACACATCGACCAGGCCCTTGCGACACCGGCGGACAAGGGGCCGCGCGTCATCGTCCTTTCGCCGGAGGCGACCCTCGTCACGCAGTTCACCTACGGCTGGACGACGGCCGAGGAACTCGTCGTCATGTCCGGCCGCCAGGAGGCAATCCACGCATGGACGTCCTGCTGCCCGACGATGCGGCGGCTGGTGCTGGCGATGCCAGGCCTGACGGCGATAGGGGAAGGTTCGTTCCTCGGAGACGGCTACTATCCGCTGGGCGAGACGGACGTGTCGCACTGGAACCTTCCGGCCCTGAAGTCCGTCGGCTATGCGTTCTGGAACACGGGCCTTTCGGGAACCCTTTCGCTTCCGTCCGTCGAGACGCTGGCGGACTGGGCCTTTGGCGACTGCCATTCCCTGACGGAGGCGCGGCTGGGCGAGACGTCGAAGTCCGTCAAGTCCATTGGCGCGAACGTGCTGATCGCCCGCGACATGGGCGCCGGCCGCGCGGTCGGCCGGCTGAAGCGGCTGGTGATCGGCGGCGCGGACGGCTTCACGGTCGGCGCGAACGCCTTCGGCGGCCAGCCGCTGGAGGAGGTCGTCTTCACGGGCGGCGTGCCGGCGTTCGCCGACGGCTTCCGGTTCGCGGACGCGGCGGCGCGGACGGTGTTCTTCGCCGTGCCGCGCGGCGACGCGGCGTGGGAGACCGCGCTCGCCGGGAAGGTGACGCCGCTCTCCGACGCGGAACGCCGTGCGATTCAGAAGGCGAACCCTGACCGCCCGATGCCGTTCGGCGTCGTCGCGGCGGACGCCTTCCGCACGGTGCACGAGCAGTACGTCTGCGACGTCGCCGAGGCGGCTCGGTGCCGGGTCACGGTCGAGCACGACGCGTTCTTCGGGGACGCGGTCGAGGTCTCGTCCGACCTCGCGCCGGGTTCGGACGGCTCGTACGCGGCGGGGACGACGCTGACGCTCACGCCGAAGCCCTCGGCCACGGGAACCTTCCACAAGTGGTATGGCGACGTGCCGAACGGGATGTGCGCGGAAACGCCGCTGACGCTCGTCGTCTCGAACGACACGTGGGTCCTCGCGCGCTTCACGCACCCGTGGACGCTGTCCGAAGACCTCAAGACGGCGTCGAACGGCAACTTCACGATCAACGTCACGGTCAAGGACGGCAACCGCGCGCTGGGGCTGGGCAACGGCACGGCGCACGGGCTGTTCGCCGACTCGGACGAGGGCGTGGGGACGCTCGACCTCGGCGGCGACGTCCTCCTTCCGGGCGACGGGACGCCGTGGACGTTCGTCGTGTGGGAGGCGTGCGGCAGCCTTCTCGTGCGGGAGAGGAACGGGAAGGGTGCGGTCACGACGCTCTTCACGCCGGGAACGCTGACCGACCTCTCGTGGGCGCAGCTCTTCGCCGTGGACGAGTCGGGCCAGGCCTCCTACCGCACGGTCGTCTTCGACGAGCCCAAAATGGGCGGCCTCTGGTGCAACTGGAACGGACACGCCAGCCTGACGCGGCTCATTCTCCAGACCCCCTCGCTGACGGCGGCGTTCGACCAGAACTATGCGTTCTGGGGCATGCCGCTGTCCGAGACGAAGCTCGACTGGTGGAACCTCCCGCGACTGGCCTCCCTCGCGAGCCAGGCGTGGGCGAACGACTACGGCAGACATATGGAGGCGTCCGGCACGCTGCGCCTGCCGTCCCTCTGCGTCGTTCAGAAGGAAGCGCTGGCGTGGATGCCGAACGTCGAGGCGGTCGAGCTGGGCGGGCGGAAGAGACGCACGTACGTGACGGAGATCGGCGCGCGGGCCTTCGCGCACGATCCGAGGCTGCGGTCGCTCCGCGTCCACAACGCGGCGGGCCTGACCGTCGGCGAGGCGCCGTTCGAGGGCGGCTCGACGCCGCGCGAGATCGTCTTCACGGGTCCGGCGGTCGCGGACAACGGCGAGGCGTTCGCGGCCCTGACGTCCGGGGTGGAGGCGGCGGAGACGAAGCCGGTCGTCATCTGCGTCTCCGCCCTGATGTGGTCGGGGACGCCCTACATCGACACGGCCGTCTCGGAGGCCGAGCGGGCGCAGCTGCCGGGCGAGGAGATCCTGGGCGTGTATCGCGGCGGGGCGGAGGCCCCGCTCGGCAAGGCGCTTGTCGTGAAGCGTCCGTCGCCGTTCGATCCGCGCGGCATTGCGGTGGTCATCCGGTAAAGGAGGGGATTCGCCATGCGCACGGCATTGTCCCTTGGGCTGTCCGCGCTTCTTGCGTCTGCGGCGTTCGCCGAGGCGAAGGAGCCCGTGGACTGGGTGAACACCGAAATCGGCTGGATCAGCCACCTGCTCGTCCCCGTCTACCCGACGGTCGGGCGCCCGAACGGGCAGCTGCGGGTCTTCCCGCCGAACGACCAGTACACGCAGGACCGGGTCGAAAGCTTCAAGCTCCTCGTGGCGACGCACCGCCACCACTGGGGGCGCTTCACGTTCCGCCCGGGCCCGTCGCCAATGACGTTCGACCAGCAGGTCATAAAACCCTACCGCTATGACGGCTACATCGATTCCGCCGCTGCGCAGGTCGCGCTCGCGCCCGCCGAGAAGTCGGCGATTATTTCCGTCGCCTTCGAGGAGGCGGGGCCGCAGACGGTCACGGTCGGCACAAGCGAGGCCGGCGAGTTGAAGTGGAACGGCCGTGCGCTGACGGGCTTCGAGGTTCACTGGGGCACGACGATTTATTTTTACGGCGAGTTCGACCGAAAGCCGTCGGCGCTTGTGAACGACGGCAAGGAGCGCGTCTTCACGTTCGGTTCGCAACCGGGAACGGTGCGCTTCCGCTATGCAATTTCGCTCATTTCGTCCGCACAGGCGAAGGCCAGTTTGCGGCGCGAGATTCCCGGCTGGGATTTGGACAAGATCGCCGCCGCTGGACGCGCCGCGTGGAACGAGAGGCTTGGCAAGGTTCGCGTCGAGGGCGGCACGGATGACCAGAAGACCGTCTTCTACACGGCTCTCTACCGTTGCTACGAGCGCATGATTGACGTCACGGAAGACGGCCGGTACTGCGGGTGGGACAAGAAAATTCACGACGCGGACGGCGTTCGCCAGTACACGGACGACTGGTCGTGGGACACGTTCCGCTCGGCGCATCCGCTGATGACGATTCTCGAGCCGGAAGCGCAGGCCGCGAAACTGACAAGCTATCTGCGCTTCGCCGCGCAGACGAAGGAGGGGTGGGTTCCGACCTTCCCGGCGCTGGGGGAGGATGCTCACTGCATGAACGGCTTCCACACGGTCTCGCTCTTTCTCGATGCGTGGCGCAAGGGAATCCGCGCCTTCGACCTCGCGGCGGCGTATGCGGCGTGCTCGAAGACGCTGAAGGAGGCGAGTTACATCCCGTGGAAGCGCTGTGCCAAGACTGAACTTGACCGCTTCATGGACGAGCGCGGCTATTTCCCGGCGCTGAAGGAGGGCGAAAAGGAGACGTGCGAGCAGATCGTGCCGTGGGAGAAGCGGCAGCCCGTGCCCGTCACGCTTGGCCACGCCTACGATGCGTGGTGCATGGCGGAACTCGCGAAGGAGCTGAAGCGTCCGGCGGCGGAGATTGCGGAATGGGAGCGGCTTTCCAAGAACTATCGGCTTCTGTGGAAGTCGGATACGGGCTTCTTCCATCCGAAGGACGCGGACGGGAAGTGGATCGAGCCGTTCGACTACAAGCTTTCGGGGGGCGCGGCGGCACGCGACTACTACGACGAGAACAATGGCTGGACCTACAACTGGGACGTGCTGCACGACATTCCGGGGCTGATGGATCTCTTCGGCGGACGCAAGCCGTTCGTCGCGAAACTGGAACGGCTCTTCAACGAGTCGCTCGGCACGGATCGTCCGAAGTTCTCTGCACAGCTCGCGGATTCGACGGGCATGATGGGCCAGTTCTCGATGGGCAACGAGCCGAGTTTCCACATTCCCTATCTCTTCAACTTTGCGGGCGAACCGTGGAAGACCCAAAAGACGATCCGCAAGGTTCTGGAGGCGTGGTTCCGCAACGACCTGATGGGCATTCCCGGCGACGAGGATGGCGGCGCGATGAGCTCGTTCGCGGCGCTTTCCATGCTGGGGTTCTTCCCCGTCACGCCGGGCGTGCCCGAATACGCCTGGGGAAGCCCCGTCTTCACGCGGGCGGCGATTGCCCTTGAGAATGGGAAGACCTTCGTCCTTGAGGCCCCCGGCTCCTCGCGCGCGGCAAAATACATTCAGTCCGTGACGATTGACGGCAAGCCGTCGAACCGCGCGTGGGTGAGCCATGCGGACATCGCGCGCGGCGCGCACGTCCGCGTCGAAATGGGGAACCGCCCGAACAAGGCATGGGGAACGGCGGAAAGATGAAGCGACTTCTGATGGCATTGGGCATGGCCATTGCGTGGGCGGTGGTGGGATTGGCCAATCAGCCGCGTACGAAGGTTATCTTCGATACCGACATGGTCGAGGATTACGATGACGTGGGCGCGCTCGCAACCTTGCATGCGCTGGCGGACGAGGGGAAATGCGAGATTCTCGCGACGGTTTCCTCAACGCGCGGCAACCAGTCCGTCGCCGCCGTCGAAATTCTCAACGCCGCCTACGGGCGGCCCGACATTCCCGTCGGATGTGCCAAGGGAATCGGCGTTGTCGGCACGACGGAGGGCCCTGACCGCATGGCGCGGCACGGCACCTACGCCTGGCTGGCCCAGAAATATGCACGGGATGTCCGTCATTTCAATTCGGATGCCGCACCGGACGCAAACGTAGTCTATCGCAGGGCGCTCGCCGCCGCGCCGGATGGAAGCGTTGTCATCTGCTGTGTCGGATTCCTCACAAACCTTCGCCGGCTTCTTGAGACGGGGCCAGACACGGCATCGCCGCTGAACGGAAGGGAACTCGTCGCGAAGAAAGTGCGGGCGCTCTACACGATGGCGGGTGACTATCCGAAGGGGCGCGAGTACAACATCCGGCATGACGCGGCCTCGGCGAAAATCGTGTTCACACAGTGGCCGACTCCGATTTACGTGGCCGATTTCAACCTCGGACGCGATGTCTATTCGGGGCGGACGGCGGCGGAACGGCAGTATGCGTACCCGAATCCCGTGCACGATGTCTACGGGCGTTGCCTGCCTTCGCGTGCCGATACGCACAAGCCGGGCGCATGGGATCGCGAGGAGGGGGGCCACTGTTCGTGGGATCCGATTGCCGTGCTGGCGGCGGTGACGGGTGCGGAGACCTTCTTCGCCGTTGCGAAGGGCGGCTACAGCGTGGCGGACGACGGTTCCAACACGTGGATGGAGACGCTTGGCAACGGCGGCGGCGCACTGCAACTGGATGAGTCGCGCGGCTTCACGCGCCATGGCCTCGGACAAATCCTCGACGACTTGATTGCACGAGAGCCGCGTGCGCATACGTGTAACGAGTGTCTGTAACGCGTGTAACGAGTGTCTGACCCCAGTGGTAGGGTTCGAGTGGTAGGGTTGGCGGAATTGCGGGGGACAGGCCCCCATTTCGTAATGGGTCACTGAACAGCGGGGTATAGAAAATCCGACAGCTGTCAAAGGTGCTCCGCTACCGCTGCGCCT
>CAKTZA010000025.1 GCA_934635045.1 uncultured Kiritimatiellota bacterium | reverse complement strand
ACAAGGTGGTAGCAACGATTTGGGATCACCACTCTCTTTTTACGCGCCATATGTCGTTAAGTATACCAAACCCAGCCCGCACCCCGCAATACCCTATGCACCCTATCCTATGCACTGGGGTCGGACCCCGTTGAGGCCCATCGGAGAGAGGCTTGTCGATCTTGTCTTTGTTGAACGCCTCGAACTGCGCCTTGAAGTTGGCCTCAAGCGCCTCCTCGTCGGCAATGGCGACAGGTGCGAACTTCTGCCCGCTCAACTGTGCTATGAGTTGCTTCTCAAGCTGCGCTTCGCTCTGATATGCCATACGCGGTATCCGTTTCCTGCCAGTTAGGCGCTTTGCGCCGAAAGAAGGGACTCGGTGTTGATGCCAAGGATTTCGACCCTCTTGCGAGTCACTCCGATCCCCTTTTCCACAAGCAGCTTGACGAGCTGTTCGCCGTTTACAAGCGAAATCGTGCTCGCCTTGCGCTGGTCTTCCGCCTCCTCCTTTGCCCCCTTGGAAAAGTCGCTCGTGGTTATTATCATGCCACGCTCCGACCCGGTCAGCGCGCCCCTTATCGCCTGGACTGCGGGTGCCTGCACATTCGCCTTCCATCGCTTCACCTGTATGGCCATCTTGATGCGTATGCCGTCGGCGATGCGCCATGTGCCGCGCACGTCAATCCCGCCGTCACCGCTGTAGCGCGTAACCTCCGTGTCGAGGAAGTCCATCTCGTCAAGAAGGCGCGCGATCAGCCTTTCAAAGTCCTTTGCGTCCATTTCCCTTATCCGGGAAAGGAGCGTTGTCATGACGGCCTTGTTGTGCTTGTCGATTTCGGGCTGGATGGGGTCAATCCATTCTGCCAGGCCGATATATCCCTTCCCGTGCTTCGCGAACAGCGGAGGCCGCCGCGAAGAAAGACGTTTCTTGATGTCCGTGCCGATGATGGCGTTCATGGTGTTTGCCGGGCTTTCCCCATCGGACTTCAGCCATCCGAGCTCAATGGCTTTCTGCGTTATGTCCTGGTAGTGCATTGGCTTCCTTGCGCCAAAGTCGCGCAGCACCTTTTCCGCGCATTCGAGGAACGAATAGGTTTCCGGGGCATGGGCCGTGGTCGGGGACGCGACATTGGCATCTCTTGCGGTCGCCGCTGCTACGTCAGGCGATTCGACGTAGAAGCGCGGCGGCACGGAATCCGGGACCTGGCGAATTGGCGTCTTTCGCGACGATGCACGAAGCAATGCGGCCCGAACCGCTCCGTTGGCGCGTCCCCAGTTCAATGATGGCGTGCGAGACAGCGCTTCGGAAAGTATCTGCTGAACGCCCATGGGGGAGGGCGCGTGCGACGCGAGCACTTCAAGGCAGGGGAAATAGAATTTGCTGTTGAACCTCTCATGTCGGATGCCGGGCGCTTCTGCGCGACTTTCGGAATGAGCATGGGATTGCGAAACCGCGCCGTCGCCATGCCCGCAGATGCGGAACATTGTTGGCTTGCGTCCCGTGGCAATTATGCCAGAACCCGGATTCTTGGCTTGGACGTAGAGCCATGCCCCCATCGTGGCATCCGGCGTCCGGCCTTTCGTGGCGACTTGCCTGTCGAGCCCTCTACGCACGACTTCCGCCCATATCTGGCGGGCTGAAAGCGGGAGGCGGGATTCACTGAGGATCTTGCGGGCTGCATCTCGAATTGTCATGTTCGGGTTCCTTTCTTCCGGGCGACGTTTAGCCGCAAGTCAATTGGACTTGCATTTGCGGGACTTGCATTCGCGGCCAACCGGCGAACGGCGAACGGGAACATAGTCCACGATGTCACCGATGTTGCACTGGAGCGATTCGCAGATGCGCTCAAGGACATTCGCGCCGACAGACTCGCCCCTGGACATCTTGGAGATCGTGGCGGGGGCAATGCCGGTCGCCTCGCGCAGGGCTGCGCGAGTCATGTCTTTGTCAATCAGGAGTTTCCAGAGTTTCTTGTAGCACAATGCCATATCGCTTTCAATGCCTTTCAAGGGATGATTGGCAATGATTATAGCATTTATGCCCCTAAGACTCAATGCCGAATTATAATAAACTGATGCGAAATTATAATATTGAAATCCGAAATTATCACAGTTCGCTTCGCTACGGCTTCAGAATCTCCCCCGCTGCGCGCCGATCTGCGGGCCGATGACGCCTCGCTCTTCCAACAGCTCGATAAGACGGGCGACATGATTGTACCCGATGCCCGTCTGCCGTTGAAGGTTGGATATCGGGTTGCGGTTCTGGTGTCGCTGGGAACACGACAACGGGGCTCAAGGAACTGGATGATTGCGTTTGTATCAAGAACGAAGGCGCGGCAACAAGTGCCGCGCCTTCGTTTGCGGACAATCCCCCTTCGCGCCTACCGGCGGCTGTGGAGGTTGAGCGAAACTTACATTTCGCTCAGCTTCTTGAGGAGCGCGTAGTTCTCCTTGAAGCCTTCCTCGGCCTTCTCGAGCATGGCCATCGCCTTCTCCTCGCCGACCTTCTTGATCAGCTGGCGGAAGCGGTTCTCGCCGAACTCCTTCGACACCGCGTCCTTCGCGAACGAGACCGTCGCGGACTTGTCGGCGGAGTCGAGCTTCACCTTGCCCGTCGTCGGGTTGTACGTCCAGAGCGGGAAGTGGACGGAATCGACCGCCACCTTCTGGTGCGCCGGGCCCGTCTTCGTGAGGAGTCCCTGCTCGATGCAGTGCGCGTAGGCGATGATGATCGCCGGGCCGTTGTAGTTCTCGGCCTCGTTGAACGCCCGGACGGTCGCCGCCGGGTTCGCGCCCATCGAGACGTACGCGACGTAGACGTTCTTGTACTGCATCTGCATGAGGCCGAGGTTCTTCTTGGCCTGGACCTTGCCGCTCGCCGCGAACTTCGCGATCGCGCCGGTCGGCGTCGCCTTCGAGGCCTGCCCGCCCGTGTTGGAGTACACTTCCGTGTCCATCACGAGGATCTTGACGTTCTTGCCCGAGGCGAGCACGTGGTCGAGCCCGCCGTAGCCAATGTCGTAGGCCCAGCCGTCGCCGCCGAGGATCCACACGCTCTTGCGCACGAGGTTGTCCGCCACCGCGAGGAGCTGCGCGCAGGTCTGGCAGCCGGCGGCCTTGCCCGCCTCGCAGAAGCCCTTGAGCTCCTTCACGAGCGCGCGCATCTCCTCGACGCCCTGGCCCTTCTCGTCGAACTGGTCGACCTTCTGGATCTTCTCCAGGCAGGCCTTCATGTCGGCGGGCGTCTTGTCGCCCGCGAGCGCCTTACCGACGAGCTCCATCGCGTAGCCGTGGAGCTTGTCCGCCGACACGCGCATGCCCATGCCGAACTGCGCGTTGTCCTCGAAGAGCGAGTTCGACCACGCCGGGCCCTTGCCGTCCCTGCGCTGGCAGTACGGTGTCGTCGGCAGGTTGCCGCCGTAGATCGACGAGCAGCCCGTCGCGTTCGCGATGAGCAGGCGGTCGCCGCAGATCTGCGTGAGGAGCTTCACGTAAGGCGTCTCGCCGCAACCCGCGCACGCGCCCGAGAACTCGAAGAGCGGCTGCTTGAGCTGGCTGTCGAGCATCTTCTTCGTGTCGAGCTTCACCGGATCGACCTCGGGCAGGCCGAGGAAGAACTTCCAGTTCTCGGCTTCCGTCTTGCGCAGCGGGATCTGCTCGACCATCTTGAGCGCGGGCTTCTCGGTCCCGGGCTTCGACTTCGGGCACTGGACGACGCAGAGCTCGCAGCCCATGCAGTCCTCCGGCGCGACCTGAATCGTCACCTTCTCGCCGAACTTCTTCGTGAGCGCGCCCGCGTCGGCTGACTTGAGCGTCGCCGGCGCCCCCTCGAGCGCGGCGGCGGGGTAGACCTTCATGCGGATCGCCGCGTGCGGGCAGATGACGGAGCAGTTGCCGCACTGGATGCAGGCCGCGGGGTCCCACTGCGGGATGAACGCCGCGACGTTGCGCTTCTCCCATTGCGTCGTCGCCGTCGGCCACGTGCCGTCGTCCGGAATCGCCGAGACGGGCAGCTCGTTGCCCTTCTGCGCGATCATCTTCGCCGTGACGTGCTTGATGAAGTCCGGCGCCTCGGCCGAGACGGCGGGCGGCATCTTCGCGACCTTGGCGGAGACGGCGGCCGGGTACTTGACCTCCTCGATCGCGGCGGAGGCCGCCTCGATGCACTTGTGGTTCATCGCGACGACTTCCTCGCCCTTCTTGGAGTACGCCTTCGTCGCGTAGTCCTTGAGGACCTGGATCGGGTCGAGGACCGTGCCGTCGGCCTTCTTGAGCGTGATGCCCGAGAGCTTGAAGAACGCCGTCTGCAGGACGGTGTTCGTGCGCGTGCCCATGCCGTTCTCGCGGGCGATCTTCGCCGCGTCGATCACGTAGAAGCGGATCTTCTTCGCGAGGATCGCCTCCTCGACCTCGACCGGCATGTGGTCCCAGACCTCGGCCGCCGCGTATGGCGAGGCGAGGAGGAACACCGACCCCGGCTTCGCGGCCTTGAGCATGTCGTACTTCTCGAGGTACGGGAAGCAGTGGCACGCCGTGAAGTCGGCGGAGTTGATGAAGTACGGCGAGCGGATCATCTCCGAGCCGAAGCGGAGGTGCGAGATCGTCACGCCGCCCGACTTCTTCGAGTCGTACTCGAAGTAGCCCTGCGCGTAGTTCTCGGTGTAGTTGCCGATGATCTTGATCGAGTTCTTGTTCGCGCCGACCGTGCCGTCCGCGCCAAGGCCCCAGAACATGCATTCCTTGCGATCGCCCTTCGGGACGACGAAGCCCTCGTCGCCGAGGAGGTACTGGTGCTGGTTCACGTCATCGACGATGCCGACGACGAAGCGGTCCAGCGGCTTCTCGGCCGCCATGTTCGCGAAGACGTTCGCGCACATCTGCGGCGTGAAGTCCTTCGAGCCGATGCCGTAGCGGCCGGCAAGGATCTTCGGATAGGCGTACTTGACGAGGCCCTGCTGCTTCGCCTGGCCGATTGCGGCGCACGCGTCGAGGTACAGAGGGTCGCCGATCGCGCCCGGCTCCTTCGTACGGTCGAGGACGGTGATGACTTTCACGGTCTCGGGGATCGCCTGCACGAAGTCCTTCATCGAGAACGGACGATAGAGGTGAACCTTGACAAGGCCGACCTTCTTGCCTTCCTTGACAAGCGCGTCGACCGTCTCGTGCAGCGTGTCGCACCCGGAGCCCATCGCGATCGCGACGTACTCCGCGTCCGGCGCGCCGACGTAGTCATAAAGCCTGTACGCGCGGCCCGTGAGCTTCGCGAGCTTGTCCATGCACTTCTGCACGATCGCGGGCGTCGCCTCGTAGTACTTCTCGCAGCTCTCGCGGCCCTGGAAGTTGATGTCGGGGTTCTGCGCCGTGCCGCGCATCGTCGGATGCTCCGGGTCGAGCGCGCGCCTGCGGAAGTCCTCCACGAACTTCTCGTCGATCATCTCGCGGATGACCTCGGTCGGGATCTCGTCGATCTTCTGGACTTCGTGCGAGGTGCGGAAGCCGTCGAAGAAGTGGAGGAACGGGACCTTCGACTCGAGCGTCGCGGCGTGCGCGACCATCGCCATGTCGTGCGCCTCCTGCACGGAGTTCGAGCAGAGCATCGCGAAGCCCGTCTGGCGGCAGGCCATGACGTCGCCCTGGTCGCCGAAGATGCAGAGGCCCTGGCACGCGAGCGAGCGAGCGGAGACGTGGAACACGGTCGGGGCGAGCTCGCCCGCGATCTTGTACATGTTCGGGATCATGAGGAGCAGGCCCTGCGACGCGGTGAACGTCGTCGTGAGCGAGCCCGTCGTGAGCGAGCCGTGCACGGCGCCAGCCGCGCCGCCCTCGGACTCCATCTCGACGATGGAGGGGATCGAGCCCCAGATGTTCGTCTTGCACGCCGACGCGAGCTCGTCGCACGTTTCCGCCATCGGCGAGGACGGGGTGATCGGATAGATCGCCGCGACCTCGGAGCACGCGAAGGCGATTTGGGCTGCGGCGGTGTTGCCGTCAACCATGATCTTCTTTGCCATGTACCAGTTCCTTTTTTGTGTGGTTGCAGTATGGGTTGAAATTTATCGGTGAATTATACCTTTTTCAGATGGCCAAATCAAGTGTCAGCGGGAGCCGTCCCCCGACCGCGCATCATCGGCTTACGCGACCGCCAGCGCGGCGGCGAGGAGGACGAGGGCGAACGCCCAGAGGCGCCGCCCCGTCGAGGCGGGGCCGACGGACGGCACGGCGTCGGGCAGCCCCCGGTCGCGGCGCAGGATCCGGTAGACGCCGCGCAAGGCGAGCGGAAGGCGACCGGGCGGCGTCGCGAGGAGAGCCGCGACGATGAGGAGCGCGAGCACCCCGACGATCCGCCCGAGCTGCAGGAGGGCCATCAGCCGGCCGCCCCGGAGACGGAGCCGATGATCTTCACCATCGGCAGGAACATCGCGATGACGACCGTGCCGACGACGACCGCAAGGACGATGATGAGCGCCGGCTCGATCGCCGCCGTCATGCCCGCGACCGCGTTGTCGACCTCGTCGTCATACGTGTTCGCGATGCGCGTGAGCATATCGGCCAGCGCGCCCGTCTCCTCGCCGACCTCGACCATCGAGACGACCATCGGCGGGAAGACCTTGCACTGCGACAGGGGCTCCGTCATCGACTCGCCCTCCTTCACCGCGTCGTGCACGTCCTGAATCGCCTGCGTGAGGATGCGGTTGCCCGTCGTGTCGCGCGTGATCGTGAGCGACTGCAGGATCGGCACGCCCGACGACAGCAGCGTGCCGAGCGTGCGCGTGAACTTCGAGACGGCCGAGCGCTGGGCGAGCGTGCCCGTGACCGGCATCTTCAGCTTGAGCGCGTCGAAGAAATACGCGCCCTTCTCCGTCTTGCCGATCACCTTGTAGATGACGACGAGCGCGACGACGGCGAGCGCGATCTGGAGGCCGTTGTTCTGCATGAACTCGGAGGCGTCGATGACGAACTGCGTGATCGGCGGCAGCGCCGCGCCGCCCAGCATGTCGTTGAAGACCTGCTGGAACTTCGGAATGACCGCGACGAGCAGGAACCACGTGATGCCGACGGCGGCGACGAGAACGACGCACGGGTAGATCATCGCGCCCTTCACCTTGTTCTTGATCTTCTCCGACTTCTCCGCGAACTCCGCGAGACGGCCGAGGACGACTTCCAGGACGCCGCCCGCCTCGCCGGCCTTCACCATGTTGACGTAGAGCTTGTCGAAGATCTTCGGATACGCCGTCAGCGCCTCCGAGAACGTGCCGCCCGCCGAGATGTTCTCGGAGATGCCGTTCAGGGCCTCGACCATCTGCGCATCCTTCATCTGCCGCTTCAGGACCTCCAGCCCGCGCATGAGCGGAAGCCCCGCGTTCACGAGCGTCGCCAGCTGGCGCGTGAACTGCGTGAGGACCTTCGTCTTGACGCGCCCGCGCAGGAAGCCCGGCAGCTTGATGTTGATCTGGATGTTCTTGTTCAGGCCCGCCTTCTTCGCAGGGGCCTTCGCGGGCTTGCCGCCCTTCTTGGGCGCCGGGGCCGCCGACGCGCTCTTCACCTCGCCAAGAGCCGTCGGCAGGAGCCCCTGCGCGCGCACGGCCGCGATGGCCGAACTGCGGTCGCCCGCCTCGACCGTCCCGCGCCGTTCCGCGCCGGACGCATCCTTCGCGATGTATTGGAATGTCGCCATAGTCTTTTCTCCAATTCTTGAGGGAATGGTCCCGTGTGACCAAGCGCCCTTCCGGCCGGTCAGCCGTTGCGCTTCTCGAAGTCCTTCATGAAGTCGACGAGCGCCTCGACGCCCGCCTTCGGGAAGGCGTTGTAGATCGACGCCCGGAGCCCGCCGACCGAACGGTGGCCCTTGAGGGACGACATGCCGAGCTTCTTCGCCTCGTCGAGGAACTTCTTCTCCAGCTCCTCGTCGCCGCCCTTGATGCGCCACGTGACGTTCATGTTCGAGCGGAACTCGGGAAGCGCCGTGCCCGTCCAGAAGTCGCTCGCGTCAATCGCGTCGTAGAGCAGCTTCGCCTTCTCGGCGTTGAGCCTGAAGAGGTTCTCCTTGCCCATCTTCTTGACCCACTTCATCGTCTCGCCGAAGACGTAGATGCCCCAGGTCGGCGGCGTGTTGTAGAGCGAGTCGTTGTCGACGTACGTGCGGTACTGCAGCATCGTCGGGATCTTCGGGCAGCCCTTCTCGGCCAGCTCCTTGCGGATGGCGACGACCGCCATGCCGGACGGGCCGAGGTTCTTCTGCGCGCCCGCGTAGAACAGGTCGAACTGGTTGTAGTCGCGTTCGCAGCTGAGGATGTCGGACGACATGTCGCAGATGAGCGGGCCGTTCACCTTCGGGAACGCCTTGAGCTCCGCGCCCGCGATCGTCTCGTTCGAGCAGATGTGGTAATAGGCGGCGCCGTCCGACCACTTCCACTCGTCGGCGCGCGGCATGCGGGTCGGGATGTCCTTCGCGCAGTCGGCCGCGACGTTGCACTTCACGCCACGCAGTTCCGCGACCTTCTGGCCTTCCTTCAGCGCCTTGCCCGACCAGGTGCCCTGCTTGGCGTAGTCGGCGTCCCTGCCCTGCCCGAGGAAGTTCATCGGGATCATCGCAAACTGCATCGACGCGCCGCCCTGGATGAAGCAGACGCTCCAGTCGTCGCCGAGCCCGCAGAGCTCCTTGAACGTCGCGATCGCCTCCTGGTGAATCGCGTCATAGTCCTTGCCGCGATGGGACATCTCCATCACCGACATGCCGCAGCCCTTGTAGTCGACGAGTTCCTTCTGCGCGTCCTGAAGGACCTCAAGGGGGAGAACCGCAGGACCTGCGGAGAAGTTGTAGGCTCTTGCCATTTTCTTATCGTTCCTTTTCTTGACTTTTGTTTTAGAGTTTATCTTGCAACCGCCCGAAGAGTTTATCAGGTGGACGATTGGAATGAATTATACCCTTTTTATCGCGCCGCGTCCAGCGGGCCACGGATTTCCGCCGGGCGGAAGGAACGGGCGCCGCCCGGCACGCGCGCATCCGCGCGCCGCTCAGTCCTTCTTCTCGGGCGTGGCGTCCTTGCCGTCCGCCAGCTTGCCCATGATGACCATGCCGATCACGGCGGCGATGGCGAGTGCGACGATTGCGATGAGTCGACCTGTCATGTTTCGATTACCTTTCCTTTGAAATGCGAATGAGGCGCACGACACCCCCGCCTTAGCGGCAGAGGGTGTAGAGGACGCCCGCGACGACGGCGGAGCCGATCACGCCCGAGACGTTCGGGCCCATCGCCTGCATGAGGACGTAGTTCGCCGGATCGTCCGCGAGCGCGACCTTGTTCGAGACGCGCGCGGCCATCGGCACGGCCGAGACGCCCGCCGAGCCGATGAGCGGATTGATGCGGTTCTCCTTGCGGCAGAAGAGGTTCATGACCTTCGCCATGACGACGCCGCCCGCCGTGCCGACGCAGAACGCGATGAGGCCGAGCGCGAGAATCGCGAGCGTCTGGCCCGACAGGAACTTCTCGCACGCGAGCTTCGAGCCGACCGCGAGGCCGAGCATGATCGTCACGATGTTGATGAGCGCGTTCGACATCGTGTCCGCAATGCGCGAGACGGACGCGCCGACCTCGCGGGCGAGGTTGCCGAGCATGAGCGCGCCAATGAGCGGCACGGCCGACGGCAGGAGAATCGCGCAGAGCAGCAGCACGACGAGCGGGAAGGCGACCTTCTCGATCTTCGTGACGTTGCGCAGCTGCGGCATCTTGATGAGGCGTTCCTCCTTCGTCGTCAGCGCCTTCATGATCGGCGGCTGGATGATCGGCACGAGTGCCATGTAGGAATACGCGGCGACCGCGATCGCGCCGAGGAGATCCGGGGCGAGGCGCGACGTGAGCCAGATGGCCGTCGGGCCGTCCGCACCGCCGATGATGCCGATGGAGCTCGCCTCCTTGAGGCCGAAGCCGAGATCCGGAAAGAGTGCCGTGAGGCCGAGCGCGCCGAAGAGCGCGAAGAAGATGCCGAACTGCGCCGCGCCGCCGAGGAGCGCCGACTTGGGGCTCGCGATGAGCGGCCCGAAGTCCGTCATCGCGCCGACGCCCATGAAGATGACGATCGGGAAGACGCCCGTGTCAATGCCGAACCTGAAGAAGTAGTGGAGGAAGCCGCCCGGCTCGACAATGCCGCCAGTCATCGTCGGGATGCCGCTCGCGAGGAAGGTGATGACGCCGTCATGCATCATCGCGGGGGCCGTGATGCCCGAAAGCGGACAGTTCGCAAGCAGGCCGCCGAAGCCGATCGGCAGCAGCAGAAGCGGCTCGAAGCCCTTCACGATCGCGAGGTACATGAGGATGAGGCAGACCGGGATCATGATCAGCTGGCCGAGGCCGTAGGGCATGCCGAAAAGCGTCTGCACCGGATGCCCCGCGACGAAGTTCCCCACGTCGTCGAAGTAGCCGCCGTGCCACGTCAGGTCCTTGTCGTAGTAGCCGTTGCGGTTCGCCGCGAGCGGCTTCGCCTCGGGCCGGTCGGCCTCGGCGAACTCGCCCGTGATGTACGCGGGCGCCGCGCGTTCGAGGAAGCCGGCGATGCCCGTCTCCCCACCAAGGTCCCAGACCTTGCCGACCGTCGTCAGCCAGTTTTCGCCTTCGGCGGCCCGCGCGCCACACGCGCACCCCGCCAAAGCCAACATCATCAAGAACTTCTTCATCGTCATTTCCTTTCTTATCCCATAATGGCGAGCGTGTCGCCTGTCGCGACCTTGTCCGTCGCGGCGACGAGCATCGTGACGGTTCCGTCGCACGGCGCGGAGAACGGCGTCTCCATCTTCATGACGTCCATGACGAGCAGCTCGTCGCCCTTCGCGACGCGCGACCCGTTCGCCGCCGTGATGCGCAGCACCGTGCCCGGCACCGGGGCAATCACCTTCTCGCCCGCACCCGTCGCGACCGCCCCGACCGAGCCGCCCGCCATTATCGGAGCGGTGGGCTTCAGCCCTCCGCCGCCCGCCGCCGCGCGCTTCGCCTTCTTCGGCGCCTCGTCGGGAACAATGTAATCGAAGCGCGAGACGAATTGGCTCGCCTTCTCGGAAATGACGATCAGCACCCAGAGGAACAGGTAGACAATCCCCATTCCCGCGACCATCAGGACAACACCTTGACCTAATACTGCCATAGAGGTTACTCTTCTTCTTTCTTTTTGTTTGTTTTCACACGTTTGAAACACTCACGAAAGACGCCCAGCAGCATCCAGCCGGACACCTGATCCTTCGGCCTCTCCGGATGCGCCGCGATGAGCTGCGTCTCCCCGACGGGCTTCGCCTCCTCCGGCCCCAGAAAGCCGACGCAGACGATCGAGCCGACAATCAGGACGGCGATCGCCGCCAAGACCTTCGCGCGGCGTTCGCGACGCCGACGCAGACGAATGCGCGCGATCAGCCGGTCGGCGAAATCCGCCGGCAGCCGCTTTTCAATGTTTTCTGGACAGCAGTCCATGCAGTACCTCCCTTGCCTTGTGAAGCCTTGACTTGACGGTGCCCTCCGGGACGCCCAGTTCACGGGCGATCTCCTCGACGGGCTTTCCTTCGAAATACCTTCTTTTCACGACGAACCGCAACGGCTCGGACACGCTGCCGACCGCCGTGCGCAACGCCTCCAGCCCCGCATCCTCGACGAGGTCGGAAAACAGCGGGTCCGGGCGTTCCGGCAGGTCGAGCGCACCGCCGACCGCCACGATCTCGACGCGGCGCTTCCGCAGGTCCATCCGCCGGAAATTGAGCTGGATCGTGTAGAGCCAGTTGAAGAAGTCGCCCGTGTCCTGATACTTCGAGATCTTGCGGATCGCCTGGTCGAACGTGCGGAACACGAGGTCTTCCGCATCGTGGTCGTTACGGCACAACAAGAGAGCGGTGGCAAAAAGCCGGTCTCCATACTCGGAAACGAGCCGTTTTGCCCCGCTTTCCACGTCTTTTCTGATTTCCAACCAGATTTCCATGCGACTGCGCGAACGTCGTGCTGTTCATTGACGTAAATGCAGGGCCTGCACCGCAGGTTCACGTCAGGCGAAAAAAATCTGCGGCCGAAAAGCCAAGGGCTTCAGGCAAGTTCCATCTTCCGCGCCTCGCGCACGAGCGCCTGCGCATAGGGATGGGTCGGCGCGCGGAAGAACGCCGCCGGATCGTCCGACGTCTCGACGACCTCGCCCGCCTTCATGACCGCGAGCTTCGTCGCCATCTGCGCGACGACGCCGAGATCATGCGTGATGAGGAGGATCGCGGCGTTTGCGCGGTGCAAGTCCTTCATGAGCCGCAGCACCTGCGCCTGGATCGTGACGTCGAGCGCCGTCGTCGGCTCGTCGGCGATCAGCAGGTCGGGTTCGAGCATGAGCGCCATCGCGATCATGACGCGCTGCTGCATGCCGCCCGAGAGCTCGTGCGGATAGGCCCGCGCGCGCACGTCCGGGTCGGGAATCCCGACCTTGCCGAGCCACGCGAGCGCCTGTTCGCGCGCAGCCCGCTTCGAGACGTCCGCATGCAGGCGCACGGTCTCGACGAGCTGGTCGCCGATGCGGTGGAGCGGCGAGAGCGACCCCATCGGATCCTGGAAGACAACGCCGATGCGCTTGCCGCGCAAACGGCGCAGTTCGGCAAATGGCAGCGACAGCATCTCCGTGCCGTCGAAGAGGATGCGCCCCCTCGGCCAGAACGCGGGCGGGCTCGGCAGGAGACGCGGCACCGACAGCGCGACGGAGCTCTTGCCCGAGCCAGACTCGCCGACAAGCCCCAGCACCTCGCCCCGGTCGAGCGTCAGGTTCACGTGCCGCGCCGCCGAGGTCACCGTTCCCTCGTCCGAGCGAAACGAGACGTCAAGATCCTCGATCCGAAGGAGCATCCGAGCTTACGCGCCGTAGCCCTCTTCGCGCAGCTTCTGCACGATCGAGTCGGGATCCTGCGACTTCGTGATCAGCTCCTCGTAGGCGATGAGGCCCTGCTTGTAGAGCTGCGTCAGGTGCGAGTCGAGCGTCTGCATGCCGAACTTCGCGCCCGTCTGCAAATCCGACTTGATCATGTTCGTCTTGTTGTCGCGGATGCGGCTGCGGATCGCGTCCGTCGTCGTCATGACCTCGAACGCGGCGACGCGCCCGTGGACCTGTCCGTCCGGCCCGAGCTTCGGCAGGAGGATCTGCGAGATGACGGCCTGCATGCCCGCCGCGAGCTGCGTGCGGATCTGCGACTGCTGGTTCATCGGGAAGGCGTCCACGATGCGGTCGATCGTCTCCGCCGCGCCCGTCGTGTGCAGCGTGCCGAAGACGAGGTGGCCCGTCTCGGCCGCCGTGATCGCCGCCGCGATCGTCTCCAGGTCGCGCATTTCGCCGACGAGGATGACGTCCGGGTCCTGGCGGAGCGCGCGGCGGATCGCCTCGGCGAAGCTCGGCACGTCGTCGCCGACCTCGCGCTGGGTGACGAGCGAGTTCTGCGAGGTGTGGTAGAACTCGATCGGGTCCTCGATCGTGATGATGTGGACGTTGCGCTCCTGGTTGATGACGTTCAGCATCGAGGCGAGCGTCGTCGACTTGCCGGAACCCGTCGGGCCGGTGACGAGGATGAGCCCGCGCGGCTTGAAGAGGAGCTCCTTCACGACCGGCGGCAGCCCCAGCTGCTCCATCGTGAGGAGCGTGTTCGGGATCTGGCGCAGCACCGCGCCGTAGCGCTTGCGCTCCTTGAAGATCGACACGCGGAAGCGCGTCCCGTCCGGGTGCGCGAGCGCGAAGTCGGCGCCGCCGCTCTTCTCGACCTCGTCCATCTTGCTCGGGTCGCTCGACCGCGCGATCATCTCCTTGCAGAGCCCGTACGAGTCCTCCTCGCTCAGCTCCTCGTCCGCAATCGGCAGCAGCTCGCCGTGGACGCGCAGCTTGGGCGGCATGTGCGCGCGGATGTGGAGGTCGGAAGCCCCCTCGTCGATCGTGGCCTGAAGCAGGTCTTCAATGTGGATGTCCATCTTGTGTCTCTCCTCTTTGTCGCGCAATTATACCAAAAAACGGAAACCGCGCGCACGTCACGTCGGCTCACGCGCCCCAGATGCGCCGCTGCTCGCGGGCCTGCGCCCGCAGCATCGAGAGCCCGTTCTCGACGCGGCAGCCCGCCGCCGCCGCGCGCGCGAGGAGCGGCGTCACTTCCGGCACGTAGCCGAGGTCGTAGACGAGCTCCCGCCCCGAAAAGGCGTAGCCCGGGATCGGGTCGACCGGCGTCGCGTTGATCAGGATGTCGAAGCCCGGACGCGGCGTCCGCCGGTGGAAGACCTCGAACCGCACGCCGAGCGCCCGGAGCGCGACCTTCACGGCCTGCGCCGCGCCGCCGTCGCCGAGAACCGCCGCCGTCTTCCCCCGCACGTCGCCCGCGAAGGCGACCAGCGCCTCGGAAAAGCCCGCGACGTCCGTGTTGGAGCCGACGTACTTTCCATTCACGCACGTGACCGTGTTGACCGCGCCGACCTTCTTCGCCAGCGGGTCGATGCGGTCGAGGAGCGGCATGATCGCCTGCTTGTGCGGAATCGTGACGGCGAGGCCCTTCATCCCCATCGCCTTCATGAAGGCCAGGGCCTCCGCCGCCGTCTGGGACGGGAACGGCACCATCACCGCGTCCTCGTCCTCGGCGGCGAACGCGGCGTTGTGGAGCTCGGGCGAGCGCGTCTTCTTCAGCGGCCAGCCCGTCACGCCGTAGAGCGCCGCGTCGCGCGTCACCGCGCGGAAGCGGTACGTCCGCACGAGCTCCTCCGGCGAGATGTGGCCGATCGCCTCCAGTCCGCCGACCGAGCAGTACGTCCAAAGCGAATGCGTCCGCCCCGCAAGGACGCGCGAGGCGAGCCCCTGCGCGCCCATCGCGAGCGTGACGTGCGGCACGTCCGTCAGGTCCTTCGTCTCCGCGAAAAGCCGCGCGACATCCGCCATCGACTTCGGCTGGAACGCGACCTTGGCGATTGCGCCCGCCTTGCCCGACAGCGCGCGGCACTTCGCCGGCAGGTTCTTCACCGGCCCCCTGAAGTCGTGCACGGGGTTGATGAGCCGCCCGTCGGACAGCACCGTGTGGTCGATGTCCTGCGTGAAGATGACCGGCACGCCCTTCGGCAGAAGCTTCGGGAAGTCCTTCGCCCGCGCGCGTTCGGACGGCTTCAGGAGGTCGATGCGCAGTTCCACCATGTCCGTGAAGTAGCGCTGTGACGCATACTGCGCGAGGTCTTCCGCAAGCGTCGCGCCCGTCAGCGTGAGGCAGATGCGCGGACGCGCCGCCTCGTCCGCGAGAATCGCGTCCGCCAGCGCAAATGCGACCGCCGCCTCGACGACGGGCACGGCGCGGCGGACGATGCACGGGTCGTGGCGGCCCTTCATCGCAAGGCGCGCGGGCTTCATCGTCGCGAGATCGACCGACCTCTGCTCCTTGTAGATCGTCGGCGTCGGCCGCAACGCGACATGGAACGTGACGGGCATGCCGCTCGTGCGCCCGCCGAGAATGCCGCCCTGGCGGTTCGTCTTCGTGCGCACGCCGCCGTCCGTGCCAACGACAAAGGCGTCGTTGAACGCGCTGCCGAGGAGATCCGGCGCGCGGAGGCCGTCGCCGAAGCTCACGGCCTTCACGCCGGGAATCGCGAAGAGCGCGGCGGAAAGTTCCGATTCAAGTCCGTCGAAGAGCGCGCCGCCCAGCCCCGGCGGCAGGCCCGTCACCGTGCCGGAAATCCAGCCGCCGACGGAATCGCCCGCGTCGCGCGCCGCCTCGATCTCGCGCACCATCCGCCGTTCGCCCGTCTGGCCGTGGATCGACTCGACGGACGCCGCGACCGCGATGCCGCGCGCCGCGAGGAACTGCTTGCAGAGTCCGCCCGCCGCGCAGACGGCCGCCGTGAGGCGCCCCGAATTCTTGCCGCCGCCCGTCGGGATGACGCCCGTCTCGACCCACTGGCCGAAGTCGGCGTGGCCGGGACGCGGCACCGTGCGCGCCGCGCCGTAGTCGCGTGGCCGCGCGTCGGCGTTGCGGATCTCGCCGCAGACCGTCCCGCCCGTCGTGACGCCGTCCGCAACGCCCGCCGTGAAGACGACGGCATCCGCCTCGCGCCGCTGGGTCGACAGCCGATCACGCCCCGGCGCGCGCCGTTCCATGAACGCCGCGAGGGCCGCCGCATCGACGGCGAAGCCCTTCGGGAACCCCGACAGCGCAAACCGAATCGCGCGCGCGTGCGATGCGCCGCGTATGTCAAGCTTCAAGCATTTTCCAAACACGTTCTCGCTCCTTCCGCGTCCGCACGGACTTCCTGGCCCCCCTGCCGCTGCGGCAGCAGGTGCGCGTCGCTTACAGGTCGATGTCGCCGAAGCCGTTCCAGACGTCGCGGCTCTCGTAGCGGCGCGGCACGATCTCGCCCTTTAGGACGCGCAGCGCGGGATAGGCCATCGCCTCCTGCTCCATTTCGCCCGGATACGTCGCGATCGGCGCGATGAAGCCGCAGCGGCGGCGGACGCCCTCGGCGACGTCGGGGAAGCGCAGCAGGCCGCCCGTGAGCAGGATCGCGTCGACCTTGCCGCAGAGCACGGCGCTCATTTCGCCGATCATCTTGCAGACCTGGTAGATCATCGTCTGCCAGACGAGCGTCGCCTTGCGGTCGCCCGCATCGACCTTCGCGTGGATGACGTCGGAGTTCGACGTGCCGAAGAGGTCGACGAAGCCGCCCGCGCGCGTGCAGCGCAGCCGCACGTCCGCAACAGTGTGCGCCTCGATGTAGTCGAGCAGCTGAAGGACAGGCACCGAGCCGATGCGCGTCGGCGTGAACGCGCCCTCGCCGTCGGCCCCCATGTTGCCGTCGACCATCCGCCCGTGGTCGTGCGCGCCGACGGTGATGCCGCCGTCGATGTGCGCGACGATGAAGCTGCAGTCCTCGTAGCGGCGCCCCATCTTCTCCGCATGGTACTCGGCGACGGCCTTCTGGTTGAGGACGTGCGAATGCGGCGTGCGGTAGACGCCCCTGACGCCCGTCAGGCGCGCCAGTTCGCCGTACTCGTCGACGTTCGTCGGATTGAGCGTGTAGGCGGGCTTCCCGTATTCCTGCGCGAACTTCCACGCGAGCATGACGCCGAGCTTGGCCGGATGCTCCGACCCGCCGACGCCGGCGACCGTGTCGTCGAAGAGCCTCCGGTCGATGACCGTGATGCCGCCCGGCTGCGTATGCGCGCTGCCGCCGCGCCCGACGAAGGCGTCGATCGACGCGGGCTCGACGCCCTTCTCCTTCAGGAGCGAGACGATCAGGTCGTAGCGGAACGGCAGCTGGTCGTTGACGTGCGCGAACTTCAGGAGCACCGACGAGTCGTGGAAGACGCTTTTCTCGAATTTTGCCCGCTTGTCCTCAAACAGGCTCACCTTGGTCGATGTCGACCCCGGATTGATGACCAGAACCTTCAGTGACATGGATTGTGCCTCCTCATCAAAAGACCTGTCGTCCACTCGCCCAGCGTCTTGCGCGAGACTTCCTCGAAGCCGCGCGCCGCATACGCGGCAAGGACGTTCGGATAAAGCGTCGTCAAGATGCCCGAAACGACGAGATGCCGCGACGCGCACGGCGCGATCTCGTCCGCAAAGCGAATGAGGAGCGGCCCCAGGATGTTCGCGACGACGAGGTCGGCCCGGCCGAGGTCGCACTTCACGTTCGCCCCCAGGCCGTACCTGAAGAAATCGACCGCGACGCCGTTCGCCGCCGCGTTTTCGCGCGAGGCCTCGACGGCCTCCGAGTCGACGTCGAAGCCCGTGACCGCGCGGCAGCCAAGCTTCGCCGCCGCAATGGAGAGGATGCCCGACCCGCACCCCATGTCGAGGAACGAGTCGACCGGCGCAAGCTCGTCGATATATTCAAGGCAGGCGCGCGTCGTCTCGTGCTTGCCCGTGCCGAACGCCATGCCGGGATCGAGGACAATCGGCACGCGGTCGCCTTCGGGAACCTTCTCCCACGCCGGCACGGTGACGAGGCGCCGCCCGACGTTCTCCGTCTTGAAATGGCGGCGGTAGGCGAGCTTCCAGTCCTCGTCGGCAATCTCGCCCACCTCGATCGGCGCGTCCACGCCCACGATGTCCAGCGCGGCCTTCAGGCACGTCTTCGCGGCCTCGGTCGCGGACGGATCCTCGAAATAGATCCGCATCCGCGTGAAGTCCTCTTCGATGTCGCGGTACGAAGACAAAATGAAGTCCCCTCCGTCGAAGACCTCGAAGAGGGGATTCACGAACCGTTCCGGGACGGAACAGCTGACGAACGTCATTTACTTCGCCTTCTTGGCGACGAGCTTCTTGACCACCGTCGGACGCTGCACAAGGACGCGAACAGCCTCGTCGCCCATGAGCGCAACCTTCTCAGCGTCCATACCGAACTTGACGAGGCGCGCGCGCTGCGCCTTCGACTTGCGCGCCTTGCCGGCGGGCGTCTTGCACGGACGAACGTGGGACTCCTTGCGGAGTGTACGACCAGTACCCATTTTTATCTACCTCTTCTTTCTTCCTGTGGAAAAATAATGGTGCGTATTATACCGAATCCGCCGCAAAAGCGCAAGTGGCACGGGCGAAGAACGCAGGGCTTCAGCATAAAAAGAGAATACGCTCCCCACAGAACAGACAGTCGTCCGCATCATGGGCCCGTCGGCCCGACAGATCGCGCGAACGGACGTCGCTGCGCTCCGTCTATGTCGGCCTTCGGCCTCGATCCGGGTCCTGCGAGGAGTCGCCGCCATCGCCACACGTCAGTCTATCAGACGTGACAAGGCATTCCCCTCGGCGAGATGCGTCTCGGCAAGCGAAAGCCCCGAGGCGATGGGCGATCCTCTCTGTCCTCACGCGCGACTGTCGGCTCCTCCGAGCCAAGGGCGACTTGCTCCGCCGCTTCGAGAGAATCTGCGTTCGTCAGATGAAGGCAGAAGGTGATCGCGTAGCGACGCGCGAGCGCCCGCGTTCGGCGCACGCGCCGCGAAGGACGCGCGGGGCGAGGAGCCGTATCCGGCGACGATGCCACGCACGGGGATTCGCGGATGCGGGCGACGGGAGCGGACGCACGGCAAGCGACAGGACATACGCAACGGGCCAATGATGCGGACGACTGTCCCGCAGGGAGATGCGTGTCTGCGGGTTCAGAGCGTTCCGTCACGAGGCGCACGGGGCCGAAGAGGCCCGACGGCAGCGGCCTGTCGTCCTTCGTCCAGTGACGCCACGTCGTGAAGGTCGTGCGCCCGGTCGGGCTTGGACGCCCCTCCGTCACCCAGGCGGGAATGGCCTTCACGCCGCCGTTCGCCGCGCGGTCGGCATCCTCCGGCAGGAAGTCGTCGCCAATCAGGCGGTTCGGCCAGAGGTTCGTCACCTCGACCCGCAGACGGGCCGTCCGCGCCGGGCCCGGCGGCAGCACGCAGCGGAACGGCGGACGCCAGAGCGTCGGCAGCTTCTCGCCATCGACGAAGACCTCCGCGAGATTCTTGAGATTCCCCAAGTCCAGCACCAGCCGTTCGCCCGCCCCGCACGCCGGCAGGTGTACCGTCGTCTCGTAGGCCCCCGTGCCGGAGAAGTAGCGGATCTCCGGGTCGTCCGACGCCGCCCAGTCCACGAGATTCGTCCAGACGCACGTCTTCGCGCCCAGCGTGACCGTCCACGGCCCGGCGACGGGTGTCTCCGCAACAGGCGCGAAGGACGACTCGAACGGTGCCGACGAGGACGGGCGGAACACGACGAAGACGATGCCCGACGGCTTCAGCGCAAGCGTCACGCGCGTCCGCCCGCCCTGCCGCGCGACGCGGCGCGCCCGCCGGATTTCGCCCGTCTCCGCGTCCCACAGCTCGACAACGCCGCGCGCCTGCCGGAACGAGCACGTCAGCTCGACGGCGCGGTCGCTGACGCCGCACGCGACGAAATAGGCCTCGACGCCCTTCCCGTAGCGGCGGTGACACCACGCGACATCCGCCGTCACGGACGGCGTTTCGCAGATGAAGTCCGGCTCAAGCCCCGCCGCGCGCAGCTTCTCGGCGGCCTCCGCTTCCGACGTCGCCGTCACCACATACCGCGCGCGCAGGTCGGCGTTTTCGGCCTGTCGGCGCGTGCACCAGTCGAAGGCGTAGCCCTCCGGCGGCTGCGGCCAGCCCGCCGTCGTCTGCTGCGCGTCGCCGCCGCCATCCGGCGTCTCCGCCCCCGTCACCATGAGGCAGTCCGCAACGTTCTCGCCCATCTGCAGCAGGTACTGGACGCGGGACAGGTAGGTGATGAAGTCGCGGCCCTGCCGCCACCACGTGACGGTGCGCTCGAAGTGCGTGCCCCAGGCGCCCATTGTCATGCCGGGATACCGCGTCGGCGACGTCCAGGGCTGGTGCGCGTAGCGGTGGAAGTAGAGCCGGTTCACGCCGCGCGCGAAGACGCGGTCGGCCTGCGCCTTGAGTGAGAACGGATCCGCCTGCCACTTGCCGTCCGCCGGAAACGCGGTGAAGCTCTCGGCGCCCACGAATCGCCGCCCGTTCACGTGCGCGACGGACGCCGCGAGCCGTGCGCAGCCCTCGCCGCCGACGGCGGTCGAATTGACGACGCCGTCCCCCTTCTTCGCCCAAAACTCGCACATCGGGATGTCCGCCGAACGCCCGTATTCAAGCGCGTTGAACGGCCCGTTGCCGTAGCATTCGACGCCGAACTGGAGTCCGCGCGCGCGGCAGCGCGCCGCCAGCGCGTCCGAATAGTTCTCGGCGAAGAGTTCCGCGATGACCGCGCGGAAGTCGCCCAGCACGCGCTCGCTTTCCGCAACCGAATCGACGACGCGCCCGGAGAGGAGCGCGAGCCACGGCACGAGGTCATAGCCCCTGCGCTGACGGAAGATGCGCTCGAAGCCCTGCGTCCAGTTCTGGGAGCCGACCTCGTAGCTGTCGACGAGGATGCCGGAGAGCGCGCGCTTCCCCTGTCCGACGAGATCCGGGCCGAGCCGCGCGCACAGCTTCTCGACGTAGGCGTCGAAATGGGCGTCCAGCGCCGCGCGGTCGAGCTTGTCGACCTCCAGCCCCGAACCGCCGCCGCTCACGGGATGGTTCCGCTCGCCGTTGGCGGCGAAGCCGACGCGCAAGATCGCCCAGCGGCCCGCCGGCACGTCCCACGCGAGGCGGCCGTCCGCCGTCAGGAGGTGCGTCAGGTTCGTCACCGCCGAGAGCGCGACGACCTGTCCGGGCTTCGTCGGGAAGCTGTCGCGGCGGATCTGCTGGCGGATGCGAAACGTCTTCCCGTCGAGGTCGCTGAGCGCGGCCCGCCGCTCCAACGCCGCGTCGCGCACCGTGAAGCGCCCCACGTAGCCAGGCTCGTAGCCCGGACTGGTCGGTTCGGGCGGAAATGAGAACGTGATGCGGAACTTCTTGCCGCGAATCGGGCGGTCAAGGGGATAGTAGCGCCGCCCCGTCGGGCCGCTGCCCGAACGCCGCACGTCGAAGTCGCGCGCGCCGCCGTCCCGCCAAGTCACGCCGTCGTCCGAATAGGCGACGGCGAAGCGCGCCGGCTCGTTCCACTGCCCGCCGCCCGTCAGGACGAACGAGACGCCCGTCGCCTCGAACGGCTCGGACGAAGAAAACTCAACCGTGCCGCCCGTGTCGCCCATGAACGTCTGTTCGCCTTGCGCGGACGGGAGCGGCTCCCCCTCGGCGGACGGAACCGGGAATGCGAGAACCGCAATGTCCGCGTAGAAGCCGTGCGGGTTCGGCGGCGCCGGCAACACGCCGTCGAAGCGGCGGGGGCCGTCCGCGCGCGTCTCCGTGTGGACGACGAACTTCATGCTCTGCTCCGGCTTCACCCACGGCCCGCCGGACGAGCTGTACCCCGAGCAGTTCGGAACCTGGATCTCGAGGCCGAGGCGGTGCGCCTCGCGCACCGCGTGCCCCACCGCGCCGAACCACGCCTCCGTGCCGAAGTCGACCGGCCCGCGCGCCATCCCCGCCGTCACGTCGAAGACCGTCGCGCCGCCAAGGCCGATGTCGCGCATGGCCTCCAGGTCGGCCGTGATCCCCGCGTGGCTGACGTGCCCGTCCATCCAGTGCCACCACGTCCACGGCCGCGCAGACGCCGGCGGACGGCGAAAGCCGCGTTCGAGCGAAAGCCCTTCGTTCTTCTCCAGCACGAATGTCGTGATTGAGTGTTCGGGGACGGATAGCAAATGATACGCTCCGTCGACCTTGAATTGAACCTGCCGCCGCGTGTGGGGATTCTCCCCCGGCACGGCAAAGACGATCACCCGTGTCCCGTCCGGGTTCTCAAAGGCGATCGCCTCCGTTCCTGACGGATCGCTCCACGCGCAGTCGAGGATCTTCGCGCCGCGCCGGACGAACGGCGAGAAGTGGCGAAAGGCCTTGTACTGCGCCGAGGGCTTCCACGTCCCCGCCTGGACGTCCAGCTCGACAAAGCCGCCGCAGCCCAGGCCCTGCGAAGTGTTCGGGTAGCCGTTCGCGTCCAGCACGAGGCAGAAGTTCAGGAAACTCGAACAGCCGTGCCGAAGCGCGCCGATGATCGTCTTGCCCCAAAAGGCGAGATCCCGTCCGAGCGCCGGATCGATGTTCGGGCCGAATTCCGTCTGGTGGAACGGCAAGGCCGGATGCGCCGCGCGCACGCGATCCAGCATCGACGGCTCGCCGCCGTACGGATGCCACGCGACGGCATCGACCGCCTTCAGCAGCTCCGCGTCCCTGAGCTGGTCCAGGACGCGGCGATACCCGTCGTAGTTGTGGTCCCAGAGCCAGATGCGCGTGCCGTCGAAGCCGGCGGCATCCAGCCGGGCGCGCAGCAGCTTCGCCATCTTCGCCTCCTGTTCGGGATGCCACAGGCACGTCGGGCTTCCGCCGCGCTGGCATTCGGGCTCGTTCTGGACGGTGAACGCCTGCACGTTCACGCCCGCGTCCCGATAGGCCGAGACGAACTTCAGGCAGTAGTCGGCATACGTCTCCAGCCATTCGCTTTTCATCCAGCCGCCGAAGAGGCCGCCGTTCGTCTTCATCCAGCCCGGCGGCGTCCACGGCGAAGCCAGGATGAAGACGTCCTTTCGGATCTCCGAGACTTCCCGCAGCGTCGGCAGGACCCACCGCCGGTCCTTGTCGATCGAGAACCGCTTCAGTTCGGGGTCGGGCGCTCCGTCGTCATAGGTGTAGACTTCGGTCGAGTAGTCGTTCGCGCCGACCTGGACGCGGGCGACGCTCAGGTTCAGGCCCTTTTCCGAGAAAAGCTCCTCCAGCAAGGCGCGCCGACGGTCGGGCGGCAGTTCCGAGAGGAGCTTGCAGGTCGCATCGCCAAGACCGCCGCCCAGGCCGAGATACGGGTGCGACGATCGGGCCGCGTCCAGGTCGAGGACGGGCGTCTGCCACGCCTCCTCGGATGTCGGCGGAACGGTTCGCACCTCCGAGAACTCGCCGTCCCTCGTCGTCTGAAACGCGGCCACCGCCGCAAGCGTCAAAACCATCTGCATCTTTACCTGTCTCCTTTCTCATCCGAAAGCGTGATCATGCCGAACCTCATCGGATCCTTGAGGACAAAGGCGCCGATCATGGACGGATAGAGCTGCTCCGTCCGGTCTTTCTTGTCCTTGTCCAGCGCGGCGAACGCCCAGCCGAGACGGTCACCCGCCGAGACTTTCGCCAGACCGAGAAGCTCCCATTTCAGTCCGATCTCGTAGTGCGTATACGTGCGGCCGTCGGCGTCCTTGCGCTGCGTGACGCCCAGGCGCGCCTTCGCCGGGTCCAGCAGCGTCTTGGGGAACGCCTTGGGATCCCACGTCATCGCGCGGAACGTCTCCGGCCCGTTCCTCGTCAGGGCGAAGTCGATTTCCGTGCGGCAGCGCGTCAAGGCGTCCAGCCACTGGTTGTTCGTGTCCTTGTGGCGGTAGACCTTGGTGAAGCCCATCTGGAGCGAGTCCCAGTCCCATGTCTTGAAGCCGGTCTCCTCCTGCAGGAACACGTCATCCTCCGTGCGAACAAAGAAGAGGAGATAGTCGTCATTCCAGGCGACGCGCACATCGGCGCGGATGTCGTCCGGCCCATCGTGCCACTGCGGGGCCCGCGTCGGATGGACGTCGTCGACCTTCCAGACGCGCACGCCCGTCCACTCGTCGTCCTTGCCGTCGAACGTCGGCGTCGCCAGGCGCGCGGCAAAGAGGTAGTTCATCTCGTCCTTGACGACATATGTGCGGCCCGCAACGGCGAACTCAATCTCGACAGGAACTTCCTCAAACGCCTGCACGTCGAGCGCGCCGAACGTGACGTCAAATTCCTTCGTCTCGTCGGCCTTCAGGCTGAACGCGAACTGGGCGCGCCCGTCGGGATGCCCCGGCAGACGCACCTTGGCCGTGCCGGAGGCGGGACGCCCGCCCTGCGCCGCGAGCCGCACGGCCATGCCGTACGCGCCCTTCCGCAGCGTCGGCAGGACGGCCTCGCACGTCACGGGCCTGAAGTCCCGTTTCGCGCGCGCCGCGTGCGCCTTCTCGTTTTCCGTCGCCAGGCGTTCGCGCGTCCACGTGTCGGGATTGACGTCCAGCACGTACTGCGGCGCTTCCGAGAGGTCGAGCGTCAGCCGGCCGCCCGGCGCCTTCACCGTGCGGAGGTTGCCCATCATGTCCGCGACCTCGACCTGCTCGCGCCCGACCTCGACCGTGACGCGCGAGCCGTCGCCGTAGTCCCAGAGCGGCATCACCGTGTGGCCGTCCTCGGCCTTCAGCACGTAGCCGAGCGCCGTGTCGCCGAGGAACTCGACGGGGCCGACGCTCACGTGTCCCTCGACGCAGTTGATCATCGCGTCCAGAGCCGGCATCACGGGCTTGGGGCTCGTCTTCAGCGGCAGCCAGTCGTTGTCGTTCGCCTTGTAGTCGAGGTTGTAGTTGAACCCGTAGCCCGGCTCCGCCCGGTAGTCCGCGCCCTTGAAGAGCGACTGCGTCCGCCAGCCCTCGCCCAGCATGACCAGCGAGCCGCGCACCAGGCCGTACATCTGCAGGGACTCGTTTTCCTTCAGTCCGCCGGTCGAGAAGCCGAACTCCGTGCCGTAGATCGGCATGTCCTTGCCCGACAGCTCGCGGATCGTCCGAATCCAGCGGCGGCAGCGCGCCACGAGTCCGTTGGCCTCGACGGGAAATCCGCAATAGGAGTGGTTCGAGATGGCGTCGGCGTATTCGCCCATGCCGTTGCGCAGGTTCTCCGCGATGTCGTTCGGCATCAGCAGGATGCAGGCCTTCGGGTCGTTGCGGTGGATCGTCTCGTAGGCGACGCGGAAGAAGTTGCGGAAGTCCTCCCACGTCGAGACGCCGTAGACCGGATCCCACTCCGACGTGAACTGGTAGAGATGAATCGGATGGTCGGCGAACTGCTTCGCCCAGTTCTTCGAGAGCGTGTCGCAGAAGTCACGCCACGCCTCCAGCCCCTTCGGCGCCAGCATCGGGATGCGCGTCTTGATGGACGTCGCCGTGAAATATTCCGTCGTGCGCGGCCACTTCGGGGACGGCCCCGTCATCATGTTCGCGATGCCATAGTCGTTGCGCAGTTCGCCCGGCTTGACCGGGCCTTCCTTCTTCAGCGACTCGCGCAGGACAATCTTGTCGGCATCCGGGTTCTTCGCGTACGTGCCCAGCCCCTCGTATTCCAGGTGCCGCCACTGGCCAGAGCCCTGATGCTGGCTCCAGCAACCGCCGCCCATGAAGCCGCGCCAGCCGCCTCCCTCCGTCATGAAGTGCGAATAGGGCATCGTGTAGACGCCTTTCCTCTTCGGGTCGCGCAGGATGGCGAAGGTGACGTAGCCTTCGGGACGCGAGCCGATCGCCGGCAGCTTCGTGCCGTCCGAGAGCGTCGCGAACACGCGATAGAACCCAAGCGGCTTGATCACGTGGGAGACAAGGTAATGCGACGTGCCCGTGCCGACGTCGTTGACCTCGATGTGCAGCCCCTTCTTCTCGTGCACGACCTTGTCGAAGGCGTCCTTGACGACGAGATCGGCGCTGACGCCCTTCTCGCGAGACTTCAGGCCTGTCGCGGTGAAGTAGAGATAGATGTCCTCGCCCTGGATGAACATGTTCGCGCGCGGCTCGCTCGTCTCGCACAGGAACGTGGTCGCCGCGAACGCGGAGCCGGATGCCGCGAGCAGCGCGGCGGAAAGGAACGTGAGAATCGTCTTTGTCTTTTTCATTTGAGTGTTCTTTCGTTTTACTTCAAAATCATCTCCACGACCGGCAGGATCGTGTCCGGCTCGACTTCGGGAAGCCGCAGCACGTCCGGCTTCTCGTCGCCGTCACCCTCCGTCTTCTTGCCCTTGCCGATCCGGACCTCGGAGGCGTCATGCAGGAAACGCGCATACGAAACGCGGTCGGCGAACGCGAACGGCAGGTTCCCGGTCGGCCAGGAGAGGATGAACAGGTAGAGCCGCCGCGTCTTCGGGTTGAGCGTCAGGAGCGTGTTCGGCGGCGCGCGGAATCCGTCCGCCTGCGTGCACCCGTAGATCGCGCGGCCGTTGAGATCCATCCACGCGCCCACCGCCTCCAGCCGCTCGCGCGCGCGGCGCTCGAAGCGTCCGCGCCCGTCCGGCCCGACGTTGAGGATCAGGTTGCCGCCGGTCGACGTGGCCCGCGCCAGCATCTCGACGATCTGGCGCGGCGTCTTCCATGTCCGCTCCTCCGGGTTGTAGCCCCACGAGCCGCTGAACGTCACGCACGTCTCCCACGGCACGCGCTGGCCGTTGACGGTCGGCCACGTCGGCTCCAGCCGTTGCTCGGGCGTCAGGAAATCGCCGGGCGCGTCCTTGCCGAGGCGGTTGTCGACGATGACCCACGGCTGAAGCTTGCGCGTGAGCGCGAGCAGCCCCTGCCCGTCCCAGTCCTTCGTGCTCTTGAAGTTGGGCACCGTGTCCAGCGAGAAGTCGTACCACATGATGTCCACGCGCCCATAGCCCGTCAGCAGTTCCGTGATCTGGTCCTTCATGTACTGGCGATAGCGGTCCATGTCGCGTCCCTCGGCCAGTTTCGCGTAGTCGAGCGGCTTGCCGTCGAAGCAGCCCGGATAGTAGCGGTCGGGCGTGTAGTCCGGGTGATGCCAGTCCAGCAGCGAATAGTAGAACCCGACGCGGATGCCCTCGGCGCGAAAGGCGTCGGCGAACTCGCGCACGAGGTCGCGCCCGAACGGCGTCTTCGTCGACTTGTAGTCCGTGTACTTGGAATCCCACAGGCAGAAGCCCTCGTGGTGCTTTGCGGTGAGGACGGCGTACTTCACGCCCGCGCGCTTGGCGGACTGCGCCCAGGCGCGCGCGTCCAGCTTGTCGGGGTCGAAGTTGTCGAAGTACTTCTGGTAGTCCGCGTCCGTCATGTCCTCCAGCGTCTTCACCCACTCCTTGCGTCCGATGGTCGAGTAGAGCCCGAAGTGGATGAACATGCCGAAGCGCGCCTCCATCCACCACTGCATCCTCTCGGTCGCCGCCGTCGTGGCGATGGCGGCGGACGGCACGACGGTCGCGGCGGGATCGCCCTTCGGAGCCTCGGCCCGCGCCGCCCCGGTTCCGGCCGCCACCAGCGACAGCACGGCACACGTCATCTTCCTGTTCAGGGTCTTCATGGTCATTTTCGTTCCTTCTTCTGCTTTTTGTCCTTTATTTGATGAGAATGCACAGCCCCGGCTTCTTCGGCTCGCCGTACGCGACGGTGACGTTCGCGGGGACAGACCCCGCAAACGAGCCTTCCGCGTCGTCCGTGACCCAGAGCGTGACATTGTGAGTCCGCTCCGTCGCCACCGCCGCGAACCCCTTGAGGGACGAGACGGCCACCCGTCGCGCCGCGCCGAGGTGAAGCGTCAGCGATGCGGCGGAATCGACGGCGGCGAACGTGACGCGCCCCGATCCGCGCAACGCGACCGTGCCCGTGCCGGAAATCTCGTTCGCAAGCGTGAAGTCGCTCCCGTTCTCCAGCGCGAGCGTTCCATCCGCCAGGGTGACGGCGCCCGTGCCGAGCGCGCGGACGCTGCCGAGGGCGAGCGTCGCCCCCACGACCTGCGTGCCGCCCGTGTAGCTGTTCGCACACGACAGGACCACCTCGCCCGCCGCGCGCGACCCGCCCGCGACCGTCAGGGCGTGTCCCGAAATCTCGCCCGCAAAGACGATCTTCGCGTCCACCTCCGTCGTGCGGACAACGGCCACGTCACCCGTCAGCTCGACCGCCCCCGTCAGGGTCGCCACGCCCGCATCGTTCTTGCTCACGACGCCCTGCGCCGACGCCGTCGCGCCGAGCAGCTTGCCGTCGCCCGTGACGTGCAGCGCATTGGCCAGCGTGACGTTGCCGAGCCGCAGGGAGCCGCTTTCGCCTACGCCGGTTCCGACGTACACGTCGCCTGTGCCGAAGCATCCGTCGGCCTCGGCCCCGGCCTCGACGGCGTTGATCCACGTGCCGCCCGAATAGGCGTTCGACGCGGCGAGGCGAATGGACGAGTGCCCGAACAGCAGGTTGCCCGACAGCGTCAGTCCGCCCGTGCCGCAGATTTTCGTCGCGAGGCGTCCCGACAGGTCGTACGAATCGGATCCCGAAAGCCCGACGGCGACGACGCCCTCACGCGCGCCGAAGTCCAGCGTCCCGTCTCCACTAATTGAACCAGCGGCGCTTCCGTTGCCGAGCAGGATCGCCGCCGGACAATCCTCATTCGAGAACGACAGCGTCGCGTCCGCCGGAATCGTCAGCGTGGCCGACTGGACGCGCAGACCGCCGCACGTCGCATCCCCGGCGAGCGTCGTCGCGGACGTGACGTTCACGATGTCGTCGCCCGACGCGACGAACGCCGTCTTGTAGAGGCCGGACGCATTCACGAGGCGATTCGCCTCGTCGAGCCGCAGGAAGTCAAAGGCGTAACGATCCGTCGCCGCGCGCGTCAAGGCGAAGACCGGCTGGTCGAGAACGCCCGCGCGCGTCACGCCGACTGAGCCCGCGACGGTGATTGTCGCGCCGTTGCCGTCCAGGCTGTCGGCGGACGCTTTCGAGCAGAAGTTGAGGACGCTCCCCTTCGCCTCGCGCACAAACGCCGCGTTCCCCGCCGAGCCGATCGTCACCTGTGCCGCCTGACCGCCGTTGACGACAACGGAACCGCAATTCCGATAGCGGAAAGAAGAGCCCGAGCCCGTTGCGAGGCCACAGGCGTGGCCGTATGAGCCGAGATCCAGCCAGCCGTTGCCGAGGATGAAATCGCCCGACCCCAACAGCGCGGCGGAGTCCTCCAAGACGGCACACACGAGGCCACCCTCGCGCAAGTGAAAGTCGCCCGCGATGTCAAACGGATGGCGGAACTCCAGATTCGCGCACCCGGTCTTCTCGACGCGCCCCGAACCAGACACAGGGGCCGCCACGACCAAACTGTATTCCGTGTTGTCGCGCACGACATCGAAATGCGCACCACCCGTGCCGACCGTGATTCGCTGCCGGGCGGCATTGCTCGCGTGCGGCAACTCAATGGGCCAGTAGCCGCCCGCCGGCCAGACGGCGCGCAGCGTGCCGCCGTCGACATGGAGCGTCGCGGGATCCGCCGCCGTCGCCGACGCGGGGACGTTCAGCCGCCCGTAATGCGCCAGCACGCCGCCGTCGCGGACCTCGATCCGGCGCGCGTAGGAGTCCATCGCCGCGTGCAGCGTCGCGCCCGCGAGGATGAGCGTGCCGTCGCCGCCCGTGCCGAGCCCCGGCGCATTGACCGTCGCCCGCGCCTCCGCCGAGCCGATCGTGCCGCCGTTGACCGTGAGGGTTCGTCCCGCGCCGAGCTGCAGGTTGCACGCCCCCGCCCGCGCGGTCTCGACCGTCACGTCCCCGCCGTTCGCGTCCAGCACGACGTTCGGAACCTTGCCGTCGATCGGCGTCACCGCGAAATCCCAGACCGCCGCCGCGCCGGCGCCCTCGAACTGGAAGAGCCCGTTGCCGTAAAGCCCCTTCAGCGTGAAGGCGTTCACGTTGCGAAAATAGTTCCGCACGCTCATCGCGGACGGGCCGAAATTCCAGCCGGCGATGCCCGCAAGGCCGTCAAGCTTCGCGTCATTCGCCGCATCGGCCTTGTCGCCGAAGAACGTGTTCTGCGCATCCTGCCCCATCACGCCGGCAAAGCCGCCCAGGACGCCCGTGTGCCGAAAAAGCGCCGAGCCGGTGTAGGTGATCGCGCTGTTGGACCTGTTGCCGACGTAGAGGTCGCCGGGCCCCGACGTCAGCGTACTGGACAGCGCGCTCTCCGCCACGCGGCAGAAGACCGTGACCGGCGCGTCCGCCTCGTCCGCGAGACAGAGACTTTGCGCGGACGAGGCCGCAAGCTCGCCGAGGCGGAACGTGCCGATGCCGGCGGCGAAGCGCAGCGACCGCCCGGCGGAGTCCGGCAGGCGCACGGCGCAGTTCGAGAGCGCGTTCGCCGAGCCGACGACCAGCGCATGCGCATCAGCGGATTGCGCGCCGATCGGGCTGATCGTCCAGTCGCATATGCTGCCGTTCGGCATGTTTTCGCACGTGCCGGAGAACACGTAGGGGCCGTCCGGCAGGGAGAGCCTGCCGCGAAAGCCGCGCACCGTGCCCGCGCCGCTGAACGCGCCGACGCCGTTTCCGTAATTGTTCGACGTGAGATCCGCCACCGCGCCCGCCGCCAGGTCAAAGCATGTCTCGGAATAGTCCAGGCCCCCGCTCGACGCGACGAAGGCGGCGCCTGGCCCGACATGGAACTTCCTGACGCAGACGGCCTGCGCGGAGGCGAACGTGCCCTTTTCGAGGTTGACCTCCGCGAACCGCGCGCGCGACGTGCCGAGGGCCACCTCGTTCGAGACCGTGCAGACGCCCGTGATCGTCAGCTTCGTCGCGAGATCGTCCGCCGCCTCGACGGCACCGCCGCCCGTGAAGACGGCGGTCGAACCGTCGGCGAAGTCGAATCGGGCGTTCGGGCCGGCGACCCTGAAGCGGTTGCCGTACGTGTTGATGGTCAGCGTCCCCGCCGCCGTCAGCTTCAGGCCGCCGACCGTGTAGCTGCCGAGCGTCCTGGGTCTGGCGTCGCCCGTGAAGACGGCGGTGTCGTCCGCCGCGTTCGGGTAGGACGTGCCGCCGTCTGAACTCTCCCAGTTCGCCGCGCGGTTCCAGTCGGCGTCCGCCGACGCGGCACCGACCCACGTGTACTCATGGGCGTGGGCGACCGCGACATTCAGCAAGGCCGCCGCGAGCGTCAGGAGCGCGTAGAGACCCCCCCCCCCCCCCCTGACGGTGGTTCTTTTGCTTGACGCCAAGGCCTTTCGCCCTGGCCCTGACCTTGCTTCAACTGGTTGCTCATCTCGCAGTCCTTTCTGGTATCATTGCCTACGCGAACCATTATACCATAAAAAACGCAGACCGCGACAACTTGTTAAACAAGTTTTTTAGGTACTCGATTTTACGCGGCGAATCCTTGTCGGGGGTTTTGTCGTCGCCGAGGTGGTCGACGCTGCCGCAAAGGAGGTGTGGGGAATATTGCTGTCGCTGAACACGGAAAAGCCTGCGGCGCTGAACACGGAGGGTTCTGAGGAACGGAGGCACGGAGCATAGACAGGGGTCGCTGACGCGACAGTCCGGCACGCCCTCTCAACACCCTCTCCGCGTCTTCCATCCTCCGTTCCCTCCGTGTTAAACGCCGTAGGCTCCTCAGGATGATTGGCGTTATGAAGACAGCCGCCCTTTCGGCTAACGCCGTTTTGCCGTCGAGCCGCGCACGACGAGCGCCGCCGGCAGGAAGATCTCGCTCGGCGGCAGGCTCGGCTGGGCAATGCGCGCGACGAGGCGGCGGAACGCCGCGCGCGCGATCTCGATGCGGTCTTGGCGGACGGTCGTCAGCGGCGGCGTCATCAGCGACGCGATCGAGAGGTCGGCAAACCCCGTCAGCAGCACGTCGCGCGGCACCTGCAGGCCCGCCCGTTCGAGCGTCTGCCGGAAGAGGGCCGCCGTCGCGTCGTTCATGCAGACGAAGACGTCCGGACGACCGTGCGCCTTCAGGTGCCGCCTCAGCTTCGCCAGGTCGTCGGACGCCGAGCTCAGCATCGACAACCTCACCTTGGGATCGTGCTCACGCAGGTGCGCCTTCGCGCCGAAGATTCGGTTGTCGAACGTGATGGGCCCGTCCGCCGGCAGGTGGAAGTGGACCTTCCGCACGCCCAGCGACAGGAGATGCTGCGCAATCAGCGCACCGGCCTTGACGTCGTTCGTGCCGATGACGTCGTAGGCGCTGCGCGCCGGAAACGGCACGATGTCGCTGTCCAGAAGGACGACCGGGATGCCCTTGCGGTCAAAGACGCGGAGGATGTGCGCATTCAGCTCGCCGGCACGTTCACCGACCAGCGGCTCGTAGATGACGCCGGCGACGCGCTGGCGGATGAACTCCGCCGCGAGTTCGCGCACCTGGCGGACGCGCGCGTCATGGCTCTGCGAATACACCTCGCCGAAGTTCAGTTCGTAGTCGTTCGCGCGCGCAAGGCGGCTGATCTCGCTGAGGATCGGCTGGAAGAAGTCGGAGACGGCAATGCCGGGAATGACCAGCCCAATCTTGCGCGCCAGCGCCGAGGGCGCGACGAACGTGCCCTTGCCCTGACGGCGCACGACCAGCCCGTCGCGCTCCAGCTCATTGAACACGACCGTCATGAGAGAGCGGCTCACCTTGAACCGCCGCGCGAGCGCCGTCTCGCTCGGAAACGTCTGCGTCGGCGAATACCGCCCGCACCGAATGTCCGCGACGAGGGCGTTCAGAATCTGCTGCGACCTGGAGTTTTCCCTTTTCATGCCTATGCGCAAGATTGAGGGTATGTCTTCATGTGCGGAATTATAGCAGAACAGCTCGCACACGGTCAATACCAAAGCGGACAGGTGTCCGTTTTAGTATTGACCAAAACGGACACCCGTCCGTTTTAGAAAAGAAACGGCGCCTCTCACTCCGTCGTCGAGCCACGCACGCCGGCGCGCGTGAAGTCGAACGGCTGAAAGCCGAGTGCGAACGCGGGCGAGTCCGGCTTGAGGCGGAAGTCGAGGCGACGCGCGTCCACGAAGCGCGGGTCGGCGTAGCGTCCGTTGACCTCCTTGCCGCACGTGCGCCACTTCTCCCACGTCAGGCCGTCCAGCTTCGCCTCGCCGTTCGGGTCGAACCAGAGGTTGTTCGCCCACACGCCCTCGACGCCGCGCACGCCCGCCGACGCGAGGTCGCCCCGGTCCGTCAGCACGATGTTCGCGACGACGTTCAGCGAGCTGCGCACGCTGAACACGTTCGCGCGGATCGTGCGGATGACGCCGTTCTGCTCGTTCCACGCGAAGATGTTGTTCTGCACGGTGTTGCCCGCGCCATAGTGCTGGTGGAAGCCGCCGTCGTGCGTGTTGTAGACGAGATTGCGCGCAAAGACGATGCCTTCCGATCCCTCGTCGGCGTAGAGCCCCCAGCCGCCGTAGGTGCGCGACGAGACGTTGTAGATCACGTTGTCCGTCACGCGCGTGCCGAACGCCGTGCCGAGCGTGTAGACGCCGCCCATGTCGGAAAGGACGCCCTTGCCGAGGTCGTGGATGCGGTTGAAACGCACGACGTTGCGCATCGCCGCCGTCGGCAGGTACGCCCACTGCCAGCCGACGGACACGCCCGAATAGTAGAAGTCGGAAATCTCGCAGTGCGCCACGCGGCAGTCGGAGGCGTGGCCGATCACGACGCCCGTCCCCATCGCGTTGTAGTGGCCGCCGTCACGGATGATGCAGTCTTCCAGCACGTTGAACGCATTCGCGCGCGGATGATAGCCGAAGATCTCGCGCCGTCCGACCGGATACTTCTCGTCCTTCGCGAGCCGCACCGCGTCCGCCCCGAACCACACGCCGCCCGCACCGAGATCCGAGAAGACGCAGCGCGTGACCCGGTTCGAGAAGCACCCGTCGCGCAGCCTGAGGCCGATGTTGCCCGTGTGCTTCACGAAGCAGCTCGTCAGTGCGAAGTTCCGCGCCCCCGTCGCGTCAAGGAGTGCGTCAAAGGCCCGGGCGGCCTGTCCGGGATAGTAGGTCAGCGGTCCCTTCCCTCCCTCGATCGGCGTCGCGTCGCTCGCCGTGAACGCCAGACCCTCGAAGCGGATCTGGTCGACGTACCGCCCCTTGTCCGGCTCGCCCTTCACGACGATGAGCCGCGAGAGCTTCGCGAGCGGCGCAAGGGCGCGAAGCGTCTGCGGCGTCTCGCCAGGCAGAGGACGGTAGAGAACCTTGCGCCCAGTTCGGTCGTAGAACCACTCGCCCGGCGCGGTGAACGCGCCGCGCAGGTTGCCGACGCGATAGATCGCCTCGGCGTTCCACTTCTGCGACCAGTTCCAGGCCACGGTGCCCTCCGTGAAGAGGCGGCTGTCCTGCCAGTCGGAGACGGGACGCTTCGTCGCGTTCCACTTCTGGTGGACAATCAGGTGGACGTAGGGGCGTTCCGCCGCCGGCGCCGCGTCGAGCAGCTGCCGCAGCGTCTCGTCCATGACCGTCAGCGATTCGCGCGTGCGCGTCGCCTTGCCCTTTGCGTCCTTCGACAGGATCTCCTGCGCACACGCGCCCGGCACAAGCCAGTTTTCGCCTTTCGGATACGGCGCGTTCGCGGCGCGGCGGCCGTTCACCCACAGCATCTCGAACCAGATCGGCTCGCCGTCCGGCCCGGTCGGCGCGTCCGTCTCGAACCAGCCCTTGCCCGTGTCGCGCCAGCCGACGAGCGGCGCACCGCCCGAAATCTCGCTCGCCTCGCCCGCACCGCGCCACGTCACCGGCGCCGCCGCCGTGCCCGAGTCTTCCGGCGTGAACGTCAGCGGCTCGCGCAGCGTGTAGAGCCCCGGCTTCACGTCGACCGTCCAGGCGGACGTGTCGCCGCCTTTCTTCGCCGCGCGGATCGTCTCCAGCGCCTGCTGCGGCGAGAGGCCGTCCGGCGCGACGGTGAGCGTCCGCTCGCCGAGCAGGTCGCCGATGATCATCAGCTGCGACACGCGGAAGGTCGTGCCCTTGTACTTGGGTGCGGCGAGTTCCTTCGCCGGCTCCTTGAGCTGCCGCGAAAGGATTGTGCGGTCGGGTTCGCGATCCGTCAGCGTCAGCTCGACCTCGTGGATGCCGTCCGCGCCGTCGTAGAGCGTGACGGAACCGCCGCGCACATAGGTCGAATACTGGTCAAAGCCCACGACGTCCGCGATGGGCTTGCCGTCGATCTTCGCCGAAAGGATGCCGCCGTCGGGCTGATAGCACATCCGCAGACGCAAGACCGAACCGGCGAAGGAGAACTTCAGCGAGGCGCCCGGCGTGTGCGTCATGAACGTGCCCGGACGCTCCGGGTCGGGCGCCCAGTCGCCACGCAGGACGTCCGCCGTGACGGGGAACACCTTCGCCGCTTCCCAGTTGTCGGGCACGAACGGCGTCGCGAGACGCGACGCGTGGTCGACGGGCTTCGATCCGTCCATCGCGGCGAATGCCTTTTTCACGGCTTCAAGATAGAGCGCATGGCCTTCGGGACGCGGATGCACCCCGTCGTTCGCGAAGAGGACCCGCTTGTCGCCCGCCATGAGTTCCTTCACCTTGCGGTCGAAGTCGGGGTCTTCCTTCGGGACGGCCGTCGCGAAATAGCCGCGCGAGACGACGAGCTTTCCCTTCTTGTAGAGCTCGACCGCCGGCACACCGAGGGAGATGGACGGGATGCCGTAGTGTTCGGCCACCTGCTCCATCGCGCCCGCGCTGCGGTTGTAGGCGCCTTTCGCGTAGGTGTCGAAGATGCCGCCCGCGACCGTGTAGCAGAACGCGATGTCCGTCTGCGGATCGCGTCTCCAGATCTGGCGCACGATGCCCTCCATCTGCCGCCAGATGTCGCGCGGCCGCTTATCGCCGTCGTTCACCGCGAACTCGACGAACACGAGGTCGGGATTCTTCGCCAGCACGTCCTTCGCGAGCCGGAACACGCCGAGATCCGACCCCGTGCCGCCGATGGACGCGGCGACTTCGGTGATTTTCGCCTTCGGATACGTCTCGCCGAGCCATTTCGTCGTCAGGTCGCGCCACCCCTTCATCGCCGTGATCGAGCCGCCGAAGTAGGCGACCGTCACGGGCTTTCCGGCGCGGCACTTGGCGAGGAAGTTCCCGATGCCGTCGCGTTCGTGAACGACGCGGATGTCGGACGAGGCCTTGTAGACGGGATACGCGGCCTTCGTCGGACGCGGCGGCAGGCGTCCGTCATGCTGGCGCACGACGACGAAATCGCCGTACCAGCCGGGCGGCAGCTCCCGCCCGCCGCGCAGGTAGCGCTTCACGACGAGGATGCCGTTCGTGCCGCTGTTCACGATCCGCGTCGCCGGATCGCATTTTGCGTCCGTCGCCCGCAGCTCGCTGACGTTCTGGCTGAAGCCGTTGAGATCGACCGTGCCGGGGGCCTGTCCCCACAGCACAAGTCCCCGGTCGGGATTGAGGACGTTCGCCCCTTCGCAGACGAGCGTGCCGTGCTGCACGTACCAGTCGCGATACTGGCTGCCGGCGGCGGCGAGGCGCACTTCGCCCGGCTGCGTCTGGCGGAAATCGACGCCCGGCGTCAGGATTGGCGTCTGCGCGATGCGGGCGACCGCGCCCGCGCGGACGATCAGCGTCGTCGGATAGCCCTTCTGCCGCGTCTGCTTCTCGCCCGTGAAGAAGCCGCCGCGAAACGTGACGTCGCCCTTGATGTCGAGGCTCGCGCTTGCCGCGCCCCAGCAGAGGTTCGAGACCGGTCCCTCCTGCACGGCCTTCTGTCCCGCCGCGACCGGATAGGCCGTCGCCTTCGTGAAGACGAACGTCTCCGCCGCACAGGCGACATACACCGTGCCCACCACGGCACAGACTCCAATCCAAACGTGTTTTCTCATTAGGTTTCCTCCTACTATTTTACTCTTCGCTTTAGATGGGTGTTGATGTTGAGCTACGATTCAGAAATCATGCGGTGTTTTTTTGACAGGATTAACAGGATTCACAGGATTAGAATAGTTTGGCGAATCTGCCATGAAAATCCTGTCAATCTTGTCAATCCTGTCTAAAAATCTTCTCCGTGCCTCCGAAACTCCGTGTGGGACTTCCCGAATCCCGACAATCAAATCTTGTTGATCGAACAGCATGATACCAAAATTTCCTCAGCGCTGCTTCGTGAAGACCGCGAGGGCGCCGCCCTCGTCGCAGAGCGCGAAGCGCACCGTCTCGCCCCGGCGCACCGTCCGCGCCGTGCAGGCGACCGCCTTCGCGTCCGCCGGCGTCCGCGCCGGGTCGTCCGCGTAGGCGGCCATCGTCCACTCACCCGCGCCGAGGAAGTCGAGCGCCAGCGCCAGCTCCCGCCGCCGCACCGTCGTCGCCGCGTAGTAGAGGCGGCCGTCGAACGCCTCGCGCAGGACGGCGCAGTACTCCCCGCACTTGCCCTCCACCGGGCGCGTGTCCCGCCACGCCGCCGGCAGGCCGCGCAGCGCCTCGACGCCGTCCGCCCCGCGATACCGCTCCGGCGCGTCGCAGAGCGTCATGAGCGGCGAGTCGAACTGCACGCACTGCGCGATCGCGTGCGCGCGCGTCCCCATCTCCTCCGCCCAGTGCGGGCAGCGGTCGGTCTCGTCGCCGTAGCGGTGGCCCTTCGCGACCTGCGGCACGAAGTCCCTCGAGTAGACGTTCGCGAACGAGCCGGGCGTGAAGTCCGCCGGGCCGAGGAGGAAGCGCGTGAACGGCAGCGCCGCGCAGACCTCCGGCGTCGTCTTCTTCCTGAAGATGTTCATCTCGTTGCCGCAGACGGCCTCGCGCGTGACCATGTTCGGCCACGTGCGCTCGCCGCCCGTGGACTTGAACGACCCGTGGAAGTTCACCATGATCCGCCGCCTCGCCGCCGCGCGGCAGACCCGCTCGCACCAGTCCACCATCTCCTGGTCCTGCCGCTCCAGGAAGTCCGTCTTCACGCCGACGGCGCCCCAGTCCGCGAGCCGCGCGAACGTCTCCTCGATCCCGACGGACTCGATCTCCATCCAGTGGATCCAGAGCCAGATCCCGACGCCCTTCGCCTTCGCGTGCGCGACGATCCGCGCGAGGTCGAATCCCCGGCGGGGCCGGAGCGGCACGTTCGGCCCGTGGTTCGGGCGGCGCGCGAAGCCGTACCAGCCGCCGTCGACCGTGTGGTAGGGCCAGCCCATCTCGGCGGCGAAGTCGACGAGCGCGAGCGTCCGCTCCGTCGAGAGCGAGTTGTTGGACTCCGCCCACCAGTCCCACGACGAGGCGCCGGGACGCACGAACGAGAAGTCGAGCGACGGGTCGGGCGGCGGGTTGAGGCTCGCGATGAGGTCGTTCTTCCTGAGGAGGTCCGTCTCGTCGTCGCCGACGAGCGCGACGCGCCACGGGCTTTGCGCCGGGGTCGTCGCGATGACCGCGACGCCGGGCATCGCCGCGGGGCTCGGCGGCAGCTTCGCGAGCGCGGCGCGGAGCGTCGCCGCGCCGTCGCCCGCCGCGCGGAAGTTCATCCCCGCCCAGCCGGAGAGCGCCGCCTCGCACAGCGCGAGCGTCGCGCCGCCCGTCTCGACGAGGACGGGCATCCCGACGTACTTCTTCGGGTCGACCGCCGCGAGCGGGCCCTTCGCGTACGGCTCCTCCTGCGGGTCGCGTTCCGTCGCGCAGGCCGTCGTCCACGCCTGCGCGTCCGCCGCGAACCGCCACTCCGTCAGCTCGTCCGTGAGCGCGAAGCCGTCGAACGCCGCCTGCCCGGGGAAGGCGTAGCGGAACGCGACGCCCTCGTCGTAGGCGCGGAAGACGAGCGTCAGCCGGCGCGGCAGCCGCTCGACCGCCGTCTGCCCGAGGCCGACGCGCACCGCCCGCGCCTCCGCCTCCTCCAGCTCGACCGCCAGCTCGTTGTAGCAGTCGCGCACCGTCTCGCGCCGGGAGAGCCGCGTCGTCCACGCCGTGTCGGACGACGCGCGGCGGACGTTCCGCACCCGCATCTCGGCGAGACGCTCCGCGCCCTTCTCCAGCGGGCTCCCCACGGCGAACGCGACGCCGAGGCTCGAGGGCTTCACGAGTTCGCGCCCGTCGCGCGCGAGCGACCAGCGCATCCCCTGCGCGTCCGTCTCGAAGCCGAGCGACAGCCGCCCGTCCGGCGAGGCGACGCTCAGCGCCGCCGCACGGGCGTCCGCGCCGCAAAAGCCGAGCGACACGGACAGCGCGACAGACAGAAAGGAATCGATCTTCATCTTGGTCATGTTTTCTCTTGTCTTTTATTGTTTCTTATAGATGCGGCAATAAATTAGGTTGATCCTCCCCTGTGTGAAGATAACTCCGATTCGTGCAGCTCTCGCTACCGCTCCGCAGAATGTTTCTGCCCAAGGTTGCACATTCGCACTTCACGACCCTCTAAGTGATTGTCTTGTGGCTGGCTTCTGCGAAGCCAGATGTCGTCTGCGGAGCGGTAGCGAGAGCATCAATCATCGGAGTTTATCACGATACTTTGCCATCACATTTACAAGATACGCGGCGATGGCCTGGTGCCCTTCGGGCGCCGGATGCACAAAACCCTCCGACAGCAACGTCGGCGACGGCAACGCCGCCAGTCCGTCCACATGCACGAGGTTGGGACGATTCAGTTCCCGGATGACGCGCGCGACAATCTCGCGATACTGCACCGCATCCTTCATGTGCTGCTCCGTTCCCACCGTCCGAAAGACGTCAATGCCAAGAATCAGCGCCTGCGGATGCGACGCCGTGACCTTGTCGAGCAGATACCGCACGCGCCGCTCGAACTCGACGGGATCCTTTCCGAGAATGTTGATGCCCATCTCGATCGTCGCGTAGTCGAACGGCTGGGCCGCGAGGTAGTCGGCCATCTCCGGCTCCAGCCGGCAGCTGCCGGCGAAACCGAGATTCCGCACATCCGCGCCGAGCCGCGCGCCGACGAGGCTCGCATACGTCATCGGCTGCCGCGTCGCGACGCTGCCGTGCGTGATGGACGACCCATAGGCGAGATAGACCTTGCGCGGCAGCTGCTCCGGCGACGGCGGCGCGACGGCCCCCGACACGCGGCGGATGCCGAGCGCGGCCTGCGGCAGGACGATGCGCACGACATCGGGATCGAAGCGGCAGCCCTGCTCCTGGGCGACGCGCCGCAGGATGTCCCTGCGCGGCGACGGGCGGATCGTCAGCGTCGTGTCGCGGCCCCGGACGACCTTTTCGGTTTCCGGCCAGTCGGCGATGAAGTCGCCGTAGTAGACGAGGCACGTCGCGTTGGCGTCGTCCGTCGCACCGCCGAGGCGGATCTCGGCCTTCTCGCCCTTCAGCACGAAGCGGATCTCGACGCCCGTGCTGCCCGCGTTCATGCGCCGTCCCTGCGCGCTCAGCGCGGGCTCGACCGCCTGCGGCACGCGGCGGAAGCGCTGCAAGCCGTCCGGCTCGGCGACCAGCTCGGACACGTTGTGCAGAAGCACGTCCTGAAAGACCATATCCGCCCGGCAGGGCAAAAACGCCAACGACAATGTGAGGAGACTGAACGATGTTGTTTTCATCTTGGTTTGGTTACTCATTGTTTGACAGCAGCGAGAGGAAACAGCGTCTTGCCAACGGTGACGGCGCTACGCGCGAACACGAAACGACGACGCCGCGAAATCGCGCGTTGCGCGATTGAGTCCACAGAAGCGCCGCTGGGGCCGAAAACTTCGTTTTCGCCCAGCATCGCTTCCGCGTCCTCACCCTTCGGGTTTTCGCGGCCGCGTCGGCACGAACGCGCACCTGGGGTGCGACACGAAAGCGGGCGGGCTGTCCGTCGATCCACGAAAAGGCTCTCGCTCTTTTCTCGACGCTTCGTTGACGCCGGCCTCCCGCTTGAATGCGGCGGATATGCTATACTACCACCATGCGCGATGATTTGCTTTACAAGGACGAGGTGTATGCCATCCAGGGGGCCGTCTACGAGGTCTACAGGACGCTCGGCAACGGCTACAGGGAAGAGGTCTATCAGCAATGCCTGGAGCGCGAACTGGCCTTGTGGAAGATCCCATACGAGGCAAAAAGGGAACTTCGCATCTTCTATAAGGGAGAACCCATCGAGAAGACCTACATCCCAGACCTGTGGTGCTATGGCGCCATCATCGTAGAGCTGAAGGCCGTCGAGGCAATCACGTCTGAACACTTTGCTCAGCTCGGCAATTACCTCAGGCTCACGAAATGCAGGCTCGGGCTGCTCGTGAACTTCGGTTCGTATCCCAAAGTCACCATCAAGCGCTGGGCAAACTGACCCCTTGCGTAGATTGACCGTTCGAGAAGAATCGCGAAGCGCTTTCGTGCAATCGACGTAAGGCTCGCGTCGTTTCGTGGTCAGCGACGCAGTCGCCAAGAGTATTCTCGCCCGCAGATCACCCATGTGCGCAAATTCTCACTTGATGAGCAGAAGGAGGCCGGACTTGCGCGAGGACTTGCGGACGCGGAGCGTGCCGCCGCCCGTCACGAAGCCCTCCCGGTAGAATCCGCTGAACGTCGGCTCGCCGTCCCGCCAGAGATACCTGACCACGACCGTCTCGCCGGCGGGAATCGCAATCGTCCCCGCATCCGAAACGGATACCGTCGCCTCACGCGAAAACGCGCCCTTCGCCGCGACACCCGCATCGACCGTCAGCCTGCCCGTGCCGGAGACGACGACGTTCGTGCAGTTCGCCCACGTCGCGCCCGCAAGCAAGGCGACCTCGCCACCGCTCACCGTCAGCGAACCGGTTGTCGTCGAGGCCGTGTTCGTCAGCGCCAGCCGTCCCGTGCCCGCATAGTGGAGCGACGCCTCGCCCCGGAAGTTGAGGTTGTGCGGCGCATACGTCCCCGCACCCGTCAGCTTCAGCGTGGCTGGCGTCGCGCTCGTCACGTACATGGCCGAATAACCGGGATGCTGCTCTTCAAATCCGGTAGCTCCGACAACCAGCACATCGCGCGCCGTCTGGTCAAAACCATTGAGGTTAAGCGACCCGACATGTCCGCTGTAGAACCCCAGGTCTCCCACGTCGGACAGGACATCAACCCCTTCGCAGACGGCTTTCATTCCGTAGCCAAGCGCCAGCACGCCATACACATTCCCCTGCGCGGAAAGATGCACTTCACCCACACCATCTGGCGTGCCATGAAGTCTGAAGGGGCACGCCCCGACATCGATCGGTTCGCCCTCAATCCAAAGAGTCCCCGTTTTCGTGACCTTGTATTGCCATATCCACCATTCATAGGCTTTCGGATTATTCCGATGCGCGGCGGACTCGCCCAAGCCACCGCCGACACGCAATGTTCCGTTCACGACAAGAGCCGAACCGTAGTTCCCTGCCGAAAGGTTCGTCACCGCGCCGAGCTGCACGAATTCCGTGCCCACCGGCGCGAGGTTCAGCGCCGGGCCGTGGTTGAAGGTGATCGCCGCGCGGTTCGTCACGCAGGCCGCCGTCGCGCGTACACCCGCCTTGCCGTTCAGCTGGACGTGCGCACCTGCCGCGCCGATGCCGCCGCGTCCCGACAGGACAAGCACGTTGCCGCCTGCCGTATCCCCCGGCACAGTCAGGCGGCCCGCAAACGCCGGCGTCTCGTCGGACGAGAATCTTACGATGTCGCCCGTCCCCGTCGTGCGCTCGAGCGTGACGGCGGAATGTCCCGCCCATCCGGCCGCGAGCTCGACAATCGTATTCGCCGGGATGCGCCACGTCTGCTCGCCCGCCGTGCGCGGCACGGCCTCGAACTGGCAGACGCGCGCCGCCTCCGTCTCGCCGCACGTAATCCCGCCCGCACCGAGGCGGAACGTTTCGCCGCGCAGGGTGAAGTCGCCCGCCGTCACGAGTTCAAGGCCGTAGACGTCCGCCCCTGCCGGAACCGTCGCCGAGGTGCCGGACGCAAACACGAGAATCTCGTCACCGCCCGTCAGCGCGGGCGCGATGCCGCCCCGCCAGTTCGCCGCCGTCGTCAGGCTATCATCCGCGCCACCGCCGATCCACGTGAACGTCTTCGTCTCGCCGATCTCGCGCACCAGGACTTCGACCGCCGCGCCCGTGAGGCGGTTGCCCGTGAGCGCGGTGATCGCCTCGGCGGAATACTCGTCCGGCGCGACGGACACGCCGTCGACTTTCAGCGTCTTCACGCGAAACACGTCCCCTGACGAAAGCGTCACCGCGCCGCTGTCCGCGATGTCTATCGCCAGGTTCGCCGCGTTCACCGCCGCCGTCTCCAGCACGATGCGTCCCGTGCCCGCGACCGTCAGCGCGGAGAGGTTGTTGAACGTCGCATCGTCCGCCAACACGATCTCGCCCGATTTCACCGTCAAGCCGCCGGTCGTCGTCGAGGGCCCGTGGAACGTGAACGAGGTCTCGTCCGCGCCAGCGAACACGAGCGAAAGCGCGCCGTTCACCTGGACGAGCCCCGAATGGTCTTTCGGATGGGGGCCGCCTGCGGTCGCCCAGCAGAAGCCGTCACGAACCGTCAACGTGGCGGACGTGTCGCTTTTCAGCGTATAGGTCGGCTTTTTGTAGTTTGAATCGGTTTCGACATACGCACTGCCCAGGAACGTCAAAAGGGAGATCGTCTGGTCAAAGCCGTTGAGATTGATCGTCGATCTCGGTGTCGACTGATGTCCGGGATTGAGTGCCGCCCCATCCTCGCCAAAGACATTCTGTCCGAAAAACGTAATTTCCCGAGAGACCGCGCCTTCAACCGAGACACCCGACATATTTCCGTTCAGCATGATTGCCGACCAGAGATTGCGGATACGCACATCTCCCGAGGCCGACAGATTCCCGGTAAACTTCTCAAATGACCCACTGAAGATGACGGCTTTCGTGCCCGTGTTCGCGACGACAATCTTGCCCGCGCCCGAAACGGCACCCGAAAAAGTCTGTTCGGCGGTCGCTGGCGCAAGCGCAATGGTCAGCGTCGCGTCCGCCGCCACGGCTATCGGTTCGCTCGCATACTCGTCGACGTTCGCTTCGTCAATGCGCGTGTCGGTCGTGATGTCAACCGCCCACGCCGCACCGCATAGGGTGACGAGTGCCATAACCACGCCAGAAGCAAGACGTTTCGCGCGCTGCGACCTCTGCGGCTCTGCGTGAACCATCGCGTCTGACGGCTTGTTAGGATCAAGCATTTTCTTCAGTGTCATGGCATCATTCCTTCCATTGAACAAAACTCATTTCTGGCTTCGCGTCGCGTGAAGTGCCGCGTGGAGACGACGAGGCCGTCGTCGGTGACGAGGTTGACGTACCAGAGTTCCGAGTCGGACGGCACGGCAACCGTCAGGGACGCGCCCGAAAACGCAACCGGTTCGGAGACGAACTCCCGCTTCGACCAGTTCCCGTCACGGGAGGACGTCCGAACGAGGAACGTCTGCTCGACCCTGCGGCCGTCCGCGCGCCACGACACGACAAGCGAGCCGTCCCGCATCTCGGCCGCCGTCACCTTCGGCAGCGGCGGACGCCCAAAGACGACCGAATCCGCGAACGCGGCAATCTCCTTCGGGTCGCCAGCCGGCGGATGCCCGTGCGGCATCCGCACCTTGACCGAGAGCGACGGCGGCTGCGGCAGAAGGTCACAGCCGCGCTGAAGCGAGTCCAGCGGGAAGAAGGAGTCGTTCGTGCCCGTGCACCAGAGGACTGGCATCTTCGCGAACGGTAGGAAGTTACGTGCGTCCCACAATGCGTCCCAGCGCGTCCCGTCCGCGCCAAGCCGCCGCATCCGCGACGTATAGACCGAGTGGTCCAGCAGGAACGCGCACCCGTAGACCGGCACCGCAAAGGCAAAGCGGCCGTCGACGCCCGCGACACAGGCCGTCAGGTAGCCGCCCCAGGAGATGCCCGTGACGCCGAGGCGCGCCGCATCGACCTCCGGCAGGGCCCGCAGAAAGGAGTGCGCGCGCACCACCGTCGAGACGGCATGGTACGGCCACTGGTCGGCCAGCGGCTCGTTCACCTTGTCGAAGCCGCCCCAGCCGTCCGGCCCAGAATCCCGATGCGACAGGCGGCCGATCGCGAGGTCGCGCGGCGGCACGCCGCCGCAGTTGTCCATCGCGATTGCCGCATAGCCGCGCGCGTTCCAGAGGCGCACCCACGAGTCGTAGGCCGTCCCTGCGCCGCCATGGACAAGCACGATCCCCGGGGCCTTCGCCGCCGCCGTCGCGTTCGACGGCAGCCCGTAGTAGGCGAAGAACCGGGTCGGACGACCTCGCCAGGGCTCGCCGTCGATCATTATTGCCCGGACGCCGTCCCGCGAGAGGGACTTGACCGGGGTCGCCTTCGGCGTCTGCCAAAGCGCCGCGTTCGTCAGGAAAAGGTCCCGCGTCGAAGCGACGTTCGTCTCGTCGATGCGCGTGTCGGTCGTGATGTCGACCGCCCACGCCGTCCCGCACAAGGACAAAATCCCCAGAATTGCGCCAAGTGCTGAACAGGACTTGTCTGCATATCCCCGCGAAGCAGCCCAAAGGGGCCGATAGGCGGGGTGCGCTGAACGCGGAGGTGACGGCGTTGAGGTCAAGTTTTTCTTGGTTGTGTAGAGTAGAGACCCACGCCTCGGCTTCGCCGATGCGACTTCCCCCTCATCAAACCGGACGTGCGGATTTCCCG
>CAKTZA010000024.1 GCA_934635045.1 uncultured Kiritimatiellota bacterium | reverse complement strand
CGTATATTATAGTATATGCGTATGCGAAAATCAAGTGGGAAATGTGGGGTGGCTGCATAAATATCTCGGTGCACCCTTGCCCAGCAGGAACATTATAATTTGGTATAATACAACAAAAACGAGGCTTGGTATAGGTTGGGATACTCACAGAATTCCCAAAAGTAGTTTGAAAATGACTTTAGTCAGAGAAACACAATGATGACAGTCGGGAAAAACGCTGTGCTTGTTGTCGGGCAGATAGAACCGATAGTTGAAGACAGGCATTTCACGTTCATAGACTTATTTGCGGGCAGCGGAGGATTTCATCAGGGAATGGTGGGATGATGTGAGTTATAACAGATGGAGAAGTATTTTCTTGCCGATAGAGTCGTATGAGTGAGATGACAGTTCACTTTTTGTAGATGCGATTGGCGAGGGGATAATATATGTTGTGTGGAATCGGTTGAGGCTTCTTCATGTGCGTAGTAAAGGGTTTCCGAAGTGTTAGAAAAAAGAGTCTGCTTTATGACGAAGAAGAATATTTTGTTGGCGTTGGATGAATTATCGAAAATCGGCAATACTTTCGCGAACGATGATCTCGATACATGTTTGAATTGGCTGGATCGATTGACGGATATTGTCTCGGATGGACACGGCGGGCATTGTTTGCAGTGGGAGTTTCAGCGTTGGCTGGCGAATGTCTACAAAAAGACCAATGGGGAGTCTCTTGCGCGGACGGCCATTGGCTCTTATGTCAACAGCCTATTGTATCTGACAGATGCCCAGGCATATCCTGGACAGTATGATCACAACAGTTCATCTTATTGGTACAATATGTACCATTACCTTTATGGGGTGGATGGTGCATCTGTTTATTCATACGAGACAAAGGCGGATGTCTTGAACGCTGTTGGCGCCATCTATACCGCAATCACGGAAGGTGATGCGCCAGATGGCGTGAATGTCGATCACTTCAACAATGTGCGGTTGTGGAGTCAACAGGCGGATGTCAAAAAGGCCAGTTGGATTTTTTGTTCCTTCCAGAAATACTTTGAGTTTCTGGAATGGCGGCAGAGGCAAAGGGAAAAGATAGATTCTGTTGATTGTCTTTCTACCGCCCTCAAACTCTTTCGCCGAGGACGTGCCGAGAAGGGGTTGGATGGCTGGGCGTCGTTTGATGCTTGGGCGAAGGAGGCGCGAACGCAGTTCGCTAAGGCGGATGCCGCGATGTTGACCGAGGCGGATTTTGACTACGCTGGATTCATGCGTAAGTTCGTCTACAATCCGACCGTCGCGAATAACTCATTCAAGAATCACACGGCGGCGGAAAAGGCAGCGGTCGGTGACTTCATTTCCAATAATCGCCAGTCACCGCATGCCGTTTCGTGGTACTTGGATTCCGCGAACAGGCCTGCCGCTGCGGGAATGGGCGTTGGCGTCATGTTTAACTTCATGATGAAGGTACGCCCGGCGGAATTTGCCACCTATTCGTCGATGCTCGACAAGATGCTTGTTTTTACGGGTGTCGCGAAGGAGCCGTCGCCCAATGAAATTACGGTTGAGAGTTACGAGGCGAACAAGGCGTTGCAGGGGCTGGTTCTTGCGAAGATGCATGAACTCGGCATCGGCAAGGCTGCCGATGATGACTCGCCCGCCGACTATCTCACCGTCAACGAATTCGCCTGGTGGTTGAGCGATGAAAAGAATCAGAATCTCGTGAAGGAGGAAATGATGAGCAAACAGATGAAAAAGCCGAATGATGTGTGTGACGTGGACAGCGACAAGAGCATTGTCGATGAACTGAAGGACAAAACGGATACTATGATGGCGCGGCTCACGGCCTCGCTCCTCACGAAGCCGTTCGTCATCCTCGCCGGCGCGAGCGGTACGGGCAAGTCCCGCATGGTGAAGAAACTCGCCTATATGACGTGTCGCGCCGACATGCTCCGAAATCCGCATGACGAGACCCCCGGCAACTACTGCATGATTGCCGTGAAGCCGAACTGGCACGATTCAAGCGAACTCCTCGGCTACAAGAGCGCGTTCGCAGGACACGAATACGTCAGTTCCGATTTTGTGAAGTTTATCCTGAAAGCTTTTGCTTTCCCGAAGACACCGTTCTTCGTCTGCCTTGACGAAATGAATCTTGCACCCGTCGAGCAGTATTTCGCCGAATACCTGAGTGCCGTGGAGTCCGTCGGCAAAAACAAGGCCGATGAATGGGTGGGCGATCCCCTTATCCAACGCGGCGAATTCGGCGGCGACGTTCTCAACCTTGCGCCAGAATATGAACTTCCCGAAACGGTTCGGGCGGCAATCAACGAGAAGGGGCTGTTTATTCCGCAGAACCTTTTCGTGGTCGGCACGGTCAACATGGATGACACGACGAACCAGTTCTCGCGCAAGGTGCTCGACCGTGCGATGACCATCATGATGAACGAGGTCGATTTCGGGACACTCAAAGATGGTGCCTACGAAAAGCTCACGAATGCTCTCCGCATCAAAAATGATGAAATCGAGAAATTCATTGACCGCCCGTCTTTTGCCGGTTCAATGTTGGATGAAGACTTTGAGGCGCTCCTAAACGGCATCAAGTCGGCCCTTGCCGATTCGCCGTTTGAGATCGGCTATCGCTTCGCCATTGAGACAGCCCTTTATCGCGAGGCGTTGGCGTTCCTGACGGGGAAGACGACGTCAGAAGGGGAAGGTGAGTCTGCAAAGGCCGAACGTAAAGAGCTTTCACAGATCGCGGTCGACCATCTGACGCTGATGAAAGTCCTGCCGCGCATGACCGGTACGCTCTCCGAGCGAGAGGCCGTCCTCAAGGCATTGCAGACATTCTTGGGTGCGCTGGGGAAGCATCAACTTTCGGCAGTGATGTTGGAGCGGATGAAGAAGTTTGCGGAAAACAATGGAGGGTATATCTCCTTCTGGCCGTAAGCGATGGATGTCCTCACCTACAAAATTGACGGACTCGCCACGCTGACCATCTCCACTAAGGGGAAGGTCGCGGAATTGCGCGCCGATTATGTGCGTCGGTTTGGGAGCGAACTTCACGTTGATTATCATGTCAGCCATCCGGGGACGCTGACGCTGTTCGGTGAGACGTCCGAGGAAGAGGGCGGCATTGTCGACAGGCGCATGGGGATGCCTGTCATTTTCGAGACTCCGAATTACTTCATCGACGTAACCTTTGAAAATGGCGTAGGCGTCAAGCCCGACTCCATGTATGTGCGGCATCATCTGGAAGATGTCGCCGGCAAGTTCTACGCGAGGGGATTAGACCTCACGGGGCAGCTGTCATTTGTCAACGAACCCGGCAAGTTCCGTTTTGAGGTTGGGTTTGCGCAGGGCGCTTGCGTTCGTTCTTTTTGGATCGAATTCTTGGTGGTGTCGACCAAGCTGAATGTACAGTCCGACTATTGGGAAATCCTTTCGCGAGTTGAGCGCGAAGACCGCAACATGATCTTTTCGGCCTATGCCAAGACGATCAACGACGTGACGGTAAAGAAGCGGGCCCAAGAGACAGGGGATTGGAGCTGGGCGGTTTATTTTGAACGTGCGCTTGATGAGTATGAGGAGGCGTTGAAACGGATCCTTCGGTTGCCGCATAAGGAAATGGTGATCCGGCACGACTATCGGCGTGCCGACCAGATTCGGAAATGGAACGTGCCGATGGTGCGTACGTTTGCGCGACTCCAAGGAGATTTACCTCGTCTGGAGGCGCATCGCTTCCATAACACGACAGTTGAGGACACGTTTGATACGTCCGCGAATCGGTTTGTGAAGCGGACGCTCGGCGAGATGGAACGTTGGCTCGCGGATGCGGTGCGGGCCGTTCGTAATGACAGCCGATATGCAGAAGTTTTTCGGCAGTCCCTTGCGGCGCGGGCGGACAGGTTTGCGCAGTATCTGCATGCGCCGATGTTGAAGTCGGTTGGGCGGTATGCCGAGCCGAAGGGCGGCGATCTTGTCCTTCAGATGCGTCCGGGGTACGCCCAGATTCGCATCGTGTGGGAACTGATGCATGCGCTTTTCACGACGGATGCAAACCTGTCGGGACGAAAGCTCTCCGTCGGCTTCAACTCGCTTGCGGCCCTGTATGAGTTCTGGTGCTTTATCGAAATGCGCGAAATCGTCCACGGACTTCTGGGGACGAGTACGTATGAATGTCGGACAGTCAATCGCGAGGGCCTTTCGGTCGCCAAGGTTCTGGAGGGGGCTCTTGAAAACGAAAGCGCGAAGGGCGTTCGCTCTTACGGCTGCCAGTATCTGAAGGACGGTGCGGTTGTTGCGGAACTCATGTTTCAGCAGTCCTACGGCCCGAACGAGCAAGAGGCGGTGTGCTACGCAAAGCCGTTCTATCAGCGCCCCGACATCGTGTTGCGCCTGTTCCAGAACGGACGGCCTTACACGTATCTCTTTGATGCAAAGTACCAATTGGAATGTTCGCCTTTCGCGGATGCGAAAGATGCGGCGCCACGGGCGGCTTTGGATCAGATGCATCGTTATCGTGACGCGATTCTCTATCGTGAAGGCGACGTTTCACGAGATGTGGTCGGGGCGTTCATCCTGTTCCCCGGTGACGAGGAACGCCGAGAGAGCGTCTACGACTACGAAGATCTTATCGACGAGCAGAACATTGGCGCGTTCCCGCTGTTGCCAAAGAAACACGCGTGGTTGAAGGCCTTTTTGACACGCCTTTTGGCACGGGTGGCGTTTGGCGAGAGTTCCTACGCGGCATGGCTTGAGGTGGAAGCGATTCCACAACGATACCTTCGCTACGTGGAGGCTGAGACCGAGATCCTGAGGCCGGGGGCGCTCCTTGTCGCGAAGGGGTATCCGAAAGGGTTCGTCGAGGCAGTCGAGAAGAGGGGGCTGTGCCCGTGGATTCTGCCGTTTGGCATGGCGGCAAAAGACATCCGCTTGGTGCTGTGCGGTTCGGTCAATGGCGTCGACAAGATTGTGCTGGATGAGGACGTTCCGCCGCGCGGTCCGATCTCGAAGTTTGAGTTGCTTGCGGAGTATCCTGAATTCGCCGCGCTGGAGCCGGAACCGCACGGCAGGGGGCGCGCATTCCCATGTGGCAACTACCACATTTGGAAGGTGAAGGAGGTTGAGCATGGGAAGTAGGACACATAAGACGTCGAAGACAGGGAGGACTTTGAGAAGTCGATGTCGTGTGCGTCTTGCCTGTCTTGTTTGTCCTGTCTCCCTTGAAAGCGAGGTTGCCTTAAATGCCTGAGATTCCGAGGATCGTCTTGCCGCATGGCGGCTACAAGAAGCTCATCGTCTATCGCAAGAGCGATGTCGTCTATGAAGGTACCGTTGCGTTCTGCCGCCGCTTTCTGCCGGCGCATGGCGATCGCACGGTCGATCAGATGACACAGGCTGCGCGCAGCTGCAAGCAGAACATCGCCGAGGGCAGTTCGGCTTCGGGTACCTCAAAAGAAACGGAAATCAAGCTCACCAACGTTGCGCGCGCAACGCTCGACGAGCTGATGGAAGACTATCGCGATTACCTCAAAAGCCGCAGCCTCGTCGAATGGCCGCGCGCGAGCGAGAAGGCCGTCTTCGCGCGGCAGTTTTCAAAGGAGCACAACGACTGGGATGACTGGCGGGAGATATTCGAGACGCGCCCTGCCGAGACGCTGGCGAACCTGATGTTGACCATTTGCAGTCAGACGAGCTACATGCTCGGAAAGATGATTGAGCGACAGGAAGAGGATTTCAAGCGGTTTGGTGGCGTGCGCGAACGCATGTACGCTGCACGGACGGCGGCGCGCGGCGAAGAATTCGAGAAGGGGCTTTACAGTCGCCTATCTGAGGCGAAGACGCCTGAAGAACTCGTTGCCAGAGTTACCGACCTGCGCCAGAAGATCGAGCGGGCGGCTTGGGGCATTCGGCGCAAGAAGGGCTGGGCGTGAACGTCGCGCCGAGAGGACGCAGATGACGGGAAGGACAAGCAGGACATGAAGGACGCAGAAGACCTTGGGGCCGCACAAGGCAGGGGGCACAGAAGTGCGCGACACAGAGGCGAGAGCAGACTGTCGTTTGCGTCATCAGTGTCCTATGCGTCTTCTGAGTCTTATTTCCCCCGAAGAATTTCAAAAAGCAAAAAGGAAAAATAACATGACATCTGATGACAGGGGAACTATGCGAGACAGCCGCGCAGTCGCGCGACCGGCTGTTGACAGGGCTTCGACTTGCCCGGTGAAGCCGTTTGACAAGGCTGACGCCGACTACGCGGAACAGGTCGCGACATGGCTCGCGAACCCCAACGCCTACTTCCGGGCGTTCGGGCCCGAAGCCCGCGCCTTCCAGTCCCGCAACCGCTCGGAGCGTCTGCGGACGATGACGCTCGTCGCGCCGGCCGCGAAACTGGTCGCCTTCCGTCCCGTGCAGATCAGCCTGGACGGCGTGCGCGAGCGGGTCACGTCGTGGGAGAGCCTGTTCGCCATCGTCTCGGCGCGGCTCATCGCCGCACAGCCCGGCGTCTTTGCCGCGCTGCAGGCGGCGGGCGAACTCGACTGGCTGGGCTGTCCGGCGGAATCCGCGCCGATTGCGGACGCCTTGGCGGCGGGGACGCTCAGACCAAACTTTGCGAGCCTGGACGAGGTTGTCGGACGTGTCCAGTGGCTCTTCCTCATGTGCGGCATCCGCCTGAACGAAGTCATCGTGCAGGTCGATCCGTATTCGGACGAAGAATGGAAGACGCGGCATGCGGAGATTCTGCGGAAGCGCGCGGACGAGCGGGCGTTCATGACCGGCCGCCGCGCGGCGCAGAAAGCCTGGGCCGAGGCCCACCCGAACGGCTTCTGACGCGGCGCGCTCCTTGAGGAGGACAAGGGGGACTGAATGGGGCCGTGCTTTCCGCGCGCTTGGGGGGTCACTTGATTTCCGTGCGCCGGAAAGTGTATAATACGCGCGAACATTCCCAAAAAAGGATAAAGAAAAATGGCTAATGTCAAGGGCGGCCGCGCCGCCAGGAAACGTGACCGTCAGAACGAGAAGGCGCGCAAGCGCAATTCGGTGTGCAAGGCGAAGCTTCACGATGCGCACAAGAAGCTCTTCAAGCTTGCGGATGCGGGCTCGAAGGAAGACGCCGAGAAGAAGCTCCGGGAATTTGTGTCCGGCCTCGACAAGGCCGTGAAGCGCGGCATCATCACGAAGAACACGGCTGACCGCAAGAAATCGCGCGCGCAGCTCAAGGTCAACAAGATCACCGCCAAGTAAGAACCTCATTGGAAAACGGGAATGTGATAGCCTCGGGCATCGGAATGTAAGGCATTCAGGTGCCCGATTCGCTTTCAGAAGCGCGAACAGCGCGAAAGAAAACTCAATAGATCTGGAAATCCAGGAATCAGAAAGGAAAAACAGAAAATGGACAAGATGACTCTCCGCGACGTCGAGCTGAAGGGCAAGCGCGTCGTCATGCGCGTTGACTTCAACGTGCCGATGGCCAAGGACGGCAGCGGCAAGATTACGGACGACACCCGCATCGTCGCGGCGCTTCCGTCGATCAAGTACGTGCTTGAGCAGGGCGGCAGCCTCGTGCTCATGTCGCACCTCGGCCGCCCGAAGGGCGTGAAGCTCGGCGCGGCGCCGAATCCCGACAACGCGGCGTTCACGCTGAAGCCCGTCGCCGAGGCGCTTTCCGCGAAGCTCGGCATCCCGGTCAAGTTCGTCTCCGACTGCCTGGCGGCCGACGAGGTCGTCAAGGCCCTTCAGCCCGGCGAAGTCGCGCTCCTTGAGAACACGCGCTTCTACAAGGCCGAGGACGGCAAGGTGAAGAAGGACGACGAGAAGAAGGGCATCCACCTCACGGACGAGGAGTTTGCGGCGAAGAAGGCCGAACTCAAGGCCGCCCGCATCGAGATGGCGAAGAAGCTCGCCTCCTACGGCGACATCTACTGCAACGACGCCTTCGGCACGGCGCACCGCGCCCACGCCTCGACGGCCGTCATTGCGGACTACATCCAGCCGGCGGTCTCGGGCTTCCTCCTCGAAAAGGAGATCCAGTTCCTCGGCGACGCGGTCGAGAACCCGGTGCGTCCGTTCGTCGCGATCCTCGGCGGCGCGAAGGTCTCGGACAAGCTTGCGGTCGTGAAGGCGCTCCTCAACAAGGTCGACACCCTCATCATCGGCGGCGGCATGGCCTACACCTTCAAGAAGGCGCAGGGCTTCAAGATCGGCAATTCGCTCTGCGAAGACGAGCAGGTCGCCTACTGCAAGGAGATGCTGGAGGCTGCTGCGGCGAAAGGCATCAAGATCCTTCTCCCGGTCGACAGCGTGATCGCGAACAAGTTCCCGGAGACGAAGGACGCCTCCGACATTGAGCTCCAGACGGTCGAGGGCGACATCCCGGACGGCTGGATGGGCCTCGATATCGGGCCGAAGTCGGTCGAGATCTTCGCCGAGGCGGTGAAGGGCGCGAAGACGGTGGTCTGGAACGGCCCGATGGGCTGCTTCGAGTTCGCGCCGCTCGCGAAGGGCACCTACGGCGTCTGCGACGCGGTCGCGACGGTCAAGGCCAACGGCGGCGTCTCGATCATCGGCGGCGGCGATTCCGTCTCGGCGGTGAAGAAGAGCGGCAAGGCGGCGGAGATGAGCCACGTCTCGACGGGCGGCGGCGCGTCCCTCGAATTCCTCGAGGGGAAGGTGCTTCCCGGCGTTGCGGCGCTGACGGCGAAGAAGTAAGTCGCCGTTGCGCGGCGGCTTCGTGCCGCGCGGCACGAAGCGCGAACGGCGCGTCCGGGAAGACCCCCGGACGCGCCCTGCGTTTGTCCAAGCCCACGTCTTTTTGTTATAATATCCCCCAATCATGTCGGAAGAAATCAGAGTGCGTTTTGCCCCGTCACCGACGGGCAAGGTCCATATCGGCAACATCCGCGCGGCCATCTACAACTGGCTGTTCGCGCGGCACACGGGCGGCAAGTTCCTCCTGCGCGTGGAAGACACCGACCTCGAGCGCTCGACGCCCGAGGCGATTCAGGTTCTCTTCGACTGCATGAAGTGGCTCGGCCTTGACTATGACGAGGAGGTCTTCTACCAGACGAAGAACGCGCCGCGCCACCTCGCGGTCGCCGAGCAGCTGCTCGCCTCCGGCCACGCCTACAAGGTCGAGCGCACGTCGCGCGACGGCAAGACGGGCGTCGTCACGATGTTCCGCATGCCGAAGGAGGGCGTGATCGAGTTCGACGACATCGTGAAGGGCCACATGGCGAAGAAGGCCGAGGACATCCCGGACTTCGCGATCGTCCGCTCTGACGGCTCGCCGATCTTCCACCTCGCGAACGTCGTGGACGACATCGACCAGCGCGTCACGCACATCATTCGCGGCGACGACCACGTGGAGAACACATTCAAGCACATCTGCCTCTTCAGGGCGCTCGGCGCGCCGATTCCGAAGTACGGGCACCTCTCGATGATCGTCAACCAGCAGGGCAAGCCCTATTCGAAGCGCGACGGCGCGGCGTTCGTCGGCGAGTACCGCGAGCAGGGCTACCTGCCGGAGGCGCTGTTCAACTACCTGCTGCTTCTGGGCTGGAACCCCGGCGATGACCGCGAGATCCTGACGCGCGAGGAGATGATTCGCCTCTTCGAGCTTGAAAAGGTTCACGTCACGGCGGCGATGTTCGATCCGAAGAAGCTCGCGTGGATGAACGGCGAGTACATCAAGCGCATCCCGCACGAGGCGTTCAAGGCCGAGCTGAAGAGGCGCGTCGCGACGGCCGGCCTTGCGACCGGTGCGCAGGACGCGGAACGCGCGGCGGCTGGCGCTGGTCTTGCGAATTCGCCCGCCGAGGCGCACGACGAGGCGTGGTGGGACTACCTCGTCGAGCAGGTTCAGCCGCGCACGAAGGTTCTGAATGACTTGCCGGGCAATTGCCTCTGCTTCTTCACCGATGACTACCCGTTTGACGCGAAGGCGGTCGAGAAACGGCTGAAGAAGCCGGGCGTGAAGGAGATTCTGCTCGATCTCGTCACGCGCTTCGCGGCGGTTACGGACTGGACGGCGCCGAAACTCGAAGAACTCGTGAAGGGCCTCTCGCAGGGCAACGGCATGGGCCCGTGGGTGCATCCGATCCGTGTCGCCGTCTCGGGGCGCGGCGAGGGCATCGGGCTCTTCGAGATGCTGCAGCTTCTGGGCAAGGAGAAGACGCTCGCGCGCCTGAAGAAGGCGGCGGACGAGCTTGCGTCGTCCTGAAGACGGTCGGGCACGGGCAATATGCCGACGGTCGAGCAGCAACGCGCGTGGGAGCATGGTCTGCCGGGCTATCTCCAGCATGACCTTGACGCCTACAAGGAAGGGCGGGCCAACGGCTCGACGCGACTCGACTGCCTTTGGTGCGAACTCTACGGATCCATCAACGGCGCCGAGATTGACGATCAGGCCATCACGCATGAACACGCCGAGTATCTGCGCGACAAGTTCCTGCGCGGAAAGGCGGTCGGGTGAAGGAGATTGACTTTACGGCATGTCCGCGCGTCCCCGGCCGCGCCTACAACGGCGCGAACGGCAAGAAGATTGCCGTGACGTTCGAGGGCGCGGTTTGGATGCTCAAGTTTCCGCCGTCGGCGGCAGACAAGCCGAATGACCTGTCCTATTCCAACAGTTGCATTTCCGAACACCTCGGCAGCACCGTTTTTCGTCTGTTGGGTGTCCCGGCGCAGGAGACGCGACTTGGCACGCATGTCAACGGTCGCCGGAAGGTCGTTTGCGCCTGTCGGGACTTTACGGTGCCGGGTGTGCGCTTCTACGACTTCTGTTCCATCAAGAACACGGTCATCGATTCCGAGACGGGCGGTCACGGCACGGAGCTTTCGGACGTGCTGACGACAATCGACCTTCAGCAGTTCGTGGATCCGGTTGTCGTTCGTCGCCGGTTTTGGGACATGTTCGTCGTCGATGCGCTTCTGGGAAACTTCGACCGTCACAACGGGAACTGGGGATTCCTCGTCGATGAGCGGACAGGGCAGGCGGAACTCGCGCCGGTCTTTGACTGTGGCAGCTGCCTCTTGCCGCAGGCCGATGAACGGATCATGCGACTCATGCTGGCGAACGAGGATGAGCTGAACGCCCGCATCTACACGTTTCCCGGTTCGATGCTGAAGATGGGCGGACGAAAGATCAACTATCGCGATTTCATCGCCGCGCGTTCGGAGTCTGGACTGGTCGAGGCGTTGGCGCGGCTGTTGCCGCGCATTCGTGCGCTGGACTTTGCGGCTCTGTTGGACGAGACGCCGTACGTGACGAATCTCCAACGCACGTTTTTGACGACCTATCTGGCCGCTCGCCGCGACAGGATCTTTGCGTAGGCGCGGTTTTGCGCTTTGTGACGATACCGAAAACGCTTCGTGCGCAGACTGAACGGCAGTAGCCGGACGGGGCGGCCTGATTTTCGCGCAGAGCCGCCGAGAGCGCAGAGTTCTGCTCGGTCGATGAGAGATGAGGGCATCCCTGCATCTCTGCGGACACTGCGTCTCTGCGTGAAACCAGCCTGTCGAATATGGATTTGCATTGCGTGGCAATGCAGATGTCAGATTCTCACCCGAAGCGGCGAGAAGAAGTGAATACGGGCGTAAGAAACGCCTGTTGTCATCCGTTGATAAGGTAGCGGATTGGCGGAATTGCGACGAGTTGAAGGAAAAGTGAAAATCAAGTTGAAAAGCCGAAAGGCAGTGGTATAATAGCGGCGCAAACAAGAAAGGAAACACAGGACAATATGAATACCAAAACTGCCGAATATGCGCTCAACGCCCTCTTCTGCACAGTCCGTGCAGACCTTGAGGAGAAGTTCTCCCGAACTGCCAGCAAGGCGGCGGTTGCTGTCGAAGACCTTGTGGGGGAGGTCTATAGTTACGTGTGTTCCGGTGTTCTCAACGGCAAGGTGAAGCTTCCGACGTCAGGGGCAGACATGTATCGTCTCGTCGCCGCGAAGACCGTGCGTCTGCTGAAGGATGCGCATCGTGCTTCGGGCAGCGGACATGGGCGCAGGTCGCTTCGCGTTCAGCGGAGCCTGGACGAGGTTCGGGGCGAGGGGGTATCTGTCCTGACGGATGCGGTGTCTTACGCTCGGTATGCTGACGGCCTGAGAGCCGAGGAGCATGCGTATAGGCGTGAAGTGGCCGTGAAAACCCTTCACAAGGTGTTCGAGAAGACTGGCATGACGTCGGTCAACCGAAAGATCTACCTCGCGTGCGTCCTGGGCGAGATGCCGCGGGATGTGGTCGCCAAGAAATACGGCACGACGCGCAACAACGCCGATGCCATCGTGGCCCGGACCAGGAAGGCTCTTGCCAAGTACGGCCCCGAAATCTTTGAGGTCCTTTACAACAAGGCCGCCTGACAGGCGGAAGTAGATGAGGAGAACAAAAAATGGTTAAGACAAAAGCGATACTCGGTGGTGGAAGCAGCCTTTTCGATGCCATGAAGAACATGGCTAACGAGGGGAAGTTCAAGATTGAACCCTCACGCGATAAGTGCCTGTCTGTCATTGCAGACAGGAGCGACGCCCCGTTCATCGACGAAGGCGAGGACGGTAAGGACAAGTGGGAGAAGTGCCTCTTCAGCATGGAAAGCGGAGGTACGATTGTCTTCTCAACAGACGTCAACGCAGTGGAACTGACGAAGAACTCCTTCAATAACAGGCTCATGCAGATATACGAGACGTTCAAGAACAGGACGTTCGCACTGAAGATTCTCGACAAGTTCCGCCGCAGGAACAACGTCTACGCATGGACAATCGGACGGTATCTCGTCGGAACCTATACTGGGCAGAACGGAAAGACGTTCAACGAGAACTCCATCAGCATCGATGTCGTTGGAATCGGCAAGGACAGGCTCTTCAGGATAGTCGAGGAACTCAAGGACACGTTCAGGCAGGAGTCGGTTCTCGTGAGGTGTAATGGGATGGTCTATTTCGTCTCATGAGATCTCACTGAACTCTATCACGCCTTGAAAGGCGCGCTCTTCTCACTTCAACGTCCTGCTTGTTGGCGGCGCATCCGCTGCCAACAGCGGTCATGAACGCCGTCAAGTCGAGTATAGAGTTCCCCCTTTGTTAATGAGAATCATTTGCGGAATTCTTGTCCGCAAAAATGTTGCGTGAATGCGTAGTGGCGTAAGAAACGCCTGTTGCCGTTCGTTTAGAAGGTAGAGGGTTGATGGAATTAGAGAAGGAAAGGAAAGATATGTACGGAATAAGAATGTACACGTATAGCAAGCGCGTGACGTGGCTCTTGTGGTCTTTGTTGGCCTTTGCGCTGGCGTTCGCCGTTGTCACGACACGGATGGCCTGGCATGGCTGGGGGCCGTGGGCGGTTTCGCTTGGCGCTTCGGCGGCGGCGTTTCTGGTTCCGTTCGCCATTGCCAAGTACATCATGTTCAACACGCCGATGGAGGTCGGCTTCAAATGTCAGACCAGTCGCTATTCGTGGATGGTTTCCCTCATTGGCGCGCTCGTCTGCAAGGACTTGTGGCATCTGACGGACGGTGGGTTGGCTTTCTGGCTTGTGTCATTCCCCGTCTCGTTGCTAGTGATTCCCATTACACTCTGGATTCTGACGCGCGTCATTTCGGAACGCGACAAGGGCCGCTTTCTCAAACCGTCGCCGTCCGCCAAGACCATCATTGTGACGGCGGTTGTTGTCGCGACGGTCTTCGCGCAGAAATGAGTATAAAGCCGTGCTGTCTCGATTGGTTGAGCCGAGTCTAACGAATGGCCCTGAAAGCTGTGCAAGTGGTCGATAGCGAAGCGGATTCTCGCGGATTGGTGGGGTGAATGCCTGCGGCGCCGAACGCAGAGGGGGCGAATTTATGCTATAATTCCCGTCATGAGCGAGGGATTGAGAGAGACTTTCATCAAATACCTGACGGGGTTCGTGCTGGTGCTGATCGTCATCGGCGGCCTCGTCATGATGTATCCGAACTACCGCCGCAGCGAATCCCTGAAGCGGCAGAACGCCGAGCTGCAGGAGCGCATCGAGCGCAAGAAGGCCGAAATCGCGAAGCTCGTCGAAAACCAGCGCCGCTTTCGCACCGACGCCGACTTCGTCGAGGCGATTGCGCGGCAGAACCACCGGGTCTTCCCGGGCGAACTCGTCTTCATCTTCGACAAGGAATGAAGGGATGATGGCGAACTTCCTTCGACTGCTGACGGGGCTCGCGCTGTTGCCGGCCTGCTGGGGCGTCTCGCGCGCGTTCCTCGATTCCGTCCTCGCCGCCGCCGGCGGGTCGGGGCTGAGCGTCGAGGCGCTGTCGCTGCTCGGCGGGATCGCCGCGTTCGCGCTCGCGTGGATGGCGCTTTCGCATCCGGTGAAGGCCTATGTGCTGGGGCACGAGCTGACGCACGCGCTGTGGGGGCTTCTCTTCTTCGCGCGTCCGAGCGACCTCACGGTCGGCGTGTCGGGCGGCAGCGTGAAGCTCTCGAAGACGAACTTCCTCATCACGCTCGCGCCGTACTTCTTTCCGTTCTACACGTTCGTGGTCATCGTCTGTGCGCTCGTGACGGCGGCGTTTCTGCGTCCGCTGCCCTGCCTGCCGCTCTGGCTGTTCCTGATCGGCTTCACGTGGGCGTTCCATGTGCTCTTCACGCTGGAGACGCTGGGCCAGCGCCAGCCGGACGTGAAGGTCTACGGGCGCATCTTCTCGTGGACGTTCATCTTTCTCGTGAATGTCGCGATCGTGCTCGTTTGGCTTGCGGCGATGACGCCGCTCACGTTCGAGGCGCTGGGCGGCTTCCTGCTGCACCGCATCTCTTCGGCCTACGCGGCGACCGGCCTCTTCTTCTGGAACGTCGGCCGCTGGCTGTGGGGGAAGGTGAGGGGGTAGGATGATGCTGACCACGGATTTCACGGATTGACACGGATTGTGAAAGGGGCAAATTCATTGTATGTACCCAGACCTTATTGACATCGGCTTTCTGCATCTGAAGACATACGGCGCGTGCATGGCGGCGGGCTTTCTCGTCTGCTGGTGGCTCGTCGAGCGGCTGAACGGACGCAAGGACCTCTCGAATTTCCTCCTCGCGCTGATGGTGTCCGGTGTCGTCGGCTCGCGCATCGCCTACGTGATCGAGCACTGGTCGCAGGAATTCGCCGCGCACCCCGAACGGATCGTCCGCGTTGACCAGGGCGGGCTCATGTTCTACGGCGGGCTCATCCTCGCGCTCGTCGTCTTCTTCGCCTGGTGCGTGCGCACGAAGGAGCATCCGCTCGCCCTCGCCGACCTGCTCGCCACGGTCGTCCCGCTCGGCCACGCCTTCGGACGCATCGGCTGCTTCTTCTACGGGTGCTGCTACGGACGCGACTCGGACGCCTGGTGCGCCGTCACGTTCCCGGCGGGGAGCCCGAGCTGGTACGAACACGAGCGGCAGCTGGTCTCCGTCTTGCCGACCCAGCTCTTCGAGGCGGCCGCGCTCCTCGCGCTGTTTGCGCTCCTCTACTTCCTCTACCGTCGCTGCCGCCGCTACACGGCGGGCGTCTACCTCGTCGGCTACGCGGTCATCCGCTTCGGCCTGGAATGCCTGCGCGGCGACCCGCGCGCGGACGTCGGGCCGTTCTCGATCTCACAGGCGATTTCGATCGGCCTCGCCGTCCTTGGCGCAGTGCTCTTCATTCTCGACCGGAAAAGGACCGTCGCGTCATGAACACGAAAAAGAAAACCGTCAAGAAGTCCGCTGGCAAGAAGCCGCGCACGCCTCAGCAGGCCCGCGCCCCCAAACAGGACAGCGCACCCCAACAGGACAATGCGCCTGAGAAGGACGGCGCGCCTGAGGTCCAGAAGCCGAAGAACCCCTGGAAGCGCGAGGGCCCGAAGCCGGAGAAGACACCGGAAGACCTGGCGGCGATTGCGTTGCTGGACAGGTTGCGGACGGGCGACGGGGACGTGAAACAAGTCGGCCTTCCGCTGGCGTGCATCGTGAAGGTCATCGACTACTTCGAGGTGCCGAAGGCGAACGAGCGGTATGCGATGGCCACGGTCGAGGGGCGCGACGGACGCACCTGGCGGATGTGCATCTTCCGCTACTACCTCGAAACCGGGATGCGCGCCCTGTTCATTTCGGAAGACGCGGCCCTGCCGATGGACGATCCGCGCTTCGTCAATCCTGACGTCTGCAAGCTGAAGGAGCGCGTGTTCAAGTTCGGCTTCGGCGTGAAGGAGCGCCGCTATGTGCCCAGCGTCAAGCGCAGCGTCTACAACCCCAACTGCGGCGTGCTCTATCCGCTTGACGACTTCCGCGAGCTGAAGCGCGCGCGCGTTGGCGACGTCTGCGCGGCCTCGCTCCGCATCGACAGCGCGACCGACCTCCACATCCGCGCGACCATGCCCCGACGGAAGACCTGGGTTCCGTCGGGCGGACAGGCCCGGTGAGGCGCAGGACGAGGGGGACGCGGAAGAACGCATGAATCGCATTCTTTTCGAGCCGGGAGAAATCGCGGACGGCATCGCCGTCTTCGGCGGTGCGCGCGCCGAGCACGTCCGCAGCGTCCTGCATGGCGAAGTCGGGCAGATCCTGAAGACGGGCGAAGTCAACGGCAAGATCGGCACGGGCGAGATCCTGGAGCTGGGCGAGACGGTCAGGGTGCGCGTCCGCCACGACGGCGAGCCGCTCCGTCCGTGGGTCGATCTTGTCCTTGCGCCGCCGCGTCCGCGCATCCTGAAGCGGCTCCTGCCGCAGCTCGCGGCGCTGGGCGTCGGGCAGATCGTCCTCGTCGGGGCTCAGAAGGTGGAAAAGGACTTCTGGGGCGCGACGCTGCTGAAAGAGGCGAACTATCGTCCGCTCCTGATCGACGGGCTGATGCAGGGCTGCGTCTCGTCGCTTGTTCCGACGGTCGAGACGCGGCGAAATTTCCGCCGGTTCGTGACGGATGAGCTGGAGACGCGCTTCCCGACGGCGAACCGCCTCGTTGCGCATCCGTATGAACAGGGAAGAGGGAACGGGGAACGGGGAACAGGGAAGAGGGGGCGGCTCGTGTTGGCCATTGGGCCGGAGGGCGGTTGGACGGACGAGGAAGTCGCGCGGCTGGAGGCTCAGGGCTTTTCGCGCTACTCGCTGGGGCCGCGCATCCTGCGTACGGACACGGCGACCGTCGCGCTTCTCGCGCAGCTCATGCTGCGGAACGACTGTTCAAATCGAAACGCAAATCCAAATGAAGGAGCATGCACATGAGAATCAAATGGCTGGTCTTGTTGTCGTTGATGGGCGTTGGCGCGTTCGCGGGCGAACCGCTGCGCTATGACGTGACGGCGGATCGCGCGGGTTGCGTGGCCCGCTGCGGCGAGCGGACGACATTCACCGTCACCATCACGGGCACGAACGGGTTACCCGTCACGGCGGGCACGGTTCAGGCGACGCTCGACAACTTCGGGACGCAGCAGGTCGCCGTTGCCACGTGGGATCTCGCGGCGACGAACGTCTTCACGCTCGCGGGGCAGCTGGACGCGCCGGGCTTCCTGCGCATCCGCTTTTCGCCGGCGCCAGAAGGAAAGGGCGCGAAGGTCTGGAGCGTCGCCTACGAGCCGGAGAAGATCGTCAAGGGCAGTCCGTCGCCCACAGACTTCGACGCCTACTGGGCGGGCGAACGGGCGCGGCTTCGGCGCGCGGTTCCGCTCGATCCGCAGGTCGTCCGCGTGCCGGAACGCTGCACGGCAACGTTCGACTTCTTCCGCGTGTCGTTCGCGACATTCGGCCGTCGCGTCTACGGCTACTTGAGCGTGCCGACGGACACGGCGAAGGCGCCGTTCCCGGCGCACGTCGAAGTCAATGCGGCGGGCTTCGGCGGCTGGACGAACGACCTGAATGGGCGTCCCGACGCGATTTGCCTGCGGATGAGCGTCTATCCGTTCGAGCCGGACTGGCGGTGGCAGGCGAGCGGCCTCAAGCGGAAATATGACGCGCTGAACGAGGCGTGCAAGGCGAAATACGGGTGCGGCTATTCGTGCGCGGGCATCGCCGTCTCGCGCGAGGACTACTTCTTCCATGCGGTTCTGCTCGGCATCGACCGCGCCGTCGATTGGCTTGCGGCGCGTCCCGACGTCGACCGCTCGCGTTTCGTCTACGAGGGCACGTCGCAAGGCGGCGGCTTCGGCTTCTACCTGACGGGCCTCAACCACACGTTCACGCGCGCGGCGTTCTACGTGCCGGCGATTACGGACACGATGGGCTACCTGAAGGGACGGCAGAGCGGCTGGCCGCAGATCGTCGAGAACAATTCGCGGACGCCGGAGGCGCGGGCCGCCGCCGAGAGGTGGGCGCCGTATTTCGACGGCGCGAACTTCGCCGCGCGCATCGCGTGCCCCGTGCGCGTCGCCGTCGGCTTCTCGGACACGACGTGTCCGCCCGCAGCGGTCTACGCGGCCTACAACGCGATTCGCGTCAAGGACAAGGGCATCGTCCACGGCCTCGGCATGACCCATTCGTGCTTCGGCAAGTTCTATTCCGAACTGGGCGCGTGGGTGCGGAAATAAGCGGCTTCAAGAATCGAGGAGACTATGCAAGAGCAGAAATACGTTTATGTGATCGACAGCCTGGCGAACATCGAAAAGTACGCGAGCCTCAGCGCGAACTTCGCGACGGCGGCGGCCTTTCTTGCGAAGGGCGATTTCGCGTCGCTCAAGCCGGGCCGGAACGAGATTGACGGCGACAACGTCTTCGTCAACTGCGATGCGCCGACCTACGTGTTGCCGGCGGATCGCACGCCAGAGGTCCATCACCGCTACTTCGACATTCACGTGCCGCTGACGGACGACGAGAAGATCGGGCTCGCGGCGTTCAACGTGCTCGAGAAGGGCTCGTTCGACGCGGCGAAGGACGGCGGGTTCTACGAACAGGACGTCGACTGGCACGTCGTCCGCAAAGGCGAATTCTGCATCACGTGGCCGATCACGTGCGCGCACGCACCGGCCGTGACGACGGATGTCGTGAAACCGGCGCGCAAGCTGATCGTCAAGGTGAGGGCGTAAGATGAAGATTCAGGTTCTTCCGTCGTTTCTCGCGGCCGATCTCGGACATCTCGCGGACGAGCTGCGGCGCGCCGAGGCATCCGGGGCGGACGCGATCCATCTCGACATCATGGATCCGACGTTCGTGCCGAACATGAGCTTCGGGCCGTCCATCGTCGACTTCTGCCGTCGGACGTGTCCGAACTTCTACCGCAACGTCCACCTGATGATGAACCGTCCCGACCTCTACTTGGAGGCGTTCGCGCAGGCGGGCGCGCAGACGATCCAGATTCATGTCGAGGCGGACTGCGACCTGCACACGGAACTGCGGCGCATCCGCGCGATGGGCCTCAAGAACGCGATTGTCCTCAACCCCGAAACGCCTGTTGCGCGGCTGGAGCCGTATCTTGGAGAGGTCGACGAAATCCTCGTCATGACGGTGCATCCCGGCTTCGGCGGACAGAAATTCATTGACGATTGCCTGCCCAAGCTCACGTACCTGCGGGCGCGTCTGCCGAACGTCGACCTGATGGTCGATGGCGGCGTGGACGCCGAGACGACCGCCCGTGCCGCACGCGCCGGCGCCAACCAGTTCGTCGCCGGCTCCTATCTCTTCAAGCAGACGGACATGAAGGCCGCTGTCGAGAACCTGCGGGAGAGCCTCAGATGAACAGGAAAATTCTTTTGGGTGTCACGGGGTCGATTGCCGCGTACAAGGCCGTCGAGCTCGTGCGGCTGTTCGTGAAGAACGGCGATTCGGTGCAAGTCGTGATGACGGAGGCCGCGACGAAGTTCGTCACGCCGCTCACGTTCCAGACGCTCTCGCGCAATCCCGTCTTCGTCGATGCCTTCGCGCCGATCGCCGCGTGGAAGCCGGAGCACGTCTCGCTCGCGGAGGCGGCGGACGTCGCGCTCGTCGCGCCGGCGACGGCGAACACGCTTGCGAAGATGCGGTGGGGGCTGGCGGACAACCTGCTGACGGAGACGCTGCTCGCGACGCGCGCGCCGGTCTTCGTCGCGCCGGCGATGAACACGGGCATGTGGGAGGCGGCCGCCACGCAGGAGAACCTTGTCGCGCTCAAGGCGCGCGGCGTCACGGTCATCGAGCCAGGCTCCGGCGAACTCGCCTGCGGCGTGACGGGGGCCGGCCGCATGGCCGAGCCGGAACAGGTCTTCCGGGCGATTTGAAGGGCGCGGGGCGTGAGCGAGGCGGAATTCTTCGGATTTGTCGCGGACGTCTTGGACGTTCCCGTCGGGGGCCTCTCGTTCGAGACGACCTATGCGTCCATCCCCGCCTGGGACTCGATGGCGCAACTGCGGCTGGTGATGGAACTTCAGTCGCGCACGGGCGTCGAGATCCCGTTCGAGGACGTGCCGAACGTGACGAGCCTCTGGGAGCTCTACCGCCGCGCCAATGGCCTTTCGCCGAAGAAGGTCGTGGCCGTCGATCTGGACGGCACGCTGTGGGACGGCGTCATCGGCGAGGACGGCGTGGACGCGATTCGCCCAAAGGCGGCGTTCTTGAATGAGCTCAAGGCGCTGAAGGCGCGCGGCGTCCTGCTGACGATCCTCTCCAAGAACAACCTGGCGGATGTCCGCCCGGCGTTTGCCGCCGGACGGCTCGCGCCGCTCGCGGAAGACGATTTCCTCTTTCCGCAAGTCAACTGGGAGCCCAAGGCCGACAATCTCCGGCGGCTTGCGCGCGAACTCAATCTCGGCCTTGGGGCCTTCGTCTTCGTGGACGACAATCCGGTCGAGCGGCTGGAGATGAGGGCGCGTCTGCCAGAGGTGGCGGTCGCGGCGTTCCCGCCGACGCTGGCGGCGTATTTTCCCGCAGGTGCGGTCACGGCGGAAGACCTTCGCAAGACGGAAGAGTATCGCGAGGAGGCCGCGCGTCGGCGGTTCTTGTCCGCGCGCGCGACGGCGCCGTCCGCCGCGCTGGACGTCTGGCGCGAACTCGGCTGCTGGTTGGACGTCCATGCGCTGCGCCCGGAGGAGGCGTCGCGCGTGGCCCAGCTTTCGCAGAAGGCGAACCAGTTCAGCGTCTGCACGAACCGGCATGCGGAAGCCGAAATCGCGGCGCTGGGCCGTGCGGTCGGCACGGTCGTCTACACGGTTCACGCAGGGGACCGTTTCGGCGATCAGGGGCTTGTCGCGTTCGTGATCGTGCGGGACGGCGAGATCCTTGACTTCACGATGAGCTGCCGTGTCGCCGGGCGTGAGCTGGAGGCGCGCGCGTGGGCGGAGATCGTTCGCGACCTGCGGGCGCGCGGCGTGGGCACGGTGCGCGCGACGTGGCGGCGGACGCCGAAGAACGCCCCGGTCGAGAACCTCTTTGAACGGCTGGGCTTTTCGCTTGAGGCGCAGACGCCGGCCGAGAAGTCCTATGTCCTGCGCGACCCGTTGTGGTATAATATGCGGCATGAAGATAACGAACCCCATGACGAATGTCCGAACGGCTTGACAAGATCCTGCTCGGACGCTACCCCGACTTCTCTCGCTCGCGGATCGAGGGCCTCGTCAAGGCTGGACTGGTGACGGTCAACGGCGTCCCGGCGGCGAAGACGGGCCTGAAGGTCGGCGAAGCGGACGAGATCGTCGTCACGGTTCCGCCGCCCGTGCCAGCCGTTCCCGAACCGGAGGACATGCCGCTCGACGTCGTGTTCGAGGACGACGACCTGATTGTCGTCAACAAGCCCGCCGGCCTTGTCGTCCACCCCGCGCCCGGCCATGCGACGGGAACGCTCGTCAACGCCCTGCTTCACCACTGCCCGAACCTCTCCGGCATCGGCGGCGTCGTGCGGCCGGGCATCGTCCATCGCCTTGACCAGGACACGTCCGGCCTTCTCGTCGTCGCGAAATCCCATCCGGCGATGGTCGGGCTCTCACGTGCGTTCGCGTCCCACCAGGACGTCGAAAAGACCTATCTCGCCATCTGCCACGGACGGCCGCGTCTCGATTCGGGGCGCATCGAGAACCTGATCGGCCGTCATCCCGTTGACCGCAAGCGCATGGCGATCGTCGAGCGGAACGGCAAGGTGGCGATCACGAACTGGCGTGTCCTGAAGGGCGACTGTCATGCCGCTGCTTCGGAAGCGCGGAACGATGACAGCCCGATTCTGTCGCTTGTCGAATGTCGCATTGAGACGGGTCGGACGCATCAGATTCGCGTGCACATGGCCTCATTGGGCTGCCCGGTGATCGGCGACAGGGCGTACGGGAAGTCGGCACTTGACAAGCGGCTTGACCCCGTGCCGATGCGGCAGATGCTCCATGCCTGGAAACTGGCGCTCTGGCACCCGGTGCGGAGCGTGAAGCTGGCGTTCGAGGCACCGTTCCCGCCGGACATGAAGCCGTACTTGGCCTCGGCCGGTTTCCCTGCGCCCGACGGGACTCGAATTGAATATGCTACCGCACCGCACGGATGAACCTGATTGAAGTCACAGATCTGCATGTGCGCTACGGCTCGTATGAGGCCGTCAGGGGCGTCTCGTTCACGCTCGCGAAGGGCGAGATCTTGGGCATCGTCGGCGAATCGGGCTCCGGCAAGTCGACGGTGGCCAAGACGCTGATCGGACTTGAAAGGCCCTCGTCAGGCACGATTCGGTTTGGCGCGTGCGAGGGCTGCCCACGGTCGGACGGGAAACAGGTGAAAGGCCAGATGATCTTTCAGGATGCCGTCGGCTCGCTGAATCCGCGCATGACGGTGCGGCAGACGCTGCGGGAAATTGTCGAATTGTCGAATCGGCGAATCGGCGAATCGTCAAAAGGCGCAGACGGCACGGTTCTTCGCCTCTTGGCGCAAGTCGGGCTTTCGGCGGCTGTCCTGGACCAGTATCCGCGCGAGATGTCCGGCGGGCAGTGCCAGCGCGTCTCGATCGCCCGTGCGCTCGCGACGCGCCCCGACGTGCTTGTCGCGGACGAGCCGGTTTCGGCGCTCGACGTCTCCGTGCAGGCGCGCGTCCTGAACCTGCTGCGCGACCTGCGCCGCGAGACGGGGCTGACGATCCTGCTGATCGCGCACGATCTCGCAGTCGTGAAGAACGTCTGTGATCGGATCTGCGTGATGGCGCGCGGCCGTTTCGTCGACGTCGGCGAGACGGAAGCGGTCTTCGCGCATCCGACGAGCGACTACACGAGGCGGCTCCTCGCCGCCGTTCCGACGCTTCGCGTCGATCAGGAGGCCGTCGGGCGATGAAGGTCGGCTTCTTTGACAGCGGCATCGGCGGCACGTGCATCCTGCGCGCGTTTCAGAGGCTCTGCCCGGACGTCGCGACGGACTACCTTGCCGACTCGGCGCATTGTCCCTACGGCAACAGGCCGCCGGAGGAGATTGTGCGCCTGTCGGTCGCGAACACCGAAGAGCTTCTGCGGCGCGGCTGTGGGGTGATTGTCGTCGCCTGCAACACGGCGACGGCTGCCGCGATCGATCACCTGCGCGCGCGCTATCCCGCGATTCCGTTCGTCGGCATCGAGCCCGCGCTGAAGCCCGCCGCGCTCAAGTCGAAGACGGGCGTCGTCGGCGTCCTCGCGACGGCGGGCACGTTCCACGGCCGCCTCTACAACGAGACGAAGGCGAGGTTCGCCAAGGACGTGACGGTGCTCGCGGTTGTCGCCGACGAGTTCGTCACGCTCGTCGAGCGCGGCGAGACGTCGGGCGAGAAGGTCGAGCGGATTGTCCGCGCGAAGATCGAGCCGCTTCTGAAGGCAGGGGCCGACCGCCTCGTCCTCGGCTGTACGCACTTTCCGCACCTGAAGCCCGTGATCGAGAGAATCTGTGCGGGACGCGCCGAGGTGATCGATCCGTCGGACGCTGTCGCGCGGCAGATCCGGCGCGTCGTGAATGGACTGAAATGACGGCTGTCCTCCATGTGTGCTGCGGGCCGTGCGCGTCCGCCTGTGTGCCGCGTCTGCGGGATGCAGGGTATGACGTGATGCTCCTCTTCGCGAACTCAAACATCGACACGGTGGAGGAGTTCGAGAGACGCCGCGCCGCCGCCGAGCGGTTGGCGCGCGTCGAGGGCGTCCGCTTTGCCGCGCTTCCCTACGACCACGCCGAATGGCTGCGCGACGTCGCCGCCGGCTACGAGGACGCGCCAGAGAAGGGCGCGCGGTGCGCGCGGTGCTTTCGTTACAACCTCGCGAAAGCAGCCGCCTTCGCGGTGGCGAACGGGCTGGACGCCTTCACGACGTCGTTGACCGTCTCGCCGCATAAGGTCAGTGCCGTCGTCTTTGCGGCGGGCCAAGCGGCGGCGGGTTCGTCTTCCGACCCGCACGCGCCACCGTTCTTGACGATTGACTTCAAGAAGAAGGAGGGCTTCAAGCTGTCCGTGCGCCGCGCGGAGGAACTGGGGCTCTACCGGCAGTCGTATTGCGGCTGCGAATTTTCCAAGCGGAGGATGCAGGCATGAATGCGGTTTTCTTTGACATGGACGGCACGCTCATCGACTCGAAGGCCGATTTGGCAGCGACGGTCAACCACACGCGGCGCGACTTGGGGCTCGCGGAACTGCCGGTCGAGACGGTCATCGGCTTTGTCGGACAGGGTGCGCGCTATCTGCTCGAACACGCGATTCCCGAACGGACGGGCGAGGAGGTCGCGGCGATTTTCCGCAGCCACTACGCCGAGCACTGCTGCGAGGCGGTCACGCTCTATCCGGGCGTGCGCGAGACGCTGACGGAACTCGTGCGGCGCGGCTGGCTTCTGGGCGTCAACACGAACAAGCCGAATTTCGCGACGCGGATGATTCTCGAGAAGTTCGGCCTCGACTGCCTCTTCGGCACGGCCGTGGTGGCGGGCGGCGACTGCGCGGAGATGAAGCCGTCCGCCCTGCCGCTGCGCGACTGCGCGGCGCGCTTGCGCGGCCACCGACTGTCGTCCCACGACTGGATGGTCGGCGACAGTTGGACGGATCTCGACTGCGCGGCGAACGCGGGCGTGAAGAGCGCGTTCTGCACCTACGGCTTCGGCCAGTTGCGGGATTCGCGCTACACGGTGCGCATCCGCCGCTTCGACGAGCTGCTGCGCTATCTAAAGGAGGACGAATGAAGACGGTTCTGGTGACAGGCGGGACGACGCGCCTTGGGAGGGCCATTGCCGAGGGGTTGCGCGCGCAAGGCTGGCGTGTGCTGACGACCTCGCATCGCGCGGAGGCTGGCGCGGACATCGTGGCCGATTTCGCCGATGCGATGGGGCCTGTGCGCGCGTACGCCACTGCGCTTCGCCTGTTGGACGGACAGCCGCCGGATGCGCTCGTCAACAACGCCGCGCTCTTCAGCGGCGCGTCGGCGCGGCTGACGGCCGTCAACCTGTCGGCGCCGCAGAAGCTCACGCGGCTGATGGCGGGGCGCGAGACGGGACGCGGCGCGGTCGTCAACATCCTCGACACGCGGATCTTGGGCGTTGCACGTGAAGGGCTGGATGCCTATGCGGCGACCAAGGCCGCACTGCTGGACGACACGCGCAAGGCGGCGGCGCTCTTCGCGGAGACGCTGCGCGTCAACGCCGTCGCCCCCGGCCCCGTCCTGCCGCCGACAGCGGTTCACGAAAAGGCCGGTGAGACCCTGATTGGGCGTCCGACGGCGGACGACGTGGCCGCCTGCGTCGCGTATCTGCTGACGGCGCGTGCGACGACGGGCGCGGTCATTCCCGTCGACGGCGGGCAGCATCTGCTGGGAGGCTTGAGATGATCGACTGGCGGCTCCATCACAAGGTCGAGACGGCTTCGACGAACGTGGACGCGCGCGCCGGTGCGCATGGCGACGTCTACACGGCTGATTTCCAGACGGCGGGGCGCGGACGCCTCGACCACAAGTGGCAGTCGCCGCCGGGGGCGAACCTCATGATGAGTGCCGTCCTGTCGGTCGGGGGTCTGTCCCCAGAGGCGGTCGTGACGCTGCCGCTTGTCGTGGGGCTGGCTGTCGTGCAGGCGGTTCGCGCACTTTTGCCGACCGGCATCGCGCGCGAAGTCGCTCTCAAGTGGCCGAACGACGTGCTGATCGGCGGCCGCAAGGTCGCGGGAATCCTGTGCGAGCGGAATCGCGACAGGATTATCGTCGGTATCGGAATCAATGTAAAACAGCGCGTTTTTCCGCCAGAACTTGCAGATAAGGCGATTTCCTTGGGGTCTGTCCCCACGTTATTGGCGGGGTCTGTCCCCACGGGTACGCCCACAGGTGTGGGGTCTGTCCCCAGGGTGCGGGAGGCGGTTCTGGAGGCACTGGGGCGATGGTACGAGACGTGGCGCGAGCAGGGCTTCGCGGCCGTCTATCCGGCGATTTGCGCGATTGATTTCCTGCGGGGACAGACCCTCGCCGTGCGGCAGACGGACGACGATGCGGAGCCGGTGCGCGGCGTCTGCGGGGGCATCCAGCCCGACGGTTCGCTGCTGGTCGGCGTGACGCGCGTCTATGCCGGTGAGGCGCATGTGGAGGCGATCGGATGAGCGCGGGCCGGACAGTCTGCCAGATTGCGGTCGAGGGGGGGCTGCCGCGTACGCTCGATTTGAGTCGACGCGTCCTTCGTGCGGCGGCGGCGTTCTTCGCCGCGCGGAGCGCCGCGCGCATCGGCGTGCCGTTTCGCGCGGTGACGGTCGTCTTGCAGGACGATGCGTTCTCGGCCGAGGTCCATCAGGCGATCAACGGCGTGGCGGGTGCGACGGACGTCATCACGCAGCGGTACGATGCGTTGCCGGGTGAGGCTCCGGGCGTCTACGGGGAACTGTACGTCAACTGTGACCAAGCCGTCCGCGTGGCGCCGAAGCGGCGGGGCTGGAGCGCGGCAAAGGAGCTTCTGCTGTATGTCGCGCACGGCATGGATCACCTTTCGGGTGCCGATGACCTGACGCCGTCGGACTATGCGCGCATGCGGCGGCGCGAGCTCACGTGGCTGCGGGCGTTGCCAGATTCGGAGGGCGGTGCGTCATGATGGAAGGACGCGCGAAAAGCGGCGGCTTGCGGCGGCGCGCCGTCCTGTGGGGCGCGCCCGTGGTGCTGCTTGTGTTGGCGGCGGGCCTGTTCGTGCGGCGGCCGATTGCCGTCCGCACGTCGTTGGACGACCTGGTCGGGGACGGCGTGGAGGCGATTCCCGCCGCCGTGCGCACGGCGTCCGCCGATCTCGTGCCGGTTCTCATCGGGCCGGCGGACGACGTGGCGCAGGCCGTGGCGGCGGCGCGTGCGATTCAGGCCCGTCTGCCGTCAGACAAGCTTGTGCCCACGGCGGAGAATCCCCTGGCCGCGTTGGCGACGAACCGCTATGGTCTCGCCGCGCTTGACGACGTGCGGCTTCTCGAGACGTCCGAAGGCCGTGCGCGCGTGGCGCAAAAGGCCCTGAAGAAGTTCTATGCCTCGCCGCTGCCGCCGCTCTTCCCCGTCGCGGAAGACCCCTTTGCGCTCGCGGACGGCTTTGTGCGCGCGCAGATGTCCGCGCGTGCGAACTGGAACGTGCGGGACGGCCTGCTGACGGCGACGGACGGTCACGGCGCGACGTCGGTTGTCCTGCCGCTTCGTCTACGCCCGGAAATCGCGGCGGATGCCGACGCGCTCATCGTCTTCCGCGCCGAGCTGAACGCCGTGCTGTCGGCGGTGCGCGCGGCGTTCCCGTCTGTCTCGGTCGCCGCTTGCGGCGTACCCCTGCACACGGCTGTCACGGCGGGCAACTGCAAGCGGGAGATCAATGCGCTCAGCATTTTCTCGTTCGTCTTCATCGCGCTCCTGTCGGTCTTCGCGTTCCGCAGCGTCCGCTGGATTCCGCTCCTCGCCGCGTCGCTCGCGGTCGCCGCGCTCGCCGGGGCCGCCGCGCTCCTGGCGCTGTTCTCCGAGATCCACCTGATGACGGTCGTCTTCGGCACGACGGTGATGGGCCTCGTGATTGACTACTCGTTCCACTGGCTTCTGGCGGACGCGCGCCGCGCCGCCGTCACGCGCAATCTCGCCGTTTCGTGGCTCACGACGGAAATCAGTCTCGTGCCGCTGATGGTGTCGTCGTTGCCCGTCCTGCGCCAGTCGGCGGTCTTCCTCGGCGTGGGGCTTGCCGCCGCGCTCGCGTATGTCGTCGGGGGGTATCCGACGCGAAGGAGGATGCCGGACGGATTGGCTCACACGGAGGCGCGGAGGCACGGAGGTTTTCGTTGGGGGGTGCGCGCGGGGTGCTGCCTTGTCGCCTTGCTAATTGTTGTCGGCCTGTATCGCGTCCGTTTCGGAACCGACCTGACGGCGCTGTACCGTCCGCCGACGGAACTCGCGGCGGCGGAACGGCGTTTTGCGGAATTGAGCGGCTCGGCGGATGCGGAGCGCGGGTTCCTCGTCTTCGACCGCGCGACGGTTGCCGCGCATGTCGAGAAGCTGTACGCCGAACAGGGCGAGCGCCAGAGGCAGAAGCTGGGACTGTCCGAATCGCCGTGTCCGCCGCGCGGCGAACCGGGGGCGTATGCGATTGCGTCCGTGCCGCGTCCGGCGGAACCCCTGCCGGACGGCGTTCGCTTTCTTCAGCCGCGCGTGCAGCTGGGCGCGGTTCTCGCGCGCTGGACGGACGAGACGCTTGTGCGGCTTGGCTTTGCGCTCGCGCTGATGCTCGCTGCGCTCGTCGTCTTCTGCCGTCGCCGGGCGGTTGAGATGTTCGTGCCGTCCGTCTGTGCGATGGCCGCCGTCGCGGGGCTGCTCGGCCTTTTGGGCGAAAAGGTGAATCTCTTTCATCTGCTCGCGTGCTTCCTTTTGGCGGGCATGAGCGTCGACTACACGGTGTTCCTGCATAACGGCGGACGCGCGGCGCTGAAGCCGGCGCTCTGTTCGCTGCTGACGAGCCTCGCGGGGTTCGGTGCGCTTTACTTCGTCTCGTTCCCGGTCGTGCAGGGGTTTGGCTTCGTCCTCGGCATCGGGCTTCCGGTCGGGTTCGGCGTCGCGTGGCTGACACGCCGCCGCGCGCCGGAGACCGCCGCGCCGACGGAACTGGCCGCGACGCCGCTCGGGCTGGAGATCCTGTGGGGGCTTTATCGCCTCTTCGGGCTCAGGGCCCTGCATCTCTTCGCCGCCGCCGTCGGGCTCTGCGCGTGGACGTTCTCGCGCACGGTGCGCCGGGCGACGACGGCGCGCAAGCTCGTCCACTTCACGCGGTCGCTGGCGGACAAGCTTGTCGTCATGGCCGACGGACGCGACCTGCCGCGCGTCGCGACGGACGGCTCGGCGGACGCGGCGGCGTTCGTCGCGGACGTGCGGGCGGGGCGCGGCGTGTTCGTGCTGTCGTCCCACTGCGGCACGGTGGAGGCGCTCGCGGCGCTCGACGGGTGCGCGTTCACGTTCCACGCCTGGATGGACTTCGACCGGACGGGCGTCTTCAACCGCTTCTACCTGCGCCATGCGAACCGAGCGAAGGTCGTGATCCATCCGATTTCGGAAATCGGGATGGCGACGGCCTTTCTCGCGGGCGAGGCGCTGGAGCGCGGCGACTGCCTCGTGATGGCGGGCGACCGGGGACGCGGCGCGTTCCGCTTCGCGCACGCGCTGGGGCATCCCGCCTACTTCGTCGCCTGCGTCTGGACGGGACGCGGCTACCGCGCGGTCGTGCGCCGCCTGCCGGACGAGACGAAGGCGATGGCGGCGGCGTATGAGGCCGCGCTCGCGGAACTTGTGTGTGCCTATCCCGACCAGTGGTTCACGTGGCGTGCCTGACGGTTTCGTTTTTTGCTATAATACGCATCATGAAATCGTTTGACCAGATTCAGAGGGCGTGCTGCGTTTCGCTGTGCGTGTGGGGGGGCGTGGCGGTTGCCGCCGGGCCGGGGACGTTCTTCGAGCCGACGGCGGGAACGGCGAACGCCGTGGCGGACGTCCGCGCGCAGACGAATGCGGCCGTGCATCGGACGGTCGCGTTCCTCGGCGGCTCGATCACCGAGATGGACGGCTACCGTCCGCTCGTGATGAAGGCCCTCCGGGCGAAGTACCCCGATGTCGCGTTTGCCGAAATCGCCGCCGGGCTCTCGTCGACGTGTTCGGATGCGGGGGCGTTTCGCGTCGATGAAGACGTCCTTTCGCACGGTTTGCCCGACCTGTTCGTCGTGGAGTTTGCCGTGAACGACGAGCAGGACGGCCATTTCGACCGTGCACGGTGCATCCGCGGCCTGGAAGGCGTCGTGCGGCGCGTGCGGAAGGCGAATCCGAAATGCGCCGTGGTCGTGGGGCTGACGGTGAACAGGGATCAGTTCGACCTCATCCGGCGGGGCGGAACGCCCGTCTCCTACGCCGCGCACGCAGAGGTCGCGAAACGCTATGGCGCCGCATTGGCGGACGTCGGCTCGGCGCTGGCCGCCTCCGCTGCCACGGGCGGCCTTGACTGGACGGGCTACCGCGACTGCCATCCGTCGCCGGAGGGCTGTCGGTTCGCCGCGCGCGTCTTCGAGGCGGCCATCGACCGCGTGTTCGATCCGTATGCCGCTGCCGTGCCGCAGCCTCTGCCCGAGCCGATCGACGCCGCGTCCTACGACAGGGGCGCGCCCGTGCCGCCGACGTGCGTGGTTGCGGTGGACGGCGGCTGGCGGCATGCGGTTCCCGACTGGAACGCGGTGCCGGGCGACATGCGCGCGCCGTACCGGAAGGGCGCGATCTGGTGGAGCGACCGGGCGGGGGCGGCGCTTGACGTCACGTTCGAGGGGACGACGCTGGCGGCGTTCCTGACGGCCGGACCGGATGCAGGCGACCTGGAGGTGTTCGTCGATGGCGGTTCGCCGCGTCGCCTCCGGCTGCGCGCGGACTACGGCGACCTGCACTATCCCTACGTGGAGATTCTGGCGGACGACCTGCCGCGCGGGCGCCATCGCGTCCGCCTGCGCGTCCTGGCGGCGGCACGCAACGGCTCGACGGGCACGACCGTGCGCCTGCATCGCCTCTACGTGAACGGCGGCACGGGGCCTCAGTAGGGGGCGTGACGCGGTGCCGCGTGGGAGCCTGGGTGATTAGGCTCTTTTGATTGTTCGCAAAAACGCTTGAAAGGCGCGTAATTTTGTCAGTTATGCAAAAACTTTCCTGCGGCTAACACTCTTGCGGCCCGAATGTGGTATAATACGCGCCGTTATGAGCAAGAAAGATTATCCCGCATGGGAAGGTTTCATCGGTGGCGAGTGGCAGGAGGAGATCGATCCGGCCGAGTTCATTCGCCTGAACTACACGCCGTATGATGGCGATGCGTCGTTCCTCGCCGGCGCGACGGAGGCGACGACCGCCCTCTGGAACAAGCTGCAGGCCCTGCAGAAGGAAGAGCGCGCGAAAGGCGGCGTCCTGGACATGGACACCGACATCGTCTCGTCCATCACCTCGCACAAGCCGGGCTACCTCGACAAGAACCTCGAGAAGATTGTCGGCCTCCAGACCGACAAGCCGCTCAAGCGCGCGTTCATGCCCTACGGCGGCATCAAGATGGCCGAGGAGGCGCTGACGACCTACGGCTACACGCCGAACCCCGAGCTGCACCACATCTTCACGGAGTACCACAAGACGCACAACCAGGGCGTCTACGACGCGTACACGCCGGAGATGCGCCGTGCGCGCAAGAACAAGATCATCACGGGCCTGCCGGACACCTACGGGCGCGGGCGCATCGTCGGCGACTACCGCCGCGTCGCGCTCTACGGCATTGACCGCCTGATCGCGGGCAAGGAACGCGACCTGCCGATGGTCGGCGTCGGCTCGATGCCGGAAGACGTGATCCGCGGCCGCGAGGAGGTCGCCGAGCAGATTCGCGCGCTGAAGGCCATGAAGGTCATGGCGGCGAGCTACGGCTACGACATCTCCGGCCCGGCGACGAACGCGCGCGAGGCCGTGCAGTGGACGTACTTCGGCTATCTCGCGGCGATCAAGACGCAGAACGGCGCGGCGATGTCCATCGGCCGCATCTCGACGTTCCTCGACATCTACATCGCGCGTGACCTGAAGCGCGGCATCCTCACCGAGACGGACGCGCAGGAGCTGATTGACCACCTCGTCCTGAAGTTCCGCATGGTCAAGTTCGCGCGCATCCCCGAGTACAACCAGCTTTTCTCGGGCGATCCCGTCTGGGCGACGATCAACGTCGCGGGCATGTGCGGCGACGGCCGCAGCATGGTCACGAAGACCGACTACCGCATCCTCCACACGCTGGAGACGATGGGGCCGAGCCCGGAGCCGAACCTCACGGTCCTCTATTCGCCGCGTCTCCCGGAGGCGTTCAAGCGCTATGCCGCGAAGATCTCGATCGCGACGTCGAGCGTGCAGTACGAGAACGACGAGGTCATGCGCCGCGTCTGGAGCGACGACTACGCGATCTGCTGCTGCGTCTCGGCGACGCACACCGGCAAGGAGATGCAGTTCTTCGGCGCGCGCGCCAACCTCGCGAAGTGCCTCCTGTACGCCATCAACGGCGGCGTGGACGAGAAGACGCGCGCGCAGGTCGGCCCGGAGCTCCGCCCGATCACGGGCGACGTGCTCGACTACGCGCAGGTGCTGAAGGCCTACCACGCGATGATGGACTGGCTCGCCGGGCTCTACGTCCACACGCTGAACCTCATCCACTTCATGCACGACCGCTACTACTACGAGGCGGCGCAGATGTCGCTCATTGACACCGACGTCGAGCGCACGTTCGCGACGGGCATCGCGGGCTTCTCGCACGCCGTCGACTCGCTCTCGGCGATCAAGTACGCGAAGGTGAGCGTCATCCGCGACGAGACGGGGCTTGCCGTCGACTACAAGGTCGAGGGCGACTTCCCGCGCTACGGGAACGACGACCCGCGCGCGGACGAGATCGCGAAGGCTCTCCTCAAGGAGTTCATGAACAAGATCCGCAGCCACCACACCTACCGCCACGCGACGCCGACGACGTCGATCCTCACGATCACGTCGAACGTCGTCTACGGCAAGGCGACGGGCGCGATGCCCGACGGGCGCAAGGCGGGCGAGCCGCTGTCGCCGGGGGCGAACCCGTCCTACGGCGCGGAGCAGCATGGGCTGCTCGCCTCGCTCAACTCGGTCGCGAAGCTGCCCTACGGCTATGCGCTGGACGGCATCTCCAACACGCAGACGATCCATCCCTCGGCCCTCGGCAACGACGAGGCGACGCGGGAGACGACGCTCGCGCGCGTGCTGGACGGCTACTTCTCGCAGGGAGCGCATCACCTGAACGTGAACGTCTTCGGCACGGAGAAGCTGATCGACGCGATGGAGCATCCGGAGAAGCCGGAGTACGCGAACTTCACGATCCGCGTCTCGGGCTATGCGGTGAAGTTCATCGACCTGACGCGCGAGCAGCAGCTCGACGTCATCAGCCGTACCTGCCACAAGAGCCTCTAAGGCTTGAACAGGTTGCGCACGGCACAACAGGAGGGGCGGGCCGCACGGCCCGCCCCCCGCTTGCCATGAAAATACATTCGTTTGAGACATTTGGTGCGGCGGACGGGCCGGGCGTGCGGTTCATCGTCTTCCTGAGCGGCTGCCCGTTCCGCTGCCGCTACTGCCACAACCCCGACACGTGGGCGAAGCCGCCCGCAGAGGCGGCGTCGGCGGACGACGTGCTCGCCCGTGCGCTCCGCTACAAGGCGTACTGGGGCGCGGAGGGCGGCATCACCGCGTCTGGCGGCGAGCCGATGCTGCAGGCCGCCGAAGTCGCTGACCTCTTCGAGAAGGCCCACGCGGTGGGCGCGACGACGTGCCTTGACACGGCGGCGGGCTGCTTCCGGCGCGGCGACGCGGCGCAGGAACGGCTGTTGCGCGCGACGGACACCGTGCTGCTCGACTTGAAGCTCTTCGACGCGGATGCGCACCGCGCGCTCACAGGGGCGGACAATGCGCCCGTCCTCGACTGTGCGCGGTATCTCGCCGAACGCGGCACGGACGTCTGGATTCGCCGCGTGCTCGTGCCGGGACTGACGGACGGCGAAGACGACTTGCGGCGGACGGGCGATTTTATCCGCACGTTGCCGAACGTCCGCCGCGTCGAGGTGCTGCCCTACCATGCGCTCGGCGTGCACAAGTGGCAGGCACTCGGCCTCGCCTACACGCTCGCGGCTGCGCGTCCGCCGACGGACGCCGAAGTCGCCCGCGCCCGTGCCCTGCTGACGTCGGCGGACGCCTGAAGAGGGCGTCCGCTGTCGGCGTGCACAATTTGCTATAATAGGCGGCAACGCACACGGTGCGTTGACTTCAAACGACGATGATGTTGGGAATTCTCTTTTTCTGTGCGCTGGAGCTCCTGGGCGTGCAGGGCAGCGCCCTGCGGGCACGGGCGTTCTTTGACGCGAACAACGTGAAGGTCGGCGATCCGCTGATCCTCACGATCGACTTCATCGGCGACGCCGACTTCCACGCGCTGCACCCGCCCGCGCTCGCCAAGGCCGTCGACCGCGCGGACTGGAAGGTGGACGACGCCTCGGCGAAGACGGACACGTTCCGCGATGCGCGGCGGCTCACGTACCGCGTCCGCCCGCGCCGCACGGGGCTGCTCTGGTTTCCCGCGCTCGAATTCGCGTATCAGGGGACGGACGGTGCGCCGCGCCGCGTGCGGGCGAACGCGATTCCCGTCCACGCGAAAGCCGGGGCCGATGTCGTCGTCGCGGAGATGGGCGAGGAGCCGAACAAGCTGCCCGCGCCGCCCGCGCTCGTGACGGAGCCGGGCGTGCCGCTCACGGACGACGCGCGCTTCGCGTGGCAGAAGGCGTGCGCGACCCCGACGGCGGACGCTTTCGCGGCGTTCGACTTTCCGGCGGCGCGGCTGAACGAGGCGACGTGCGCGATTCGCGAGGGCAACTGGGCGCGCGCGCAGAAGATCTATGCGCGACTCGAATGGCGGACGGGCCAGACCGCCGCGATCGAGCAGGGCCTCGTCGCCGCGCAGGCCCTGCGCTTCGACAGCCCGTCCGCCGAACTGCCGGTGGCGCGGCAGGTGCTGCGTCCGCTTCTGCGCCACGACTGGCGCGGCCGCGTCGGAATCGTCCTCGGCGGCGTCCTCGCGCTCGCCGCCCTCTTCTGGGCGCTGGGGCGCGGCATCCGCGCGCTCGCCTGCCTCGCAGTCGCCGCGCTGCTCGGGACGCCTCCGGCGCGCGCGGACATCTTCCAGCAGATGGAGGAGCAGATGCGCCGCATGCAACAGCAGATGGGGCAGTCGATGAGCTTTTCCTTCGGCAGCGGCTTCGGCGGGGCCGAGGCGCGCGAGCCGGTGAAGATCGCCGCAACGCTCGCGACGGACAAGCCGGAGCTGCGCGTCGGCGAGCCGTTCGCCTTCGTCGTCTCGCTGGAGGTGCCGAAGAACGTCTCCATCGGGCAGATTGCGATGACCCCTTCGGAGCGGTTCGGCCTCACGGTCACGGGCCCGGCCGAGAACCTGACGGATCTTCCGGCGGAGAACCCGACGAACGTGATCAAGCGGCTCTCCGTGCCTGTCCGCTACGATGTGCCGTTTCGGGGAACGCTCGCGTTCACGATCCAGGGCATGGTTTCGGGACGCGAGACGCGGCGCGGCGGACGCTTCAGCTTCACGTTCTCCAACTCGTTCACCTGCGAGACGCCGCCGCTCGCGCTGGACGTGAAGCCGCTCGCGACGGACGGCCAGCCGGCCGATTTCGCGGGCCTTGTCTCGGAGGGGCTGCGGCTTCACGAGACGTGCGACATTTTGAAGGTCGAGACGAACGACGTCGTGACGATCTCCTACCGACTCTTCCCGAAGGGCTACGTGCCCGACGACTTCCTGCTGCCGGACGCCGCGTTCGAGTGGACGCGGCAGACGGATCGCGAAGGGCGCACCGTCGAGATCGAGTACCGCCGGTTCTTCGTCGCGGACGGCGCGCCGACGACGCCGAAGGTGTCCGTGCCCTACTACGATCCGCGCACGAAGTCCTACAAGCGGGCCGAGACGGGCGGGACAAAGCTCGTCTACATTCAGGGAGAATGAGGCCGGGGAGGCCGCTCAACAAGGAGAACACGTCATGCTCTATTACCTTTCGGATTTCCTTCAGCAGTTCTGGGGCCCGTTTCGGCTCCTCCAGTCGCACGCCCTCCTCCTCGCGGGCGGCGCGTTCACGGCGGCGTTCCTGACCTGGATTCTCCTGCCGCGCCTTTGGGATCGTCTGCCGCGCGATCGCGGCAAGGCGCTGTTGAAGGACATGGGCGGCCTCACGAGCCAGGGCAAGCCGACGGGGGCGGGGCTCTGGGTGTCGCTGATCGCGCTCCCGGTCATCATCCTGTTCGCGCCGCTCAAGTTCTGGGATCTCGCCGCCGTGTTCGCGCTGTACGGGGCGATGCTCTTCGGCTATCTCGACGACCAGGCGCGCGTGCCGTGGGGCGAGCTCAAGAAGGGGCTTCTCGACGCCGTCGTCTCGGTCGCGATCGCCGTCTTCATCTTCCTGGGGCACCACGAGGTCGTGGACGGGTCGCACGTGATGATCGCGTGGCTGCCGTTCGTGAAGGGGCCCGTCCTGATGAACGGCGTCGGCGTCTGGCTCGTGCATGCCTGGGCCTATGTGCCGGTCGCGGCATTCGTCCTCTGGTTCACGATGAACGCGACGAACTGCTCGGACGGCGTGGACGGCCTCGCCGGGACGCTGACGCTTATCGCGCTCGGCATGCTGGCGGTCGTCCTCTACGTGGTCGTCGGCTACCGTCCCGTCGCGCACTACTTCCTCATCCCCGTCTACGCCGAGGCGGCGCGCTGGGCGATCGTCGTGATGATCGTCGCCGGGGCGTTCGGCGGCTACCTCTGGTACAACGCCGAGCCGTCGAAGATCCTGATGGGCGACGCGGGCAGCCGCTATCTCGGCATCCTCGTCGCGACGGCCTCGCTCATGACGGGCAACCCGTTCATCGTCCTCGCGCTCGCGCCGATCGTGCTCGTGAACGGCGGCGGCGGGCTCGGCAAGCTCGTCCTCCTGCGCCTCGCGAAGAAGGTCGGCTTCGACATCGGCGAGGACAACCTGATCCGCAAGGTGCGCTTTCCCCTGCACGACCACTGCAAGAAGAACCTGAAGTGGTCGAACGCGCAGGTGCTGATGCGCTTCGTCCTCTTGCAGCTCGTCGTCATGCCGGCGCTGCTGCTGATCCTGCTGAAGGTCCGCTGACGGCGCGATGGGGGTTCTCGCGACAGTCCTGCTGCTCGCGCTTTCGCGCGCGGAGCTGATCGAGCGGTTCAAGTCACCCGTCCTGACGCAGGCGGAGGGGCTCGTGAAGGTCTACGCGAACTGCGCGGTCGACGTGCGGCGCGAGTACCAGGCCCCCGTCGCGCGCTTCGCCGGCGAGACCGTGACGGCCCTCGCGCGCGCCGCGCAGCGGCCGCTCGTGCGCGTCGCCCAGCCGGGCATTGTCCTGCACCTCGGCGACGTGCGCACGAACCGCGCGGACGTCCTTGTGCGCGTCGCGACGAACGGCGAGGCGGTCGTGACGCGCCTCTTTCTGCCCAACCCCGCGCAGACGGATCTGGACGCCCTGCGCACGGAGGTCGTCCGCGCCTACTTCCGCGCGGCGGCGCGGCGCGAGCTGTCGCCGGCGGAGGCGCGCGAAGCCTACCGTCAGACGGATCCGGACTACCGGCTTTCCGGCGAACGCCAGCGGCTGGCGGACTGGCTGGCGCGGGCGGAGGGGGCTGACGACGAGGGCTTCCGCCGCCTCTACTGCGTCATCCGTCCGGGGCACCTCAGCCGCATCGAGGCGCGCGTCTTCGCCTCGCGCCTGTGGCTGTATCCCCGCACGTTCGACCGTCCGTTTCTCGGGCGATTTGACGCGCTGTCGTTTCGCGAGGCAATCGCCTGCGCGAAGGGGGATCCGTTCGTCCGGGTCGCCGCCCTCGACAAGGCGAACGAGCTGCCGGTCTTCGGGGGCGGACGCGGCGAGGGCCTTCAGGCGGCGGCGACGGCCTACCGCGCATTCCTGCTGGAACTGGCCCGTGGCGCGGCGTCCGAGGACGCGCTGAAAGACCTGCTGGAGGCCGCCGAGACGCGGCTTGCGGTCGCCTATGAGGCGGCGGAATAAATTCCTGCCACACGAACTCGCCGTTTTTTGATATAATACGCGCAAATTTTAGGGCGTTTGCCCAAAAACAAACAGGAGCAACAGAAAATGGTCAGCTACAAGCAGCTTGGTCTCGTGAACACGAAGAAGATGTTCGCGAAGGCGGTCAAGGGCGGTTATGCCATCCCGGCGTTCAACTTCAACACGATGGAGCAGATGCAGGCCATCGTCCAGGCGGCGGTCGAGACGAAGTCGCCCGTCATCATGCAGGTGTCGAAGGGCGCGCGCAAGTACGCGAACCCGACGATTCTCCGCTACATGGCGCAGGGCGCGGTCGAATACGCCAAGGAGCTCGGCTGCAAGAAGCCGCAGATCGTCCTCCACCTCGACCACGGCGACAGCTACGAGACCTGCAAGAGCTGCATCGACAGCGGTTTCTCGTCCGTCATGATCGACGGCTCCAGCCTCCCGTTCAAGGACAACATCAAGCTGACGAAGAAGGTCGTCGCCTACGCGCACAAGCACGACGTGACGGTCGAGGCCGAGCTCGGCGTCCTCGCGGGCGTTGAGGACGAGGTCGCGGCGGAAGAGTCGCACTACACGAAGCCTGAGGAAGTCGTCGAGTTCGCGACGAAGACGGGCTGCGACTCGCTCGCGATCTCGATCGGCACGTCGCACGGCGCCTACAAGTTCAAGCCCGAGCAGTGCACGCGCGACAAGAAGACGGGCAAGCTCATCCCGCCGCCGCTCGCGTTCGACGTCCTGAAGGCCGTCGAGAAGCAGCTTCCGGGCTTCCCGATCGTCCTCCACGGCTCGTCCAGCGTCCCGCAGGAGTATGTCGACATCATCAACGCCAACGGCGGCAAGCTGCCGGACGCGGTCGGCATCCCGGAGGAGCAGCTGCGCAAGGCCGCGAAGAGCGCGGTCTGCAAGATCAACATCGACAGCGACTCGCGCCTCGCGATGACGGCGGCGATCCGCCAGCACTTCGCGGAGCACCCGGAGCACTTCGACCCGCGCCAGTACCTCTCGCCGGCGCGCGACGAGATGAAGAAGCTTTACATCCACAAGATCGTGAAGGTTCTCGGTTCCAACGACAAGCTCTAAGAGCGACGACACGGACGAAGGGCGCGTGTGAACGACACGCGCCCTTCGTGTCATGTCTCAGGTCCATTTGATTTCACCACAACAAGAGAAGCTGTAAGGAGTCCCTGTCATGGCGAAGGGTTTGAAAGGGGAGAGAAAGTCCGCGTATGCGCAGGCGGGCGTGAACATCGACGTGAAGATGAGCGCCGTCGGGGCCATCAAGCAGATGGTCGCCGCGACGAAGACGGCGAACGTCATCGGCGGCATCGGCGCGTTCGGCGGGCTGCACAAGGTGCCGGCGGGCAAGGACCAGATCCTCGTCGCCTCGACGGACGGCGTCGGCACGAAGCTGAAGGTCGCCGCGATGATGAACCGGCACGACACGGTCGGGCAGGACATCGTGAACCACTGCGTGAACGACATTCTCGTGCAGGGCGCGAAGCCGCTCTTCTTCATGGACTACGTCGGCACGGCGAAGGTCGACCCCGCCGTCTTCAAGAGCGTGGTCTCCGGCCTCTGCAAGGCCTGCAAGGAGAACAAGATGGCCCTGCTCGGCGGCGAGACGGCCGAGATGCCGGGGCTCTACCCGGTCGGCGAATACGACCTCGTCGGCACGATCGTCGGCACGGTCGCGAAGAAGGATCTCGTCACCGGCAAGTCGATCCGCGCGGGCGACGTGATCATCGGCCTCCCGTCGGGCGGCCTCCAGACGAACGGCTTCTCGCTCGCGCGCCGCGTGATCTTCGACCTCTGCCAGTACAGCTGGCAGGACAAGCTGCCCGGCACGAACCAGACGTTCGGCGAGGCGCTGCTGGCCGTCCACAAGAGCTTCCTGCGTCCCGTCTCGGCGCTGATGTCGAAGATCAAGATCAACGGCATGGCGCACATCACGGGCGGCGGCTTCCCCGACAACATCCCGCGCGTGCTGCCGAAGTCGGTGAACGCCGAGATCGACCGCAGCGCCTGGGAGGTGCCGACGATCTTCAAGTTCATCCAGAACCAGGGCAAGGTCGACCGCGACGAGATGTACCGCGTCTTCAACATGGGCATCGGCTTCGTCGTGATCGTCGCGAAGCGCGACCTCGTGAAGGCGACGAACATCCTCAAGGCCGCCCACCAGCCGTACAGCGTGATCGGCGTCTGCCGCAAGGGCACGGGCGTCGTCACCTACGCGAACTGAGGCTGTCTGTCGGCCCGTCTCAAGGAGAAGACCATGATACAGCCATTCCTCGTTGCCGCGCTTTCCGTCATCCCCCAGCCGACTCAGGCCTGGGAGCAGGGCGAGACCATTCCCGTCACCTCGCCGATCGTCGTCAAGAAGGACGCGGCGATCGCCGCCGAAGGGTACGTGCTGGACGTCAACCCGTCCGGCACGGTCACGATCACGTGCTCGGACGATGCCGGCGCGTTCTACGCGCGGCAGACGCTGAAGCAGATCACCGACTGGCGCGGCTACGCCTGCGCCAAGATCAGGGATCAGCCGGCCTACCGCTGGCGCGGCATGCTGATCGACGAGTGCCGCCACTTCTTCGGGAAGGACGTCCTCAAGAAGACGCTCGACGTGATGGCGCAGTACAAGCTGAACGTCCTGCACTGGCACCTGACCGAAGACCAGGGCTGGCGTCTCGACATTCCGGGCTACCCCGAACTCGTCAAGTACGGCGCGGTGCGTCCGGCGAGCCCGAAGTTCGGCGCGCGGATGCACTGGGATGCGGACGGCAACTACATGATGGAGACGGACGGCCAGACCTACGGGCCCTACTACTACACGGAGGCGGACGTGAAGGAGATTCTCGCCTACGCCGCCGAACGTCACATCAAGGTCGTGCCCGAGATCGAGCTGCCCGGTCACGTCTTCGCCGCGCTCGCCGCCTATCCCGAATACGCCTGCAAGCCGGAGAACCTCGCGAAGCGTACGCCGCGTTCCATCTGGGGCATCGAGAAGGACGTGCTCTGCCTCGGCAACGACAAGGCCATCAAGTTCATGGAGGACGTGATCGACTACGTGTGCCGCCTCTTCCCGTCCGACGTCGTGCACATCGGCGGCGACGAGTGCCCGCAGGTTCGCTGGAAGGAGTGCCCGAAGTGTCAGAAGCGCATCAAGGACGAGGGGCTGGGCGACGAGAAGGGGCTTCAGCCGTGGATCACGCGCCACTTCGTGAAGTTCCTCGCCGCGCGCGGCAAGCGCGCGCTCGGATGGGACGAGTACCTGCTCGGCGAGGGCATCCCGAAGTCGGCGATGGGCATGAGCTGGCGCCTCGGCAAGCAGGGCGCGGGCCACGACTGGCTGTCGCCGGCCGATCTCGCGGCGAAGGGGCATGACGTCGTGATGACGCCGAACAACTACTGCTACCTCGACTACGCGCAGGGCCTGGAGGACGATCCGTTCCAGTACATCGGCGGCCGCGTGACGCTCGCGAAGTGCCATTCGATGGATCTCTGCGAGGGCGTGCCGGAGAACCTGCGCAGCCACATCGTCGGTGGCCAGGGCAACAACTGGTCGGAGTACACGTGGAACAAGTTTGACCTCGAATGGAAGATGTGGCCGCGCGGCTGCGCGCTGGCGGAGGCGTTCTGGTCGGGCAACGGCAAGCCGTCGTTCGACGACTTCCTGCGCCGCATGAAAGTCCACCGTACGCGGCTCATTCGGCAGGGCGTCAACTGCGCGCCGCTCCAGTAAGATGAACGACTTTGCGAAGACGATTGCGGCGCTGAAGCGGCGCGGTTACGAGGCGACGGCGGTCGCGACGAAGGAAGAGGCCGCTGCGCGCGTCATGCAGGAGGCCGCATCGGCGCACTCCGTCGGCTGGGGCGGCTCGGAGAGCGTGAAGGCGCTTGGCGTGCGTGAGGCGCTCGCGGCGGCGGGCAAGGAGATTCGCGACCACCAGACGCAGATGGATCTCTTTCTCCTCTCGGCGAACGCGCTCACCGAGGACGGCGTCATCGTCAACATCGACGGCACGGGCAACCGCGTCGCGGCGTCCATCTACGGGCCGAAGCGCGTCGTCTACGTCATCGGGCGGAACAAGCTCGTCGTCGGCGGCGTGCTGGAGGCGATCGCGCGCGCGAAGAAGTTCGCCTGCGGGCCGAACTGCCGCCGCCTCGGCAAGAAGACGCCGTGCGCCGAGAAGGGCCTGTGTGCCGACTGCGATTCGCCCGACCGCATCTGCAAGGTGACGGCCGTCTTTGACCGCTGTCCGTCGCGCACGTCGACCCTCGTCATCCTCGTGGACGAGCACCTCGGCTACTGACAGGGGCCGTCGATGATCTCGCCGGAGACGATCGAGAAGATCAAGGCCCTGATGGACGAGGCCTCCGTCTTCGAGGAAGACCTTGAGGAGAGTTTCATCCTCGGCGGCGGGCCGGGCGGGCAGAAGACGAACAAGACGTCGAACGTCGTCCGGCTCGAACATGCGCCGAGCGGCCTGTCCGTCCGCTGCGGCGAGACGCGCAGCCGCGAGACGAACCGCTGGCTTGCGCGGCGGACGCTTGCGGAACAGGTTCTTGAACGCGAGAACAGGCGCAAGAGCGAGGCACGGCAGAAGCGCGAGAAGATCCGCCGCCAGAAACGTCGCCGCTCGCGCCGCCAGAAGCAGAAGATGCTCGACGCCAAGCACGCCCACGCCGAGATCAAGGCCCTGCGGCGGAAGGTGACGGAATCCGAATAGTCTGATCCGAACGCCCTCGTGCAGGGCGTTGCCTTTTTGAGGGGCGACGTCGCGTGTCGGATGCTTTCGCAATCGGATAGAAAATTTCTGCGTGAAAATATCATTGTTGGGCGGGCGCATATGCTATACTATTCAGCATCTGGGATTGCGGCCGGGGAATGGTCGCCACAAGCAGATGCCGCAGAAGGGCGACATTCTGCGCATCGTCGATGCGGACGTCACGCTGACGGTGGACGATGCCGCGCTCGCGACGCTCAGCCTCTTCGAGAACGTCCAGCTCGACGAGGGGCAAGGCGCGTCGGCGACCCTCGTCGTCACGGTCTCGGCGGATGCCGAACTGGGCTGCTTCGTCAACAAGGGCGGGAACCAGCCGCGCGGCACGTTCGTCAAGAGGGGCGCAGGCCTGCTGTCGCTGCGTGACACGACGGAAAGCCAGGCCTACAACACGACGTTCAAGGTCGAGGGCGGCACGCTGGAGCTGCCGCGTTCAATCGCGCGATACCGTCACTTCATCTGCGGCGACATGGCGGTGGAAGATGGCGCGACCCTGTCCCTGCCGATGGCGGGCAACCTGCGGTGTTCGCGGCTGATCGGCGCGGGCGTCGTCTCGAATTCGGTGTCTGGCACACAGGTTCAGCCGACGTACATGGGCACGGAGCCGGGCGTCTTCGCGGGTCGGTTCGTCGGCAACCTCTCCTATTTCGCGGCGGGCCACCAGTACCTGACGGGGACGGAGACGGCCACGCCCGGCAATGCGCGTCCGTTCGGCTACAACGGCGGCACGGCGGGCATCCTTGGCTTTGCGCGGCTCGGCAACGCGGATGAGCCGTCGTCGCTGGGCAAGGGCTCGGCGCTCGGCTTCTACAGGGACGGCGTCTGCTGCTACCGCTATCTGGGCGCGGGCGAGACGTCGAACAAGACGCTGGCGTTTCACCCGCAGCCAAGTTTCATGCAGCCCGAGACGATTGACGCGGGCGCGACGGGCGGTCTCGTCCTGACGGGCAACTGGCTGCATGATGCCGGCGATTCGCAGATGCGCCTCGTGCTGACGGGCTCGAACGCCGTCCCCTGCCGCATTCTCGGTCGATTCACGGGGCGTTCGCAGAACGGGACGAACTATTCGTGGTACGTCACGAAGCGGGGCACGGGCACGTGGAACTTCGAGTCGACGGACACGAGCGGCCTGCGCGGGCCGCTGGCCGTCGAGAACGGCACGGTCGCCTTCACGACGCTGAACGAGAAGGGCGTCGCGTGTTCGCTCGGCACGTCGTCGGAACTTTGGGCGGACGCCTACGGCCCGCAGATGACGCCCGTCGACTACGCCTTCCTGCTCGGATCGGACACGGCGGTCGGTACGCTCGCGTACATCGGCACGGAGGTTGCGCGCTGCACGACGCGCCCCTTTCGGCTCACGGGCGTGGGCGGGCGCGTATCGGCGGACGGCGCGGCGCTGAAGCTGGGCGGGTTCGCGTCCGCCGTTGCGGGCGACACGACGCTGACGCTCGCCGGCGCAAACGGCGCGGCGAATAACGTCGCCTGGTCGATTGCGGACGGCGCGGGGCGCGTTTCCGTCGTCAAGGATGGGTCGAACACCTGGACGCTGGACGGCGCTCAGACGTTTTCGGGCGACCTGACGGTGCGGGCGGGCACACTCGTCGTGCGCAATGCGGACGGCCAACCCTTCAAGTGGCTGCGGCTGGTCGTCAAGGAAACGGCGGCGACGTGTCCGCGCTACGCGGATCAGGTGCCATCCTATCCCGGACGTCTCCAATTCGCCAACATGAAGCTTCTCGACGCGGCGGGGAATCGTCAGCTTGTCGGTGCGGCGTTGGCGGCGGACGACAAGGACATTCCGGCAGGGGCTGTCGGATACGGCTGTGATCGGGCGCGCCCAGGTGCGGCGGCGAATCAGGACATCAGCGGCGCGTTCAACTCCAGCAGATGGGCGAGTTTCTCTGGCGTCGGGCCGCAGATCGACCAGCCCGCGACGTGGGTGGTCGGCGTCTTCCACTTGGCGGAAGATGCGCCGGAGATCACGTCGTTCAATTTCCAGGCGCGCTGGGGGACAGGCTCTGACTATTGGGCCAGTACGCCGACGGCCTTTGCGTTGGAGGGCAGTGCGGACGGCGTGACGTGGACGGAACTGTATGCGGAGGACGCCTGGGAAGTCCCGTCCGGCAACAACGCCTGGATTTCGGGCGACGCCAACAAGCCGCTGGGGCTGACGCGGCGCGCCGTGAAAGGAACGGTCGACTGCTTCAGGAACGTGGGGACTGTCCGCGTGGCGGCGGGCGCGACCCTGCGCAACGAAGGTGCCGAGACGACGCTCACGGCGCTCTGCATCGACGCGACGGACGCAGGGACGCTTGAGGGCTTCACGCTCGCCGAGGCGGGCGAGCTGCAGGTCGTGAACCTCCCGGACGAACGGCTGGTCAGGCTGCCGGGCGATTACGTTGACGTGAAGGGGCTGACGAACCTTGAGAACTGGACGCTCAAGCGGTCGGACGGTCGGCTGCTGCCCTATGGCGTGGAGGTGCGGGACGGCTCGGTCTTCCTGCGCAGGCGCGGCCTCCTGATGATCATCAAGTAAGGTTGTCAAAAACAGGTGTCTCACGCAGAGAGAAAGGAAAATGTCATGCACAAGTCAATTCGAGAGCTTTCTTTTGGGATGATGGCCGCGACGGCCTTCGCGGCGGGTTCCGCCGTCGGCGACATCCTGCCGACGTGGCAGGCCATTGGGGACGACGCGAGCGCAAACGCCGTCGTCACCTGCGGCGTTGGCCAGCCGCCGGTGAAATACGCCGACCTGACGCGGAAGGGCAGCGTGGAACTGCCGGTCGCAGGGCCGCATAACCGTGTGCAGTGGGACTTCGCCCTGCCGTTTGACTTCACGAAGGCGAATGCGCTGACTTTCGCCCTGCGCGTCGACGACCTCACGGGCATCACGCACGCCGCCCTCTACTTGAAGAGCGGAGACGGCTGGTATTGCCACGACCTGTCGATCGAGGCGGAGGGCACGTGGCAGCGCGTCCGCTGGGCGCGACAGGACAAGACGTGGACGGAGGGCACACCGGTCGGCCTGAACCGGATCGACGGTATCCGCCTCGCGATCGGCCGAAGCGCGGAACGGCGGACGACGACCGCCGCCGTCGCGGACTTTGCGCTGGAGACGGAGGCGGTTGTCGAGTCGCCGGCCGAGGCGGCCGCGCGGGCGAAAGCATTGGCCGAGCAGCGCCGGGCGTTTGTGCGCAGCGTTCCCGGCCAGGCGGGCGAACGGCGGTTCGTGTGGTGTCACACCGCGCGCGGCATGGCGCCGGACAGGGACTGGGACGCCTCGGTCAGGTTCCTGAAGGAAAACGGCTTCACGGATCTGATCGCCAATCTCGCGTGGGCGGACTGCGCGTTCTACGACTCGCAGGTCGTGCCGGTCGACAAGTCCGTGGCGACGCAGGGTGACGCCTTTGAGCAGTGCCGCGCCGCCTGCCGCAAGTACGGCGTGGGCTTTCACGTCTGGCGCGTGTGCTACAACATGGGTGGCCGCATCGACCGCGCGCGCGTGGCCCGCTACCGGGCCGAGGGACGCCTTGCGAAGCCGTTCGACGTCAAGGCGAAGAGCCCGTGGGGGACGACGTTCTGCCCGAGCCATCCCGAAAACCAGCGGCTGGAGGTCGAGGCGATGGTGGAGCTCGCGCGCAAGGGCGCGGACGGCATCCACTTCGACTACATCCGCTATGCCGACCGCAACTTCTGCTTCTGCGACGGCTGCCGGCGGCGATTCGAGGCGCAGCTGGGCCGTCCGGTCGTAGACTGGCCGGCGGACGTGCGGCGTGACGCGGCACTTGCGGCGGCGTGGAAGAAGTGGCGTGCCGAGACGATCTCGGTCGTCGTCGCCGAGACGGCGCGGCGCGTCCGGGCCGAATTCCCGAAGGTCGAGATTTCAATCGCCGCGCGTCCCGACCGTGACGCCGCGTATTCGGGCGATGGGCAGGACTGGGTGCGCTGGTCGAAGGAAGGGTGGATCGACATCCTGTGTCCGATGGACTACACGGACGCGACGCCGTTCTTCCGCAACGCCGCCCGCGCCCAGCGCGCGCTGCTGGCGGGAACGCGGGTCAGGGTCTATCCCGGCATCGGGCTGAGCTGCTGGAAAGAGGACGGCGCAGAGGCCGAGAAGATGGCGCGCCATATCCAGGCGCTGCGCCAGGACGGCTTCGGCGGCTTTGCGGTGTTCGCCCTCGACCGGCGCGCGAACGCGGCGTTCCCCCTGCTGCACGAAGGCCCGACGCGCGAATAGGCAGCGGGCGGAAATTGAACGGCTCAAGACTTCAGCATGAAAAGATGATGCGCTACTCGCTGTAAGTCGTCCGCATCGTTGGTTCATCGTGCGTGTCCTGTCGCTGGCCGACGAGCGGCGCGCTTCGGGGCAACGGTGCTCCCGCCTCCGGGCGGGCGACTTGGGCGTCCTGACGGCCGTGCGGCGACCGCGAGGTCAGCCGCAGGCCGCAGCCCTGCCCAGCTCGCCGCGTCCGGCAGGCGGTCCGCCCCGCGCGTCCTTCGCGGCGCGTGCGCCGAACCGCGTCCGCCCGTCTCTCTCCGCTCGGCGCTCGGCCGACCCGCCCGCTCCTCACGCAACGTCCTGTTCTGTTCTGTGCGGTCTGTCCTCGTCCCTGAAAATGATTATGTCCCCCTCCTTCTGTCTCCGTTTGACGGACGCAGATTCTCGCGAAGCGGCGGCGTAAGCCGCCTGTGGCCCGGAGGAGCCGACAGTCGCGCGAGAGGAGCGCAGGGATCGCCTGTCGCCTCGGTGTTCTCGCTTGCGGAAGCGCATTCTGCCGAGGTATAATGTAGAACCAGTTCCTTCTTCACGGTGGAGAAGCGACTCGTTCCTTGACAACTGGCTGGACGGAATA
>CAKTZA010000023.1 GCA_934635045.1 uncultured Kiritimatiellota bacterium | reverse complement strand
GTCCGGCGTTGTCATGTTGATGCCGCGTATTGTACTAAAACCCTGTTCCTGCGTCAACGGCGCAGTGACTGGATGGAGTAATGGGTTGGTGGGCTGCGCGGCGTTGCCGCTCGCCCACCAACCATTACCGTCCGCGCAGTTGCCGCGCTTGCCTACGGCGGCCCATTTGTGATATACTACACAACTAATCTGCGGCTGTCTCAGGAGGTTATCCCTGTCGCGGGGGCCATCGGGTGATGGCTTTCGTCCCGTTTTCGGGGAACCTCCCAGTGCGCGGAAACAACACATTGAAGAAAGAACAGATACCATGAAGATCGACAAGGCCGCCATCAAGAACGAATTCCAGCGCCATGACCGCGACACGGGCTCGTCCGAAGTCCAGATCGCGATTCTCACGAAGGAGATCGCGGCCCTCACCGAGCACCTCAAGGCGAACAAGAAGGACCATTCGAGCCGCTACGGCCTTCTCCGCAAGGTCCAGAACCGCCGCAACCTGCTCGACTACCTGAAGCGCGAGGACGAGGCCAAGTACCAGGACCTCATCAAGAAGCTCGGCCTTCGCCGCTGATTTGCGAACAGTAAACAAGGCAAAGAAAGAAAAGAGAAACACCAATGGAAGGTGCAAAGCAGTTCAAGGTCGACATCGCGGGGACGGACCTCGTGATCGAGACCGGGCTCCTCGCGCAGCAGGCCGCGGGGGCCGTCACCGTCTCGTACGGCGACACGACCGTCTTCACGGCGGTCACCAACACCGACACGCCGCGCGAGGGGATCGACTTCTTCCCGCTGCAGTGCGAGTACCGCGAGAAGTTCTACGCGGCCGGCAAGTTCCCGGGCGGCTTCTTCAAGCGCGAGGCGCGTCCGTCGTCGAAGGAGATCCTGACGGCGCGCATGTGCGACCGCCCGATCCGTCCGCTCTTCCCCGACGGCTACTACAACGACGTCCAGGTCAACGGCACGCTCATCCAGAGCGACGGCACGCGCGAGGCCGACTTCCTCGCGGTGAACGCGGCGTCGGCGGCGCTGCACATCTCCGAGATCCCGTTCATGGGCCCAATCGGGTGCGTGCGCATCGGCCGCGTCGACGGCCAGTGGGTCATCAACCCGACGCACGAGCAGAAGGCGAAGAGCGACATCGACCTCCTCTACGCCGGCATCCGCGGCAAGTTCCTCATGATGGAGGGCTCGGCCGCCGAGATCTCGGACGAGGACTTCGTCGCGGCCCTGAAGCGCGCGCACGAGGAAGTCGAGAAGATCATCGACCTCCAGATCGAGATGCGCCGCGCGCTCGGCAAGCCTGACAAGGTGATCAGGGACGTCCCGCAGCCGCAGGACCAGATGGACTTCGTGCGCAAGGAGGGCGGCGAGGCCCTCGCGGCCGCGCTGCTCATCAAGGGCAAGCTGGAGCGCCAGGGCAAGGTCTCGGCCATCAAGGAGGACCTCCTCAAGAAGGTCGCCGAGAAGTGGCCCGAGATCGACGCCGTGAAGTTCGTGCACCTCTTTGACGCGCTGGAGATCGAGACCGTCCGCAAGAACGTGCTCGTCCGCGGCAAGCGCATCGACGGCCGCGCCCAGCACGAGATCCGTCCGCTGTCCGCGCAGGTCGGTGTCCTGCCGCGCCTCCACGGCTCGGCGATCTTCTCGCGCGGCGAGACGCAGTCGTTCGCGACGGTCACGCTCGGCACGAAGAAGGACGCGCAGGATCTCGACTCGGTGACGGGCGGCGACACCTCGAAGCGGTTCATGCTGCACTACAACTTTCCGCCGTACTGCACGGGCGAAGTCGGCCGCCTCGGCTCCACGGGCCGTCGCGAGATCGGCCACGGCGCGCTCGCCGAGCGCTCGATCGCGGAGGTCCTGCCGGACGATTTCCCGTACTCGATTCGCGTCGTCAGCGAGATCATGGGCTCGAACGGCTCCTCGTCGATGGCGTCGATCTGCAACGGCTGCCTCGCGCTCATGGACGCGGGCGTTCCGCTGAAGCGCACGGTCGCGGGCATCTCGATCGGCCTGTTCACGAACGACGACCAGAGCCAGAAGGTGCTCGTCACCGACATCCTCGGCGCCGAGGACCACTGCGGCGACATGGACTTCAAGGTCGGCGGCACGAAGAAGGGCATCACGGGCTTCCAGGTCGACCTGAAGCTGCGCGGCCTCACGTGGGATCTCGTCGAGGGCGCGGTCAAGGCCGCCCACGACGCGCGCCTGAAGATCATCGACTTCATGGAGTCGGTCATCCCGGCGCCGCGCACGGACCTCAACCCGTATGCGCCGCGCATCGAGGAGATGCAGATCCCGGTCGACAAGATCGGCGCGCTCATCGGCCCCGGCGGCGCGAACATCCGCGCGATCGTCGAGAAGACCGGCGCGCAGATCGACATCGACGACGACGGCAAGGTCTCGATCTTCGCGAACAACGTCGACTCGATGGAGGCGGCGAAGCGCGAGGTCGGCGCGGTCACGGCGGTCGCCGAGCCGGGCAAGATCTACGAGGGCAAGGTCACGGGCATCAAGGACTTCGGCGCGTTCGTCGAGATCCTGCCCGGCATGGACGGCCTCTGCCACATCTCGGAGTTCTCGGACAAGTTCCTGAAGTCGATGGAGGGCGTCTGCAAGGTCGGCGACATCATCAAGGTCAAGTGCCTTGACGTCGACGAGCGTGGCCGCATCAAGCTCAGCCGCAAGGCGGCGATGGCCGAACTCGACCAGCAGGCGTAAGGCGGGAAATAGTCGAATTATCGAATCGTCGAATAATCGAATGGATGGTAAAGGATTATGAACGCTGAACTCCTGAAGAGGGCGCACGAGAAGATCCCGTCGGTTCCGGTGCTCGTGAACCTGGTCTCGAAGCGCGAACGCGAGCTCATCAACGGCGCCAAGCCGTTGGTGAACCCGTCGAAGCTGCTGACGGACGACGACAAGGCGAAGAACCGCTCCGCGCTCGACGTCGACAAGTGCGACATCGCGCTCGCCGAGGTGGCCGAGGGCAAGCTCATCGCCGAGATCGACTTCGACGCGATCGCCAAGGCCGAGGACGCGAAGACGAAGTGGAACACGAAGCACACGTCCGTCAACTCGCTCTATGCCGACTGAACGGAAATTCAATTCCGTCTTCGCCGAGAACCGAAAGGCTCGGCACGACTATACCGTACTCGAGACGATCGAGTGCGGTATCGCGTTTTCGGGAACCGAGGTCAAGTCGGTTCGACGCGGCGGCGTCTCCCTCGCCGGGAGCTACGCCGCCGTGCTGAAGGGCGAGCTCTGGCTCGTCGGGGCGGACATCTCGGCCTACGAGTTCGGCAACCGCTTCAACCATGACCCGAAGCGCAACCGCAAGCTGCTCGTGCACGCGAAGGAAGTGCGCGAGCTGCAGATGAAGAGCGAGGCGAAGGGGCTTACGCTCGTGCCGCTGAAGATGTTCCTCAAGCACGGGCGGGTCAAGGTCGACCTCGGCGTCTGTCGCGGCAAGGCGCTGCACGACAAGCGCGATGCCCTGAAGCAGAAGGCGATTCGCCGCGACCTCGAACGCGCCTGATGGCGCCTGTTTGGGCGGGCGATTGACAGCGCGCGGCAAGATATGATATACTACGCGCCACTTGCTTATCGGTGGGATACTCAAGCGGTCAACGAGGGCAGACTGTAAATCTGCTGGCTTACGCCTTCCAAGGTTCGAATCCTTGCCCCACCACCAATTCCCGAAGCGACGAAACATGAAGAAGACCGTTCTCGAATATCGGGTGCCCTATGCGGATACGGATCAGATGGGCGTCGTCTATTACGGCAACTACCTGACGCTTTTCGAGCGCGCGCGCAACGAGCTCATGCGCGAGATGGGCTACACGTACAAGGCCTGCGAATCCGAGGGATGGATGCTGCCCGTCATCCATGCGGAACTCGACTACAAGAGCCCTGCACGGTACGATGACCTTCTGGAGGTCACGGCGTGGGTGCAGGCGGTGAAGGGCGTTCGCCTCGAAATCGCCTGCGAAGTCCGCCGCAAGGGCGAGCCGACGGTTCTCGTCAAGGGCTTCACGCGGCACTGCTTCGTCTCGACCGAGACGTTTCGCCCGATTCCGCCGCCCGAACGGCTGCTGGCGACGTTGGCGTAGGCGTTTTTTGGTATAATCTCCACTCCATTTTCAACAGAGAGAGCGACAGCACACATCATGGAACTCAGCGAAATCGTCCAGTCGGCCTTTCAGAAGGCCTTTCCCGGAGAAGACTTCTCCTTTGTCCGCGTCCTGCCCGCGACCGACCCCAAGTTCGGCGACTACCAGTGCAACGACGCGCTGAAGATCGCGAAGAGGCTGCACGCCAATCCGCGCGAGATTGGCGCGAAGGTCGCGGCGGCGCTTGCGGGCGAGGCGACGTTCGAGAAGGTCGAGGTCGCGGGCCCCGGCTTCCTGAACCTCACCGTCTCGTCCGACTGGCTCAACGCGCGACTCTCCACCCTTGACGCCCAGCCGCGCTGCGGCATCCCGCAGACGGGCGCGGGCAAGACGGTCGTCATCGACTACTCCTCGCCGAACGCCGCGAAGCAGATGCACATCGGGCACATCCGCTCGACGGTGATTGGCTGCGCGATCGATCGGATCTTCCGTGCGCTCGGCTACCGCGTCATCGCCGACAACCACCTCGGCGACTGGGGCACGCAGTTCGGCATCCTCATCAAGGGCTACCGCGAATGCCTCACGCCGGAGGAGCGCGCCAACCTCACGGTCGCGAACCTTGAGAAGTGCTATGTGCTTTCGGCGGCGAAGGCGAAGGAGGCGGATGGCGCCTGGAAGGAGGACTGCAAGCGCGAGCTCGTGAAGCTTCAGCAGGGCGACCCGGAGAACCTCGCGCTCTGGAAGCGGTTCATCGACATCTCGATCGGTGAGTTCGACCGCATGTACAAGAAGCTCGGCGTCACGTTCGACACCTATCGCGGCGAGTCGTTCTACAACCCGATGATGCCGGGCGTCGTCGAGAAGCTTCAGCAGATGGGGCTCGCGGTCGAGTCCGAGGGCGCGCTCGTCGTCAACCTGGAGGCGGAGAAGCTCGGCGTCGCGATCGTCCGCAAGTCGGACGGCGGCTACAACTACACGACGTCCGACCTCGCGTGCGTCGCGTCGCGCGTGAGCGAATACGACCCTGAACGCATCATCTACGTGACGGACGCCCGCCAGCAGCTGCACTTCAGGCAGTGGTTCTCGATCGCGCGCAAGATGGGCTACGACAAGGTGCAGCTCGTCCACGTGCCGTTCGGGCTCATGAGCTATCAGGGCCGGGCGATTTCCACGCGCGAGGGCAACCTCATCAAGCTCGACGAGCTGCTGTCCGAGGCCGAGCGCCGCGCGTACGAGATCGTGAAGGATCGCGGCGGCACGCCCGCGCTCGCGGCGCAGATTGGCATCGGCGCGGTGAAGTATTCGGATCTCTCGCACGACCCGATCACCGACATCGACTTCAGCTGGGACAAGGCGCTCGCGCTCGAGGGCAATTCGGGGCCGTACCTCCAGTATGCCTACGCGCGCGTCTGCTCGCTGTTGGAGAAGGCGGGGGCGGCTGGTGGGGCGGCAACGGACGGGGAAACCCCGGTTTCCCCGCGCCCCTTCAAGAAGGAGGGTGACGATTCCACACTTCTTCCTTCTTCCTTCATCCTTCTTACTTCCCATGAGAAGCGGCTGGCGTTGGCGCTTCTGGAGTTTCCGGGCGCGGTCGTGCGCGCGGCGGAGGCGTATAAGCCGTCCGTCCTCGCCGACTACCTCTTCCAGACGGCGCAGCTGTACAGCTCGTTCTACCAGAACGCGCCGATCCTGAAGAGCGAGGAAGCGGTGCGCAATGCGCGGCTGAAGCTCTGCGCGCTCTTCGGCCGTGTGCTGAAGACGGGCCTCAACCTGCTCGGCATCGAGACGCCGGCCCACATCTGATGCGGTCGAACGGCAACGGGAGAAGTGAAATGACGTGCAAACTCATTGACGGCAAGGAACTGGCGAAGAACTTGCGCGGCGAGATCGCGGCGGGCGTGGCGAAGCTGAAGGCGGAGGCGGGCGTGACGCCCGGCCTCGCCGTCATCCTCGTCGGGGAGAACCCGGCGAGCGTCTCGTACGTGACGGCGAAGGAGAAGGCGTGCGCCGAGGCCGGGATGTACTCGCGCGAGATCCGTCTGCCGGCGACGGTCGCCGAGCGCGCGCTGCTGGACGAGATCGCGCGCCTCAATGCCGACCCGGCGATTCACGGCATCCTCGTGCAACTGCCGCTGCCGAAGGGCTTCGACGAGAAGAAGGTGATCGACGCGATCGCGCCGGCGAAGGACGTGGACGGCTTCACGCCCGTGAACGTCGGCAAGATGCTCATCGGCGAGACGTGCTTCCTTCCCTGCACGCCGCACGGCATCCTCAAGCTCATCGAGTTCTCGGGGATGGACGTCAGGGGCAAGCACGCGGTCGTGATCGGCCGCTCGAACATCGTCGGCAAGCCCGTCGCCGTGCTGCTGTCGCGCAAGGAGACGAACGCGACCGTCACGCTCTGCCACACGGGCACGCCGGACGTCGCGGCGTTCACGCGCACGGCGGACGTCGTCGTCGTCGCGGCGGGGCGTCCGAACACGCTCACGGGCGATATGCTCAAGCCCGGCGCGGTCGTCATCGACGTCGGCGTCAACCGCATCCCCGACGCGACGAAGCCGAAGGGCTTCCGCCTCGTGGGCGATGCGGACTTCGCGAGCTGCGCCGAGGTCGCGTCGGCGATTACGCCGGTGCCGGGCGGCGTCGGCCCGATGACGATCACGATGCTGCTCTGGAACACGCTCGAAAGCGCGCGCCGCGCAGGGGGAGCGGCGAAATGAGAGCGCTTCCGTTTGACAAGGCGAAACTTGAGGCAATCGCGGCGCAGTGGCCGACGCCGTTCCACATCTATGACGCGAAGGCGATTCGCGCGAACGCGAAGCGCCTGAAGAAGGCGTTCGCGTGGAACAAGGGCTTTCGCGAGTATTTCGCGGTCAAGGCCACGCCGAACCCGCACCTCATGAAGCTGTTGCAGGAATTCGACTTCGGCAGCGACTGCTCGTCGCTCGCGGAACTCGTCCTCGCCGAGAAGGTCGGCAACGTCGGCGAGAAGATCATGTTCACGTCGAACGACACGCCGGCGGAGGAGTTCCAGAAGGCGTGGGACCTGGGGGCGATCGTCAACTTCGATGACATCTCGCACATCGACTACTTCGCGGAGGTCGTGCCCGCGTTCACGGCGCAGATCGCGGCGGAGGCCGACCGGCGCGTCTTCTGCTGCCGCTACAATCCGGGGCCGCTGAAGGGCGGCAACGCCATCATCGGCAAGCCGGAGGAGGCGAAGTACGGCTTCACGCGCGAACAGCTCTTCGAGGGCTACCGCAAGCTGAAGGCCTACGGCGTCACGCGCTTCGGCCTCCACACGATGGTCGCGTCGAACGAGCTCGACCCCGACTACATCGTCGACACGGCGAAGATGCTCTTCGACCTCGTGGCCGATCTCACGCAGCAGCTCGGCATCGACTTCGAGTTCGTCAACATCGGCGGCGGCATCGGCATTCCCTACCGACCCGACCAGCAGGCGATGGATCTTGCGCGCGTGAGCGACGGCATCCGGACCGCCTACAAGGCGACCGTCGAGGGGCGTGGCCTGAAGCCGCTCAAACTCTACATGGAGTGCGGCCGCTGCATCACCGGGCCGTATGGCTATCTCGTTGCGCGCGTGCGCCACATCAAGAACACGTACCGCATGTACGTGGGGCTCGACGCCTGCATGTCGAACCTGATGCGTCCGGCGCTCTACGGCGCGTATCACGAGATCGTCGTGCCTGGCAAGGAGAGTTCGGGCGACACGACGGTCTACGACGTGACGGGCTCCCTCTGCGAGAACAATGACAAGTTCGCGATCCAGCGCGTGCTGCCGGTCTTGGAACGCGGCGACCTCGTGGTCATCTGCGACGCGGGCGCGCATGGGCACGCGATGGGCTTCCAGTACAACGGCAAGCTGCGCTCGGCGGAGCTGCTGCTGGAGGAGGACGGCTCGGTGCGCGAGATTCGCCGCGCCGAGACGCTGGACGACTACTTCGCGACGCTGGACTTCAATGGACTCTGAACTTCTCTCCCCGGCCGGCGATTTCACGACGGCGCTGTCGGCGTTCGCGGCGGGCGCGGATGCGGTGTACTGCGGGCTTTCCGAATTTTCCGCGCGCGCGTTCGCGCCGAACCTCTCGTACGAGGAGCTGGCGAACCTGATCGCCTACGCGCGGGCTCACGGCAAGAAGGTCTACGTGACCTTCAACACGCTCATCGACGAAGACCAGCTGGAAGGCGCGGTCGAGGCGTTGGCGCGTCTGGAGGAACTTGGCCCGGACGGCGTAATCGTGCAGGATCTCGGCATTGCACAGCTCGTGCGGCGGCATTTCCCGAAACTGGAACTGCACGCCTCGACGCAGCTTGTCGCGCACAACCTGGAGGGTGTGCTGGCGCTGAAGGAGCTCGGCTTCCGCCGCGTCGTCCTCGCGCGCGAACTTTCGCTCGCCGAGATCACGACAATCGCCCAGCGCTGCGGCGCGCGTAAGGTCGCTGCCGACGGACGCCCCGAACTGGAGCTGGAGGTCTTCATCCACGGCGCGCTCTGCTACTCGATTTCCGGGCTGTGCCTGTACGGCGCGCTGGAGAAGGGGCGCAGCGGCAATCGCGGCACGTGCCCGTACTGCTGTCGGCAAGAAGGAAAAAGGAAGAAGGAAGAGGGAAGAAGTGAGGCGGGGCGCTGCTATCCCTTTTCGATGAAGGACCTGCGGCTCGGCGCGGACGCGCGCAAGCTCGTCGAGGCGGGCGTCACGTCCCTCAAGATTGAAGGCCGCATGAAGTCGCCGCTCTATGTCGCGTCCGTGACGCGGTATTACCGCGACATCCTGGACGGTACGCACGCCCGCGTGACGCCGGGCGATTTGGAGACGGTCTTCTCGCGCCGCACGACGGAGCTTTACTTCAACGGCAGGGGCGCGGGCGAGTCGCCGATCGACTCGGAGTCGCTGGGGCATCTCGGCACGCTGATCGGCACGGTCAAGAAGGTGACGCGGGATCGCGACGGGCTTGCGTGGCTGCGTTTCCACACGGCGCGTGCGCTCGAAAAGCACGACGGACTTCAGTTCGAGGCCGTGGACGAGAACGGAAAGCACCTTGGGCTTGGCATTGTCGAAATGCGTCAGGCGATTTCGCGCCGTCCCGTCTTCGAGGTGAATGCGGGCGTCGACGTCGAGATTCTGCTGCCGGAGGGCGGCGCGTCCGCGAATCTCCGCGAGTCGTCCCAGCCGAACCTCGCGGCGGCACTGAAGCCGGGCCTGAAGATCTACTGCTCGATGTCGAACGCCGTCAAGCGCCTGTTCCCGACGCCGTCGTTCCGTCCGAGCGACTACGCGGGCGGCTGCGCACTCGACGTCACGGTGAAATTGGCGAAGGATGGCCTGACGGCGACGTGGAACGGGTCGGACGGACAGGACGCGGAAGACGCACGGGACGCGGGACGTTGTTCGGTATCGTTGGCCCTACCGCTGGAGCCGGCGAAGGCGCCTGACAAGACGGCGGGCGCGGTCGAAAAGGCGTTTGCGAAACTGGGCGGCACGGGCTATCGGCTCGGACGTCTCACGGTCGAAGACCCCGAAAAGCTGTTTGCGCCGCCGCGCGCGCTGAACGACCTGCGCCGCGATCTCGTCGAGAAGCTGGACGACCTGCGCGACCGGTTGCGGCGCGCGAAGATCGACGCGGCGCTCGCGGACGAGAACGCGCCGGTTGCGGCGGACGCGCGCCCGTGCGCCGTGCGGCGCGTCAAGATCCGTCCGGGGCAGAAGCTGCCGCCGGGCGACTGGGCAGAAATCGTCGTCGCCATCAACGCGGACACGGCGGACGACGTGCCAACGCGGGAGGCGTCGGTCGATGCCGAGGGGCGTCCGCCTGTGCGGCTGGCACTGCCCGTCTACACGCCGGAGCCGGACTTCAACCGCCTGCGCACGGCGGTGAAGCGGCTGCTGCGCGCGGGTTACGCGAAATGGGAATGTGCCGATCTCGCGACACTGCGCCTGCTGACGGCGCTGGGCGTCACGGACATCACGGCCGACGGCACGCTTGCGGCGTTCAATTCGCGCGCACTGTCCGCGCTGGCGGCGGCGGGCGTGACGCGGTTCGTCGCGAGCCCCGAGAACAGCCGCGAGAACCTGCAGTATCTCGCCGAGTCGGGCTACGCCGTCGAGTTCCTCGTGCAGCAGTCGACGCCGCTTTTCCTGTCGCTCACCGAGCCCGCGCCGTATGCGTCGGAGACTCTCTGCACGTTCCGCAGGGACGGCCTGTGGGTGACGACGAAGCGCGTACCGCGCACGTTCGCGGCGCCGTCTGGCGTCGCGACGCGGCTTGACCTCTCGTGGGATCCGGATCATGTTGACTGATACCTTCAAGAAGCTGGCGCGGCTCGCGTGGTTCCTGCCGGGCTTCCTCCTCTGGGCGGCGTTTCCGCCGATGGGCGAGGGCAGCGACTGCCTTTTCGCCCTTGCGCCGCTCCTCTGGCTCGCGCGCCGCGACCGTCCGGGCGTGTCGGCGAAGCGGTGGTTTCAGAACGGTCTCTTCTTCTGGGTGGCGACGCTCGCGTGGATGCCGGCGATCGTCAAGAACGGCGGGCCGTGGCCGCTCGTCGTCCTCGGCTGGTTTGCGCTCGCGGCCTACTGCGCCGGGTATTTCGCGCTCTTCGGGTGGGCGTCGGCGAAATACTGGGACTGGGCGCGCGGCACGCGCGCGGCGGCGCACGGGGGCCTGTCCCTGCGGCTCTTCGGCGTCCTGATCGTCGAGCCCGTGCTGTGGTGCGGCCTTGAACTTGTGCGGGCGCGGCTCTTCGGCGGGTTCGCCTGGAATTCGCTCGGCGTCGTGCCGGCGAACTTCGGGTTCGGCGCGCCGGCGGCGCTCGGCGGCGTCTATCTCTGCTCGGCCGTCGTCATCCTCGTCAACGGCTCGCTGGCCGGCATCGCCGAGCGCGTCTGGAAGCCGGAGCGCAGCGGCTTCGCGTGCCTGCGGAAGTTCGGCTCGCTCGAGACGGTCGCCGCGTTTGCGCTGATCTTCGGCCTCTACGCGGCGGCGAAGACGGAGGCGACCGGGCGCGGCGTACGCGACGCGGGGAACGTGGGGGACGCGAGCCTGAAGGTGGCCTTGGTTCAGCGCAATTTCCCGTGCGTCTTCAAGGCGCAGGAAGACGACCCGTACGCGGTCTACTCGAATTTGCTCCAGAACGTCGCGCTGCTGAAGCCCGACCTTGTCGTGCTGGCCGAGAGCGCGCTCTGCGAGTTCGGGCCCGTCGACCAGCAGGGCGCGCTGCGCTTCGCGGCGTTCGTGCGCGAGCAGACGGGCGCGGCGCTTCTCGCGGGCGGCACGCGCTACGCAGACGGCAAGACCTACAATTCGGCGGCGTTGTACGGGGGGCTGCGCGGGGACGGCGGACGGCGGACGGCGGACAGCGGGGACGGACGGGCGGAAGGTCGGGACGACTTGCAGGTCTACGACAAGGTCCACCTGGTGCCGTTCGGCGAGTTCATCCCGGGCGACAAGTGGTTCCCGGCGCTGCAGAGGCTCGCGCCGGTCGGCTCCTGCACGCCCGGCGAGCCGCGCCTGCTGACGCTCAACGCCCAGCCCTCACCTGTCAACCCTCAACCCTCAACCCTCAACCCTCAACGTCCAACCCTCAACTCACACCCCTCAACGCCCCTTGGCGTCGCCATCTGCTTCGAGGACACGGATTCGGCGCTGATGCGGCGGGCGGCGGCCGCGGGCGCGAAGGCGCTCGTCTTCATCACGAACGACAGCTGGTTTTCGCAGTCGGACGAAGCCCTCGCCCACGCTTGGCAGGCGACGGCGCGCGCCATCGAGACGGGACTGCCCGTCGTGCGCGTCGGCAACTCAGGCGTGACGGGAACGATTACGCCGCAGGGCCAGGCGACGTGGCTCCTCGGCGTGGAAGGGCGTCCGCTCGTCGACCGGCGCGGCACGCTGTTCGACCGCATTCCGCTTGCGGACGGCGCGTCCCGTCCGACGTTCTACGTCCGTTGGGGCGACGTCCCTCTGGCCGTGGCGTTTGCGCTGTTGATGTGCGGACTTCTTCTCGTGGGGTGGCGTTCTGCGCGGGCCCTTTGATTCCGCCGCGAAAAGTGGTATAATTTCCGACCATGATAACGTTGATTGTAGCAGTCGCCGTCGGGTGCGGCGGATTCTCCCTCGCGTACTTCGCGGGGGACTGGGGAACCGGGTGGAGCGTCTTTGCGGGCGTGCTCGGATTCGGTGTGTTTCAGGGCGTCGCCGGCTTCCTGATCCAGAAGCGGGTCAAGGCCGAGATGGAGAAGGTGCAGGCCATCCTCATGGCCGGGCAGAAGCGCCTTCAGGCTAAGATGCAGCGCTGGCAGCTGCGTCCGCCGAGCTCCGTCGCGGCCGCGCAGCGCGAGGTCTTCGAGGACACAAAGGTCTTCGTGAAGGAGGCGCTCGCGCAGACGGAGACGCTGCGCCGCTTCACGCCGTGGGTGCCACTGATGAACCGTCAGATCGCGACGGCCCAGCTTCAGCTCTCGTGGATGGTCAAGGACTTCAAGACCGTCGACCGCCTCATGCCGAAGGCGATCTGCCTTGACCCGACGATGAGCTGCATCAAGATGGCGCGGCTCTACATGCTGGAAAAGCCGACAGACGAGATCGCGAAGGTCTACCGCAAGGCCGTTGGGCGCGTGCGCTACAACGGCAACGTCCTCCTGTCCGCGACGATGAGCTGGATCCAGGTCCAGCGCGGCGATGCGAATGGCGCGTTCAAGACGCTGACGGACGCCCTGAAGAAGAGCGACAACGAGACGCTGAAGCGCAACCACGAGACGCTGATGAACAACCGCGTCGCCCACTTCACGAACTCGGGGCTGGGCGATCAATGGTATTCGCTCCTGCTCGAAGAGCCCAAGGTCCACCAGCAGAGGCCGCGCAGTGTCTACCGTTAAGAAGGCCGTCGTCCTCGCCGCCGGTCACGGGACGCGCCTGAGGCCGTTCACGTGCGCGACGCCGAAGCCGCTCATGCCCGTCTGGGGCGAGACGATGCTGGACCGCATCCTGTCGCACCTGCGCGCACGCGGCGTCGAGGATTTCGTCGTCAACTCCCACCACCTGCACGAGCAGATTCGCGCGTGGAGCGACGCCTGCCGCCGCGACGCGCAGGCGCGCGGCGAGAAGATCCGCCTCAAGGTCAGCTACGAGCCGGAGATCCTCGGCAGCGGCGGCGCGCTCAACCCGGTTCGCGACTGGATTGCGGACGAGCCGTTTTACCTCGTCAACGGCGACATCGTCGCCGAGAACGTGCCCGACCTCGATGCGGCGTTTGCGGCGGTGCGGGCGGCGGACGATGTGCTGGGCGTCTGCCTCGTCACGGAGGCGGGGCCGCGCACGGTCGAGGTCGAGCCGGAGTCGGGCTTCGTCACGAACTGGAAGAGCGATGACGCGGGGCTGGACGGCACCTACACCTACTGCGGCATCGCGATCCTGAAGCCGCGCGTCCTCGACTTCGTGAAGCCGACGGGCTTCTCGTCGATTGTCGCCGCCTACGAGCAGGCGATGATGGCCGGGCGCTTTATGAAGACCGTCCGCGCCGACGACCTGCTGTGGGAAGACGCGGGGACGATTCAACGCTACATCGACCTGAACCGCGCCGGCGACGACAACGCCTTTGCGGACATCCCGCAGCTCAAGGCGACGGGCGCAAAGAATTTCACCTTCCTCGGCGCGCGCGGCAGCGACCGCGTCTTCTTCGGCTGCGACAGGGGCGTCGCGATCCTCTACGACGACGGCAGCCGTCAGGAGAACGGGCTGTACGCGGGGCACGCGCGCTGGCTGAAGGCGAAGGGTGTGCCGGTGCCGGACGTCCTGTTCGACGACCCGTCCCTCAAGACGCTCGTCCTCTCGCATGCGGGCGTCGAGAAGAAGATGACGCTGGAGGAGTACGTGAAGGTCGTCGAGGCGCTCGCCGCGTTCAACGCGCTTGGCGCGGCGCCAGACCTGCCCGATCTCCTGCCGCCGTTCGACGGCGCGACATGGGCGTGGGAGCGCGACCTCTTCGCACAGCACTGCCTCGGCACGCGCTTCGGGCGCGAGCTGCCGGCGGCGGTGCGCACGGAGCTCGGCAACGTCGCGGCGATCCTGGAGAAGGAGCCGAAGGCGCTCGTCCACCGCGACTTCCAGTCCACGAACATCCTCTGGCGGAACGGCCGTCTCGCGTTCATCGACTTCCAGGGCATGCGCCTGGGCCCGGCGGCCTACGACCTCGCCTCGCTCGTCTACGACCCCTACGTGACGTTCACCGAGGGCGAGCGGCGCGCGCTCGTCGCGCTCTACGCGAAGAGGTCCGGGCGCGCCGAGATGCCGAAGGTCCTGCCGTACGCGGCCGTCCAGCGGCTCGTGCAGTGCCTCGGCGCGTACGGCCGTCTCGCGTCCGTCGGCCAGCCGCAGTTCGGAAAGTTCGTGCTGCCGGCACTGGAGAACCTGCTGGACGCGGCCGACCGGGCGGGGCTCGATGCGGTCGGCGCGCTGGCGGAAGACCTGATCGCCGCCGAGCAGCGCCGTTCCGAACACGGCAAGGCCTGCTCATGCGGGCACAGTCACGCTGACGGCGGCTCGTGCACGTGCGGCCACAGTCACGCGCCCGGCGAGCCCTGCGCCTGCGGCCACGGCCACGCCGACGGCGAGCCCTGCTCGTGCGGCCACGGCCACGCCGACGGCGGCTCCTGCTCGTGCGGCCACGGCCATCATCACGGCTCACCTGTCCCGTGCGGGCGCGGCCACGCGTCCGCCCCTTCCGCATGAGCGCGATTCGCCAGTTCCTGACGCGCATCCGGTCGAACGGCGTGCGCCGTCCCGAGGCCGTCAAGACGGTCTCGATGGGCGTCGCGCGGACGTTTGACGCCTATGACCTCGGCGACGACACGTTCATCTTCGAGCGCGGCGTCGGCGCGCGGCTCTCGGCGCGCGCGAGCGTGCTCGTCGTCGAGAAGGCGGCGCTGCGCCGCCGGGCGAAGGGGCGCGTCCTCACGCTGACGACGGGCAACCACGCCGTCGCGGCGTTCCCCCTTCTGGACGGGCGGTTCTGGAAGCTCTCGACGCTGAAGTCCGCCGTGCGCGGCGACGTGCTCATGCACCGCGTCCTCTGCGCGAACGTGACGGGCGACACGATCGAGATCTCCCAGCGCGAGGTGCCGACCGCCGCACTCGTGAAGGGCGACGAATGGCTCGTCGGCACGGTCGGCTTCTCGTTCGCCGACATCGTCATGGGCGAGCGCAACGAGGCGACGCTCGAATTCTACCGGCGGCTCGGCCAGGAATGGCGCGTGAAGCCGCTCGCGTGGACGGAGAACGAGATGCGCGTCGCGCTCGCCGCCGCGAAGAAGCGCATCGGCACGAGCCTCGTCTACTACCATTCCGCGCGCGGCGTCCACTGGCTGACGTATCCGGAGTTCCTGCGGTTCTCCGCGCTCGCCGAGTCGGACCCCGCCGCGTTCCTGCGCGGCCTCAAGGAGCTCGTCGGCGTCTACGAGGGCAACCGCGTCTCGTTCATGCGCCAGCCGAAGTATCGCGGCCACCACGAGATCGAGTTCTTCGGCCTCCTGCGCGGCGTCGCGTCCGAACGGCTCGTGCCGGAAATCGAGCGGCTCATGGAGGCCGTCGCGCTCGGACGCCTCGGCCAGCTCGGCGTCATCCAGAAGGTGCAGGAGATCGTCGGCCTCTACCGCACGCTGCTCGCGCGGCCCGCGCTCGCCGACGAGACGTCGAAGGACTTCATCGAGACGCTGTACATGCACATCACGGGCGAGGTCTACGCCGTCGTCGGCGAAGGCGCGACGCCCGCGTTTGACGACCGCCGCACGGCGCTGCCGGGCGCGACGTTCGTCGACGGACGCCCCGTGATGCATCCGGGCGCGGACGCGCGGACGGAGATTCTCGTCGCGAACCTGCGCGGCTTCATGTCGAAGGACGAGGTCGTCGAGTACGCGAACGTCTACGAGCTGCGCACGAAGGACGTGGACGCGCCGCTCGGCAAGGGCGACACGCGCGAGATCGTCTACAAGACGAGCCGGCGTCCGCTGGAGAACTCGCTCGTCGAGAAGCGCCTCGCCGGGTCGGGGAGGGGCTACTCGGCCTACCTCCTCTCGCGCATCGGCGCGCTCCGCTCGCTCGGCATCGGGCTGAGCGACTACTACCAGCTCCTGAAGCACCGTCCCGGCAAGTGGCATGGGTTCCACGAGCACTACATCCGCCGGCGGTGCGAGGGCGAGCCGATGGACGCGATTCCGGCGAACTACTTCCAGTCGGCGGATGGTTCGGGCGCGGAGGAGAAGGAGGTCGTTCTGTCGCTTGCGACGCTGATGGGCGACGCGGCGGCGCAGAACCTCGCGATGAAGAAGTACGACGCCGCGACGGGCACGCCGCTCTACGGCATCGGCAAGGAGATCTACGAGTTCGAGTACGACCTCGTGCGCGAGATGGTCGTGCCGAAGCGCGTCTCGACGTGTTCCGTGCGCGGTAGCTTCGGCTGGCCGGACCTGTCCTTTACGGACGCGAATCTCGACGCGATCGCGAACTTCTATCTCGGCTACTTCGCGCATGCCGTGAAGGCCTACCGGGCGCAGCACCCGTGTGTGACGATGGGCGAGGTCGCCGAGCGGTTCATGAGCGGCTTCGAGTTCCGCATCCACGCGCTCGAATGGCAGCTCTCCGTGCTGCGCGACCGGTTCGAGGCGTTTCGTCCGGACGTGCCCGCGCGCTTCCGTTTCGCGGCGAAGTGGAAGTTCGCCCTCTGGGCGCTGGAGCGCCACGACCGCCGCCTGCCGCGTCTGCGGCGGCTCTTCTTCGAGAAGGTGCGGGTTCTCGGTCAGGATGCGTGACGTGCGTATGGAGCTGGCGCATCAGGTTTTTCGTCCGACAGTCGTGCATCTCGTCCCGGCGATGGAGCAGGGCGGCGTCGAGACCGTCGTCTGCGACCTCAACCGCGCGCTCGTCCGCGCCGGGTGGCGCTCGGTCGTCGTGTCGCGGGGCGGGCGGCTCGTCGAGCGGATTTGCGCCGACGGCGGCGAACACGTCGCGCTGGATCTCAAGTCGAAGAATCCGCTGACGGCCCTCGCGCGCGCGTGGAAGCTGCGGCGCGTGCTGCGGGCGGTCGCGGGCGCGGGCGAGACGAAGGACGCGCAGGACAGAGGGGACGCGGAGGACGCGCGGGACGTGAGGGACGCGAGGCCGAGGTGCTTGATCTGCGCACACTCGCGCGTACCGGCATGGCTTTTTGTTCTCGCGCGCAAGCTCGACTCGACGATTCGACCATTCTCCCATTCGACGATTCGACAATTCGGCAATTCGATTATTCGACCATTCGATCATTCGATTATTTCTTCTCTTCCCTTCATCACCTATGCGCACGGGGCGAATTCCGTCTCGCGCTATTCGGCGGTGATGACAAAGGGCGACCGCGTGATCACGCCGTCGCAGTTTCTGGCTGACTATCTCGTCGCGAATTACGCGGAAAAGGACGCGCAGGACAAGAGGGACGCGCAGGACGCGGGCGGCTTGAGGAAGAAAATTCGCGTCATTCACCCGGCGGTGGATTTTGGGCGGTTCGATCCGGCGAAGCTGGATGCGGGCGTCGTCGCCGACCTGCGGCGCGCGTGGGGGCTCGCGGCGGGAGACCGCGTCGTCATGGCCGTCGGGCGCCTCACGCCGCTCAAGGGCTTCGACCATCTCATTCGCGATCTCGCGGGACGGCCCGACGTCACGCCGGACGCGGCGTGGGGCGACGTCCTGCGCGGGCCGCAAACGAAGCTCGTGATTGTCGGCGGCGCGGATCGGCGTCACCTCGCCTACGCGGCCGAGCTGAAGGCGTTGTCCGCGTCGCTCGGCGTTGCCGACCGCGTGGTGTTCGCGGGGCCGCAGGTGCGGATTCCCGAATGCCTGTCGCTCGCGGACGTGGTGGTTTCGGGCAACGTGACGAAGCCCGAATCGTTCGGGCTCTCGGTCGCCGAGGCGCTCGCGATGAACCGGCCCGTCCGGCTGCTGCGACGGTTCGGCGGCGCGGCGGAAATCCTCGACGCGGTGGCGGCCGCGAATCGCCCGACGCGGCGCGAGGGCGTCCGCGCCCTCTGTGATTTTGATATAATGTCGCAAAAGACGCAGACGGTCTACAAGGAACTCGTCAAGTGATACATTTCAACAGACCCTACATGACCGGGAAGGAGACGGAGTACATCCGCCAGGCCGTCGCGGACGGCAAGATTTCCGGCAACGGCGAATTCACGCAGAAATGCCAGGCGTATTTCGAGAAGCGCTACGGGTTCCGCAAGTGCCTGCTCACGACGTCGTGCACGGACGCGCTGGAGATGGCGGCGATCCTGACGGAAGTCGGGCCGGGCGACGAGGTGATCGTGCCGTCCTACACGTTCGTCTCGTCCGCGCTCGCGTTCGTGCGGCAGGGCGCGACGCTCGTCTTTGCGGACAGCCGCGCCGACCAGCCGAACATCGACGAGACGCGGCTCGAGTCGCTGATCACGCCGAAGACGAAGGTCATCGTCGTCGTCCACTACGCGGGCGTCGCCTGTGATATGGACGCGATCATGGGCCTCGCGAACCGCCACGGCCTCCTCGTCGTCGAAGACGCCGCCCAGGCGATCGACAGTTTTTATGGCAAGAAACCCCTTGGCTCGATCGGACACCTCGCGGCGTTCTCGTTCCACGAGACGAAGAACATCATTTCGGGCGAGGGCGGGCTTCTGGTCGTCAACGACGAGCGTTTCGTGCGCCGCGCCGAGATCATCTGGGAGAAGGGCACGAACCGCGCCGAGTTCTTCCGGGGCGCGGTGAACAAGTACGGCTGGGTCGACACGGGCAGCTCCTTCCTGCCGACGGAAATCGTCTCGGCGTTCCTCTGGGCGCAGCTGGAGCACCTCGACGAGATCCAGTCCGAGCGCAAGCGGCTCTGGCAGAACTACTGGGATTTCTTCACGGGCATGGGCTTCACTGCGAATGACATGAATCACCCCTCTGGGGGGGGGGGGTATGCCGTTCGGCTACCGCAGATTCCCAGCTACGCGACGAACAATGCGCACATGTTCTACCTGCTGTTCCCGGACTTGGCGACGCGGACGGACTTCATTGCGCAGATGAAGGCGTGGGACATCCTGACGGTCTTCCACTACTTGCCGCTCCATTCGTCGACATTCTACCAGTCCTATTCCCTGACCCACGTCCCCACGCGAACCCCGCAACAGCCGACCCTCCCCAACTGCGACCGCTACGCGGACACGCTCGTGCGCCTGCCGCTCTACTGCGGCCTCGCTCCCGACCAGGACAAGGTTCTTGCGGCCATCCGAGAAGTCTTGTGATGGAATCACCATTGACACCCATACGCGATATCGCTTTTAGCTGCGATGACAACGGCGCGAAGTTCCTGTGCGTGACCGTCTGGTCGCTGCTGAACAGCTATCGTGGCGACGCGCCGCTGCGCATCAACGTCTTCGAGGGCTTCGGCGGCCATTCGCCGGCGAGCAAGGCGAAGCTTCAGGAAATCGTCGATGCGTTCAACGCGAAAGCCAGTCAGGGCAATTCGGACGAACCCGTCGCCAAGTTCTCCATCCGCTACCACAACGTCGAGCCGTTCCTCGAACCGTACAAGGACTTGATTCTCAATCGCGCCGGGTCGCGGTGGAACGTCTTCACGTGGACGCCGATCTTCGCGCCGCAGATCCTGTCCGACGCGACGGGCAACATCGTCCACCTCGACATTGACATGCTGCTCAACGCCGACATCTCGCCGCTGTTTGAGCTGAATCTCAACGCTGACCTCATCGCGGCCGTGGCGGAGTACGGGAAGGGCGATCCCGTCATCACCGAGGCCGTCTGGGGCACGGGCATCCTGCCGCCGACGGTCACGCGCTACTTCAACACGGGGACGATCGTCTTCAACGCGGCGGCGTGTCGGGCGGAGCGGACGTGGGAGAAGATTCTCGCGTGGTATCGCGCCCACTACGACATCGCCGACCGCATCGAGCAGGACGCCTGGAACGCGCTTTACCACGACCGCACGCGGCTTCTGCCGCTGAAATGGAACTTCCATGACCGCCTGATCAAGAGCTATCCGAAACGCGATCCGCGTCTGCCGCTTTGGCAGGGAAATCCGCCGGCCGAGTGTCTTGACGCCGCGCTTCATCCCGCGATTCTCCATTTCTGGGGGCCGAAGAAGCCGTGGAAGCCGTGCCACCGTCCGTACCGCAAACTGTACCACGCGGCGATGCGCGCAGTCGGACAGACGCCGCCGAAGGACGGGTGGCTCGCGCCGCTGCACGACTGGAAGACGCGGAGGAACCTGTCGCAGATCGCCGCGCGTCTGCGCGACCTGACGGATCCGTGCTGGCGCGCCTGGCAACGGCGGTGCCGCTGGAAAAAGGTCAAGCACACGCTTCAGGCCCCGTTCGAGTGGCTGGGCATCGGGTTGGGGCTTCTCGTCCTGACGCCGCTGCCGCATCGTGCGCTGTTTGCGCTCTGCGACTTTGCGGCCTGGGTCATGTACGCATTCGACTACCACGGCAAGCGGCGTGCGCTGGAGACGCTGCACGTCGTCCTCGGCAAATGCCGTGGCGCGGAGGGCACACCGGCCTTCAAGACGGAACTGGCCCCCTACGACCCGACGGCACGGGAGGCGAAGATCATCCGCGGCTCCTACCGCAACATGGCGCGGACGGTCGGACACGCCTTCTGGACGTGCTGCGGGGCCAAGAAGAAGGTGAAGGCAGTCGGCGTCATGGACGCGGCGGGGCGGGCGTTCCTGCGGGCGAACCGTCCGGCGGTCACGGTGTCGGGGCACCTCGGCTGCTGGGAGATCCTGTCGCAGCTTGCGCTGTTGGAGGGGCATCAGATGATGTCCGTCGCCAAGCGCATCGGCACGTCCGGCATGACGCGGCTCCTGATGCGGGCGCGCGAGTCGATCGGACAGGAGATTGTGTCGGCGGACGGGGCGTTTCGTCCGTTGATGGCGGGCATCAAGGCGGGCAAGTCGCTCGGGCTGCTGGTCGACCAGACGGTCGAGCCCGACGAGGGTGGCGTGTGGATTCGGTTCTTCGGGCGGCCGTTGCCCGTCTCGGCCGCGCCGGCGTTCTTCGCGGCGAAGGCGAAGGCGCCGATTGTCGTCGCGTGGTCGCGTCCGCTGAAGGACGGCCGCTACCGCTGCGAGGTCCTTGACACGATTCCGCCCGATGCGGCGCGGGACATCCGGGCGACGACCCAGCGGTGCGCAACGGCTTTGGAGCGGGTCATCCGCCGCCATCCGTCCAAGTGGGTGCTGAACTACAACTATTTCCGCGAACCCGTCCCCGCGGACGTCGTGCGCCAGCTGGAGGGGGCCTGACGATGCGTAATGTTTTTTGCAGCGGAAAGGCCGTTTGTAATGATTTTTGCAGACGTGTAATGATTTTTGCAGCGGATAGCCGGAATCTGCCAAGTTCTGCATTGTCAGATATGCTATAATACCCGCATGGAATCCGTTGGATATCTTCGGCTCGTTGAAGAATTCTCGCTTCCGGTCTGTGACTTGATGGCACGTGCCTTCCTGACGGATCGGTCGATGGCTTCCGTTGCCCTGCAAGAGGGAATCGTCTCGCGCATTTACCCGCGCGGACGCATGACGCTGGAAGACACGTGGCAAGGGCATCTCGTTTTCGCCCTCAAGAACGAAGGCGTGAATCTTGAGGTGCTGAAAGCCCTGTTTGAACGTGTGCCGGAGGCGGAGCTGGAGGCCTTGGTTCTTCGCCATCCGACGGGGGCGGTTGGGCGTCGTATCTGGTTTCTTTATGAATTCCTCACGGAGCGGACGCTGGAAATTGCCGATGTGCAGCAGGGGGGGTATGTGCCGTTGGTCGACGAGGCCGTGCAGGTCGCCTGCCCGACAGGCGTGGCCATTCGGATTCGGCGACAGCGCATCGTAAACAACTTGCTGGGCGACAGGTCGTTCTCGCCGCTTGTCCGGAAGACGGATCTCGTGAAGAAATACACGTCCGCGAAGCTGAAGGCGATTTCAGACGACTTGCTGGCGAGATATCCGGCCGACTTGCTCTACCGTGCCGTCCACTACCTTTACGTCAAGGAGACGCGCTCGTCCTTTGCCATCGAGCGCGAGACGCCCGACCAGAAGCGGATGGGCGCGTTTGTCGAGCTGCTGCGAACGATGCGCGAGGTGCCGCTGTCGAAATCGGCCCTTGTGGATGTCCAGAACCGCATCGTCGATGCGCGCTATGCGCAGCGCGACTGGCGGACGGATCAGGTGTATGTCGGCGAGACGGTGACGCCTGACTATGAGAAAATCCATTTCGTCGCCGTTCAGCCGAAAGACGTGCCGGACATCATGGGCGGGTTCCTTCGGACGCTGGATCGTCTGCTGGGAAGCGACATGGATGCGGTTGTCTTTGCGGCCGTCATGAGCTTTGCCTTTGTCTTCATCCACCCGTTTGACGATGGAAACGGGCGGCTTCACCGCTACTTGATGCACGCGATCCTTTCGCGGATGGGGTTCGCGCCGTCGGGCGGGCTGATTTTCCCGATTTCGGCGGTGCTGATGAAGAAGCCGATCGTCTACGATCGCATGCTGGAGTCCTTCTCGCGCCGGCTGATGGGCCGTCTTGACTATGCCGTCGATGCCGGAGGCGAAGTCTCTGTCCGTGGCGAGAGCGCAGATCTTTACCGTTACATCGACTATACGTTCATTGTCGAGGAGTTCCAGCGGCTGATCGTTGAGACGATTCGCTCCGAATGGCGGCTGGAGCTCGACTACCTTGTCGATTACGACCGCATGCGCCGAGAGATGCGCGAGGTCGTCGACCTGCCGGAGAAGAAGGCCAACCAGTTCATCCTTTTCGTCAAGAACAACGCGGGGCGCCTGTCGAAGGCCAAGCGCCCGCTGTTCGCCGAACTGACGGACGCGGAAGTCGCGGCACTGGAGCGGATTGTGGGGCAAAAAGCATGAAGAGTCTTCCCATTAGCGCGGGCATCCTGTCCTGGCGGGCACCGCAGACGGTGGCGCACACGCTGGCCCAATATGGCGGTCGGGAGGGCTTCCCCTCCCGTCTCGCCGAGTTCAGGATCTTCTTCCAGGAGTGCTCAACGGAGGATCGCCGCGTGGCCGCGCAGGCCGGCATCGATTTCGAGGGCCGCCGGGAGAACATCGGCATTCAGGACGGCATGCGGTGGGTCGTCGAGACGCTGAAGAGCGAATTCGTCCTCTATCTCGAGAACGACTTCAACCTCACGGTGCCGCCGGAGGCCGCCGTGTCCGAGCTCGCGACGGCGCTGGAGTGGATCCGCAGCGGCCGCGTCGACATGGTGCGCCTGAGGTCGCTTTTCAATCCGGGCGTGCCGTGCACGGATCCGAAGAAGTACTCCTCGGTCTTCCGTCCGAAGGACATTGACCCGCGTTTCCGGCTGCGCGACCAGCTCGTGACGGCGAATCCGCTTGTGCGCTGGCTGCGGCCCTTCAAGGCCCGGCGCATCGCCGCGCGCGGGGCCTACGTGGAGCGCGCGCCCGAGCTCCTGTTCCCAAAGGTCTTCATGCGCGAGCCGGAGGGGCTTGTCACGACGTCCGCCTACCTCAACTGGACGAACAACCCCGTGCTGATCCGCCGCGAACTCTTCCTGCGGATCGCCGACTATGCGGACGCGCATCCGTCCCATCGGACGGTTGGTGGCTTTCAGGACTTCGAGAAGCCGCTCAACTGCCGCTGGTGGCGGGCGAGGAAGTTCCGCATCGGCCTCCCGGACGGCATCTTCACGCACAACCGCCTTGACCGATGAACAAGGGACTGATCTGGATGCTCCACTCGGTGGAGGACGACTCGCCGCGCACCGCGCGTTGCGAGATCTTCCGCAACTTGACGGTCTCGCCCGCCTGCCTTGAACGGAAAATCAATGCGGCGCGGCGCGACGGCTGGACGTTCGTCTCGGGCGAGCGGTTCCTGGCGGACAAGCGCGACGCGCATGCGCACCGGAACATCCTCATCACCATTGACGACGGCTTCCGAAACGTCTACACCGAGGCGTTTCCGCTCTTCCGGCGGCTGGAGGTGCCGTTTGTCTTCTACCTCGCGACGGGCCTGGTCGAGAGGGGCTTCCGCATCTGCCCCTACGCGCAGCTGGACGGCATGATGCTGCTGGTGGACACGGCGCTGGCGCAGGGCAAGGACCCCGACCGATGCTTCCGCCTCTATCGTCGGATCAAGCGGTGTCTCCCGTTCCTGGACGGACGTACGGTCATGCGGATGATCTTCGGCTCACGGCTGGACTTCGAAGGCTACTTCCATCGGTCGGTCGTGACGCCGGCGGAAGTCCGGGAGATGGCCGAGTCCGGCCTGTGCGAGGTCGGCTCGCACACGGTGCGTCACGTGCACGTCGATCGCATTCGGTCGGTTGCGCGCGAACTGGTCGAGTCGAAGGCGAAGATCGAGGCGTGGACGGGGCAGCCCTGCCGGACGTTCTCCTATCCGTATGGCCATTTCAGCCCGAAAGCCCTGGCGCTCGTCCGTCAGCATTTCGACTGGGCGACGCGCGACATCCGGAACCCGCCGTTTGACGTGACGGACGCATCCGACGACCATTTGCTGCCACGTCAGATCATCACACGCTGACAGGACGTTTTCCGTCGGTCCTGAGATTCGGAACGCGGATGGATTTGATATAATACGCGGCATGGAAAAGTTCGTGGCAGACATCGGCGCTTCGCGGAAGGACACGTGCGCAAGATGAATCGGGTAAGACAGAATGGCGTGGACATCGACCGTTTGTCCGCTTTGCTGGCAGGGAAGTTGGGAGAGGCTTCTCTCTCGCTGACGCCCATCGCAGTCTCGTGCGCTTGGCCCGTCTTCAAAGGCGTGACGTCCGCCGGCGAGCCGCTGTTCGTGAAGCTCTCTGACCGGCATCTGGCGGAGAAGTCGCTTGATTTCCTCTCATGTGCCCGCGATTGCCGGTTGCTGGCTAGGCCACGGATTCCCAGTCTGCTCGATTTTGACGGCTATGTGGTTCTGTGCCTGGAATGGAAACGCGCTGTTCGCGTGAATGCAGAGGACATGACCGATTGCCAGATGGCGTCTTTTCTGTTGGGGTGCGGCGAGCTGCAGGATGTCTTGAATGCCTATCGCGGCGAGGTCCTTCCGGACGAAGAGGATTCGCCTGATCGGCAGTATGCCCTGCTGGTGGATTATGCACGGCGGCATCCGCTTCTGGCGGGGCTTATGCGGCCGCTGCTGTCGATTCCCGAGCCGGAACGGTCGTATCGCGGGCGTGCGCTCGTGACCATCCATGGAGACTTGCAGGAGGAGAATTACGGATTTGACGGCGATCAGTTGTCGGCGGTCTTTGACTTTGACATGATGAGGAAGGGCCTGGCTTGCGAGGATGCGGCGTACGCCTTTTCGGAACGCGCCCGGCGCAGCGGGCTGTCGGCTCGCGCAAGACGGCGGCTCGCGGACCTTTTCCTGTCGTTCGTTCGTGCGTCTCCCTGGCCGGCGGACGAATGGCTGGTGGCGCTCAACCATGCTCGTCTTCGCATCGCCTCCCGGAGGGTGGAGCGGTCGCCGCATTCGCCGTTCATCGCCCTTGACGTCGCGCGTCGTGACAGGCCGCTTCGGCGTTTTGTGGCGGTCTTGAAGGAGTCCTGTGACATGACGTCTGCCCCATCCGTGCGGGATGCGTCCGTGTGCGGCAGAAAGGATCGCTGACAATGGAAACCCAACCCGTCAACATTCTGACCCTCAAGTGGGGGACTCTCTATTCGGCGGAGTACGTGAACCGCATCTACCGCGGCGTGAAGCGCAATCTCCACCGACCTTTCCGCTTCGTCTGCGTGACGGATGACCCGGCGGGGCTCCAGGATGGCGTGGAGGCCGTGCCGTTCCCCGAAAAGCCCGACTGGCTTCGTCCGAACGCGCGCTACCCGGGCTGGCCGGGCATCTACGTGAAGCTTCTCGTCTTTCGGGATGGCTTCGCCGATCTCTCCGGCCCGACGCTCTTCCTCGACATCGACCAGATCGTCATGGGCGACCTCGACTGCTTCTTCGACTACCGGCCGGGGACGTTCTGCATCATCCGCAACTGGGTGGCCCTGCGCAAGCGCCTGTTCCGCAAGGTGCCGTTCTGCGGCAACTCGAGCTGCTTCCGGTTCGATGCGGGGCCGAAGAGCCACTACGTCTACGAGACGTTCCGGCGCGAGTCCGACGTGGCGATGGATCCGGCGGTCTACGGCACGGAGCAGGCGTACATGACGCATGCCGTCGGCTTCGACAAGGTGAACTTCTGGCCGGAGAGCTTCGTGCGCTCGTTCAAGCGCTCCTGCACGTGGCCGTGGCCGCTCAACCATTTCCTCGTGCCGCGCATGGCGAAGGAGGCGCACATCCTCTGCTTTCACGGCTCGCCCTCGCCCGAGCAGGCGATCGCGGGATTTCGGGGGTCGAAGCACATCGACGGGTGGACGCGCCCGTGCCCATGGGTCAAGGAGCTTTGGGAGTCATGAGCGTGTTCTGACTCGGCGTGGAATGAAACTGCTCGCATATTGCAAAGGGAAGCGAGGTTCACATGCCCGGACGCCGTGAGGATCGTCTTCGTCGGCGACGGCCCTGTGCCGGACTTCAACCAGTTCGACTGCGCCGTCGGCTTCGACGACCTGACGTTCGGCGACCGCTACCTGCGAATTCCCCTGTTCGCCTTTTACGGTGACTTCAGGAAGCTCTGCGCGCTTCCTCCGCTTGCGCCGGCGGACGAGGGCACGCTCCTGAACCGAGGCTTCTGCTCGTTTGTCGTCTCGAACGAGGACGGCGACCCGGCGCGCGTCGAGTTCTTCCGCCGTCTCTCGAAGTACAGGCCCGTCGCGTCGGGCGGCAAGATCCTCAACAACGTGGGCGGGCGCGTGCCGGACAAGAGCGCGTTCATCGCCCAGTACAAGTTCAACATCGCCTTCGAGAACTCGGTTGTGCCCAGCTACACGACCGAGAAGGTGATGGAGCCTTTGGCCGTCCGCAGCGTGCCGATCTACTACGGTAACCCGGACATCGCGGCGGACTTCGACCCCGCCTGCATGGTTCGCGTCGCCTCGCGGGACGACATGGATCGCGCAATCGAGGAGATCGTCCGTCTCGACCAGGATGACGCGGCCTATCTCGCGAAGCTTTCGGCGCCGACGTCTGTCCGTCCGTTCGCGTGGTACGAGGCGCGCCTGACGGACTTCCTCCGGCACATCTTCGACCAGCCGCTCGACGCGGCGCGGCGGCTCAACGGCTACGGCTACCAGACGAACATCCGCCATCGGGCCGACCGTGCGCGCAAGTTCTACCTCTGGACGCATCCGGGAAAGCTGCTGAAGAAGATGCGGCATTAGGCTTCTGCGCGAGGTGCTCCTGTAAGGGCGGTTGGTATCCTTTTATGCTATAATACGCCACATGGAAAAGCTTGCGACAGACATCTATACGTTCTCCGAACTCATCCGGAACGGGTTTACGTACATTGACAAGACCGAAAAAGGAGGCTATCGTGAAGCGCACGATCGCATTTGACCTTGACGGCTCTCTGGAGACGCCCTATTTCAAGGAGCCCGACGCCGAGAAGGTGAAGACCTGGATGGCGGCGCATCCGGCCGGGAACGACTTTGACCGAATGCACGTCGTCATCGAGGCGTGCGGTCGCGAGTTGCCGCATTTCTTCCTCAACGGCGCGTTCGAGCTTCTGCAATGGGTTCATGACCACAGCTTTGAAATCGTGTTCTTCAGCAATGCGGTCGAAGAACGGAACCGGGCACTCTGCCCGATTCTTATGGAACGGGCGTTCTCGGACGCCAGCAAGGCAATCCCGGCCTTCCGGGTCCTTTCGCGCGGCGACTGCGTGGATACGACGCGCTTCCACGACGACGAAAAGAGCAAACCTTATGAGGGCCTTTGGTTCGGCAACTACAAGAAGAAGCTTTCGGGTTGCGTCGTCCCTGCCGAAGACCTTCCGAACACGCTGATGGTCGAGGACGACAATTCCTACGCCTGCAAGGGGGAGGAGCGCAATTTCGTCTACGGCGTCTACGGCGGTTGCGTTCAGGAGTTCATTTCGAACCCGAAGTACGGCAGCGGGCGCGGAATCGACTTTCACCTCCCGTTCTATTTCTGCGGCATGCTGAACCGCATTGTGAAATGGTCGGAGAAGTCCGGCGTCTCGCTCGCTGAAGCGGCCGTTCAGGTGCAGTATGCGGATTACGGCTTCGACTTTCCCCAGGACGGCATCCGGCGCAAGACAAGTCGCTCTGAATATCTCAATGTGCCATATCCGCCACGGGCGAATTTCCGCATCTTCTGCGAGGGGCTTGAGGAACTTCGCCGATACAATCCCGACTTGAAGTTTTGGGGGGACATCGACGAGAATGGGTTTGGATGGCCAAAGAACGACGATCCGCCCCCGCCGCCGAAGCCCGTCCAGCCGCCCGTTAAGACGGACATGACGAAGAAGGAGGCGGACTACTGGCTCGGTATGTTACGGCAGACGCTCTGCACGATAAGGAACGACAACGTCAAGGGCATCTTCCTTGAAAGTGACAAAGGGTGGGTGGCTGATGCGCACGAAAGCAAATGGGTCGATTTCAGGCAGGGCGCATTCCCTGACGAGCCGCCGTATTTCGACATAAAGAAAGTCCGGCGTCTGCGCATCTTCGGCTATCTGCCGCTTGTCCGAAGCAAGGAAGAGAAGAGGCGCGGAAGCTTTCTCGATTGGGGAGAGTCCGTGAACATGTTTGATCACGAGGTCGAGATCTTCCGGCGCGTCATCGACTATTTCATGCACGCGTGCTTCAGGCTGGAGTGCGACTGGAGTCGGATGAAGGTGAACGATGTCGAGAACTGGACGATTCCGGTTAGCGTGGAAACGTAGTGCGATGAAGATTACTGTCTTGGCAAGAGGCGTAATGGTCGGCGCGGCGCGAGCGGAATATGGTATAATCTGCGGCATGGAAAAGCTTGCGACAGGCATTTGCACGTTCTCTGAACCCATTCGGAATGGGTTCACGTACATCGACCGCTGAAAGAGGTCAATGAAGATATCCGTCGTCATTCCCGTCTACAACGTCGAGCGCTATCTTGCGCGCTGCCTCGATTCCGTCCTCGCGGCGGCGCGGCAGTTCCTCTCTGCGCAGGAAGGGGGCGCGGTCGAGATCATCTGCGTGAACGACGGCTCGACGGACGGAAGCGCGGCGATTCTCGATCAGTACGCGCAACGGGCTCGGCAGGCGGACGATTCGCGCCTTTCCTGGATTGCGCTGACAAAGCCGAACGGCGGGCTTGGCTCGGCGCGGAATGCGGGGCTTGACCGTCTGACAGGCGATTACGTGACGTTTGTGGATTCGGACGACTGGATTCCGCCGCAGGCGCTTTCGACGTTTGCGGCGGTTGCCGACGCCTCGAAGGCGGCGCTGGTCGTTTCGGATTCGTTCGGCCGTGACGCCGACCCGTCTGCCGGGCGGCTCACGCGCGTCGGCGTGCTGCCCCGGTGGCGCATCCTGCCTTCGCCGCGAATCGCCGGAAAGAAGGTTCAGTACAGCGCCTGCAACAAGCTCTATCGCGCCGACCTGTTCAGGACGCGCCGCTACCCCGACACCGTCTATGAGGATTTTCCCGTCACGACGGACATCCTGTGCGCCGTCGGGACGTTTGCCCTGGTCGCGGCGCCTCTGTATGTCTACTGCGCGAATGCGGGGGCGGCCTCCCTGATCCGTTCGCCGTTTACCCCGCGCAAGCTCCACAGCTCGATTGCCGTCGTGCGCCTGGTGCTCGAGACGGCGCGGAGACAGGCGGAGCCCGCCTTGCGGCGTTTCGCCCTGCGTCAGGCGGCAGACGGCTATTCGTCGACGGTCGGGCGCGTCTACAAAACGAGGGACGCCTCGTTGCGGCAGACTTTCCTTGCCGCCCACGCGGATCTGCTGAAGGCGTATCCCGAATTCGTCGGCAAGTTGAGCCTGAAGGCGGCCTATCGCCTGTGGCGGATGAAGAACTGGTCGGATGCTGCGGCGAACAGATGACGGACCCGAAGAAAGAATCCTCATGACAGAAGACCCGAAAATCAGTTTCCTGTGCCCATCGTTTAACCACGGAAGATATGTCTCTGAATTTGTCCGTAGCGTATTGGCTCAGACCTGCTCAGATTGGGAACTTGTCTTGGTTGACGACGCCTCGACGGATGACAACCTCCAGAGACTTGCGGACTTCGAGGATCCGCGTATCCGTGTTGTACGGCATGCGTATAACCAGGGCATTAACGCGGCGCTTGCAGATGCCCTTGGCTTGGCCAGGGCGCCGATCTGCTCGCTGATAGCCTCAGATGACCAGTTGGAGGCGTCATACGTTGAAGTGGTCCTGCGCGAGATGCGCGAACGGCCTGACGGTGATGTCGGATTCGTTCAGCTGTCGCGAATGACGGCAAATGGCCGCCTGACAGGAAAGGTTCTCGGTCGTGTTCCCCTGTCGGTACGAGATCGCTTGTTTGAACGGTTCTTTCTGGACGGGGCGGGTTTCGTATCTCCGGGGATGGTCGTTCGAACGTCAGCCCTCCGCAAAATTCTGCCGTTTCCGCGTGGAATCTGCCAGCGGCAGGATCAATTGATGGAATTCCAGCTCGCATTCTCCCATTCGTTCTTCTTCATTGACAGGCCCTTGGTGCGCTACCGCCAGTGTGGAGAGGGCATCTCCACGATCTCGGATGCGTCAAGTCTTCGGCTGGCAGCAGAGTCTTTTGTCCTGATGGACGAGATTTCGCGCCTGTTCAAGACGGATGCGGACTTGCGGAGGTGTTTCCCGTCTGTCGATTTCTTCCCGAAGCGCCCGATTGAGATGCGTCACATCCTCTTTTGGCTCGGTCGGATTGCCTTGACGTCTCGGCTTGCCGAGCGAAAGGTCTGGGGACTGTCTGCGATCATGCAGTCGATGCGGACAAAGGAAATGCAGGACGATCTGCAGACCATGTTCGGCTATTCGTTTGCGGATTACATGCGGGATCTTGAGCGTGTGCCGCTCAAGCCGTCCCGAGAGCGGAGGAAGATCAGGCAGTTGCGCGGTCAGGTCTTGTTCGTTTCTGTTCTTTGCATTCTTTCCTGGCTGGCGTTCTGCCTTATGAAGTTCTTCTGCTAATCCGGAGCAAATGATGGTCAAGTTTCTCGATCTGAAGAAAGTGAACGAACGCTTCCGCGCCGAGCTGGACGCGGCGTCGAAACGGGTTCTCGATTCAGGCTGGTATCTGCTCGGCGACGAGTGCGCGACATTCGAGCGGGCGTTCGCGGCCTTTTGCGGCGTCCGGCACGCGGTCGGCTGCGCGAACGGGCTGGATGCGCTGAAACTCATCGTGCAGGCGATGGGAATCGGCCCGGGCGATGAGGTGATTGCGCCCGCGAACACGTACATCGCCTCGCTCATTGCCGTCAGCGCAAATGGCGCGACGCCTGTCCTCGTCGAGCCCGACCCGGTGACATGCCTGATCAATCCCGCGAAGATCGAAGAGAAGGTCACCGCGCGGACGAAAGCAATCATGGTCGTGCACCTCTACGGTCGCGCAATGGACATGACGAGGGTCTGGGGCGTGGCGCAGCGCCACGGGCTGAAGGTCATCGAGGATTGCGCACAGGCGCACGGGGCCGCGTTCGGCGGGCGGCGCGTCGGCAACTTGGGCGATGCCGGAGGCTTTTCGTTCTATCCGGGCAAGAATCTCGGTTGCCTTGGTGACGGTGGCGCGGTGACGACGAATGACGCGGCCTTGGCGGCGAAAATCCGCGCGCTGCGCAACTACGGGAGCGACGTGAAGTATCACTTTCCGTATCGCGGCACGAATTCCCGCCTCGACGAGATTCAGGCGGCGTGGCTGCGCGTGAAACTGCCGTACCTTGATGCGGACAACCGTCGCCGAGCCGAGATTGCCGCACGCTACTGCGCCGAGATCTCGAATCACGCGATTCGTCTGCCGGACAACCCGAACCCTTCGGGCGCAGATGCCTTGCGGAGCGGACTACTTCCGCACGTCTTTCACGTCTTCACCGTCTTCTGTGACCGCCGCGACGACTTGCAGCGGCATCTCTCGGAACGCGGCATCCAGACGGTCATCCACTATCCGATTCCGCCGCACCGCCAGCCCGCCTACACGGAGTGGCACGCGCTCGCATTGCCCGTCACGGAGGGGATCCACGCGACGGAACTCTCGCTCCCGATCTCGCCCGTGATGACGGACGACGAGGTTTCGGCGGTTGTCGCGGCAGTGAATGCGTTTGTATGATATAATATGCGCATGATTGGCGAGGTTCTCACATTTCCGGTTCACGGCGACAAGACGGGGTCGTTGGTCGCGCTCGAAAAGGGCGCGGACTTCCCGTTTGAGATTAAGCGCGTCTATTACATCTGGGGCACGGAACCGAATGTCGTGCGCGGCCATCATGCCCACAGGAACCTGGAGCAGGTCGTGATCTGCACGTCGGGCTCGTGCGACTTCATCCTTGATGACGGCGCGCATCGCGAGACCTATCATCTCGACTCGCCGACCAAGGGGCTGCACATCAGAAACAACGTCTGGCGCGAGTTCACGAACTTCTCGCCAGATTGCGTCGTCATGGTTCTCGCGAGCGAACATTATAACGAGGCGGACTACATTCGGGACTACGGGGAGTTTCTGAAAGTTCGTTTAGAAAGGGGCCTCGCATGAGAATTAGCAAGATTTCAATTAGGAACTACCGGGCGATTCACGAGTTCACGTGTGAACTTGACACCCAGAGTGATTGCCTTGTGTTGGCAGGTTTGAACGGGTCAGGTAAAAGCAGTGTGCTCGAGGCGATCTTGGTGGCTCTTGGATGCCCGTTTGAAATGCGCGAACCGCTGAAAGACCAGCCCTACGAAGTTTCATTGACCTGTGTTGACGGATCTCTTGAGGTTCACCTCACTGCAGCTTTGAATGAGAGGCGGCAACGAGACATCACAGGGTTCAACGCGCTGTACTTTTCGTCGTGGCGGGCTCCGAAGCGAGTCCATGGGATAACGCTTCGCGTTGGTAAGAAGGGTCGACGTCCGGACAAGGAAGAGCGTAATGCCCTGTGGAATCTCAAGCAGTGGCTTGTGAGTCTTCCGAGTTATGCGAGTTATCCATCCGGTCAGGAGATGGCGGACAAGATTGCGAAGATCGGAAAAGAGGTTGATCGGATGTGGCATGAGTTCTATCCAGATCGAAATGACAGGTTCGTAGCAGACATTGAGACGGGAGGACAAGAAGACGTTCAGAAATTTGGTACGGACGCAGAGCCAAAGTTCGAGTTGTATCTGGATCATGGGGATAGCACAGGGCGCGTGAGCGTTGATGAGCTTAGTTCGGGCGAAATTGAGATACTTTCGCTCTTCGGGACATTGATAGCTGATCGTTTCTTGACTGGTGCTCCGGCAGATTTTGTCTTTCTTGACGAACCTGAGCTGCATCTAAATCCCGTTTGGCATCGTATGCTGGTTCCGACATTGCGTAAGTATTCTCCGGGGACACAGTTTTTCATTGCGACGCATTCTCCTGCCGTTTGGGATTCTGTGTATAGCGATGAGCGTATTTTCTTAAAGAATGGCCATGTGGTGAACGAAATTCCAGAGGGGGAGGTTCGACATGGCTAATCGTCTTTCCTTCCTGAGTCAGACTTACGATTTGCATCTGCTTTTGGAAGATGTTCGTACATGCGATTATTTTTCGACATTGTTCAATGCGGAGTCGTCCATTGTTCAGATGGTGAGCGTCGGTGGCGCTGATGGGGTGAACGGCTTGGTGACGATTAGCTGGGGGCGTGATTCCTTGCCGTCTGAACATGCGTTCGGTTGGGTAGATCGGGATTATGGCCGCGACAATGTCATCAGTTGGTCGAATCCTGAAACTCATGTCTTCCGAGGAAAGCGGCACGAGATCGAGAATTATCTGCTGGACTGGACGGCCCTTGCGCATTGTAACTTGGCGATTCGATACAAAAAGACGAATGTTCATTACCGTGATTTGGCGCACAACATCGCAAAAGAGATATTATATCAAGTGGTTTGCGAAGATGTCTTGTATGAGTTCCAATCAGATTATACAGAAGGGTTCCCCTGTAGCCCTGCCAATGCGCGACCAAGATGCGATGTGGAGAACCGACAGGATCTGGAGAGGTATTTGCTGAATCATGATTGGTTCCATTCAGGGGCTACGCGGGCGATTAATCTGTTTTCGGAAGAAGCATTGCGAAAGCGCATTGACTTGGCGGAGCAACGTTACAGAGACGCTCTTGCGTCAACTAATGATGAGTGGCGCATTATCTTTCCGGGGAAGCAAATCTTTGAGCGGCTGAAGACAGACGTTTATTGCGGCGGGCGGAAAGAAGGCGGAACGATTGCGTTTTCTGATCTTGTGAAGTCCATTGCGACGTATCAGGCGGAGAATGCTGTTCCCGAAGAATTGAAGATGTTTATGGACGAGTTGAAGAAGAAGAGGGTTGCATGAATCCACCATTCATCCATGCGTTGTCAGATGTGCGGTCGAAGGACATTGGCGAGGGGACTCGGATCTGGCAGTTTTGCGTCGTCTTGCCGCAGGCGAAAATAGGCAAAAATTGCAATGTCTGTGCCAATTGTTTCATCGAGAATGATGTGGTTATTGGTGATAACGTGACAATTAAATGCGGTGTCCAGATTTGGGATGGGATGCGGGTTGAGGACAACGTCTTCATTGGACCTAATGCGACATTCTGCAATGATCGGCATCCGAAGTCGGGTAATGCTGCCAACTTCAGGGCAGAACCCGTTGTTGTCAAGCAAGGGGCCGTGATTGGCGCAAATGCGACAATCCTGCCAGGCGTTACGGTTGGCGTCGGAGCCGTGGTTGGCGCAGGAAGCGTTGTTTGCCGATCCATTGGCGATGGTGTAATATTCATGAACACTTGTCATGGGCGTGATTCCTAATGAAGAAGTTGCGTATCGTTTTTAAGTTTGACGATTTCTTCTCGCCGAATGCCAATGTGAGACGAATTGATCGGTTTATTCGCATCTTCCGTGTGAAAATAACATGGGGAATCATAGGGAAGGCTGCGGAGCAATGGTCCAATGGAGACGTGCTTTGGGCGAAGAGGGCACTCGCGTCGGGGTGCTATCACTTTTGGAATCATGGATACACGCATGAATCGGGCGAGTTTTCGACGCTATCCCCTGCGGAAGCGGTTTCCCATATCAAACGAACGGAGAATGTTGTGCGGGATTTGCTGGGTGTTGAGATGCAGACGTTTGGTGCGCCATGCAATGCTTTTTCTGCTTCTACGGCGAGGGCGGTGAGGGAATGTGCCGCAATTAGGTACTGGTTTTTTGGAGATAAATCTTTTGACGGATGTCTCATGCGTGGTGCCGATATGGAATGGCCGTGTGGGAATCCATCTCTACTCAAATGCTTGCGCTCTGTTCGAGAATGTCATTTGCCATATGTTGTTTTACAGGGGCATCCGAACGGGTGGGGATTTTCCAGACGAGTTACTTTCTATTTGCTTGTGATTGTTTTTCGGCTGAAAGGATATACCTTTTGTTTCCCGAACGAGGTAATTGACACAGATAAGGAGCAGGTCTGATGAATCAGAGTGAGGCTTGTAAAGTTACGGTTATCGTTCCGCTTTACAACAAGGCGGCATATTTGGGGCCGGCGTTGGACTCCGTTCTTCGTCAACAGGCGGATTTCCGTTTTCGCATTGTTGTAGCGGACGATTGTTCGACTGATGGTTCATTGGAGATAGCGCTTCAATATCAGCGAGAGCACCCGGAGACGATAAGTGTGCTGCCGTCAAATCAGAACAGAAAATTATTTAAGAACATTGTACGGGCTTACGCGGATATCCGCACACCGTACTTTTGCGTTTTGGGGCCAGACGACTATTGGTGTGACGATCATAAATTGCAGAAAGCGGTTGGTTTTCTTGATGGCCATCGTGAGTATACCATTTATGCGACTGATAGCATAATGCTCTTCCCTGACGGGCGTCAAAAAAGATATATTGGCCGTGATTCTGAATGTGATTCGTCGTTTCCCGATTTCTTGAATGGTTGCGCTGTTTTCGGGAATGCGCTTGGCACGGTTTTCCGAAATGTTGTCTTCAACAATGGCTTGCCTTTGAAATTACGGCAAGATCTGCGTGCTGATCAGGAAGCCTCGTTTCGAGGGGATACTTTCCTTTCGGTAACGCATTTGCATGAGGGCTTGTGTCATTATGTTCCGGAATGCGATGCGGTGTATCGCATCTTGGGTTCAGGTCTGTGGCAGTCGATGTCTGAATTTCAGCAGCAGTTGTTTAATTGCATGATCATGATCAACCTGCATGAATACTTTGATGGCCGATATGATGTGCTGAGGGCGCGTGCGTATGGTGGCGTTTTGGAACTGAAGGAAAAATATTGGAATTTTGTCTGTGAAGATAAAAGTTCTGCGCTTTCCGAAGTGACCCTCCAAATGCGTGATGTGCTGCTTCGAAGTGCGCCGCGCATTTCGGCAAACGGATGCAAATGGTCTGTTCGGCGACGAATATATTACAAGTTGTACAGGCATCTTCAGAAAAGGATGTTGCGTAGAGGATGGTTGTGATGCATCTTATTCGCAGATTGTTTCTTAGGCATTGCTTATTGAGGAACAAAGGACTTGTTCCTCAGTTGAAGGTCGCTTATTCGCAGCTTTTCGCCTTTCGTTCCATTTCAAGGGAGGTGAAAACCATTGCGTTGGGCAGTTCGCATGCGCATAAGGGCTTCTTTGCGAGCGCAATGACACAGTCCTTTAATTTCGCAAACTCGTCGGTAGATTTGAGATTGGCGGCTGGCATTTATTCATGTGTTGAAAAGTTTTGGGACGTTTCTGGTGGGAATGTCGTCTTGTTCTACGATGTCTTCTCTGAAGGATTTCAGACAGAACGGTGTTCTGAAGCTTACAAGTGCATTCCCTATGAAGTGTTTTATGGTGTCCATACGGAGTTCGGCGACAAGAACCTTCAGAAAATTGCGGACAGGTTGAAATGGTGCCAAGACGTGTTGTCTTTCCCGGTTGAAGCGAATTACCGCGGAAACAATGACTATAGCTGGTTCTTCCCTCCAAATACAGATGTGGAGGCGCGTGTTCTTGCCCATCTGAAACATTCCAATAGGGGTAATCAGCAGAGTCTGTTCCTTAATGATATCGCTGAACTCACGGGAAAACAAGGTCGACGCTTTTTTGTTGTATTGCCTCCGTATCGCAGCGATTACTCTTCGTGTTTGAAGAACGGGGGATGCTGGAGACGGGGACTCGATGAATTCATGGGGCGGCATGGCGATGTCAGGTTGCTGAATTTCATGGCAGATAATGATTTTGGCGATGAGGATTTCGGCGATTCAGACCACCTCAATCAGGGGGGGGCATTGAAATTGACGGCGAAGATTATAAGAGAGGTTGAGACTACATGATAAGAGTAGGTATTATTGGCTGTGGCTTTGTAGGCGGTGCGTTAAAGGCCTGGCTGGAGGAAAACAATCCAAATGCGAGCATCGTTGTGAGCGATCCGCCAAAGGGTTATAATGACGATTTGTCGGATGCAGATGTTTACTTCCTCCAAATCCATGTGCCGACGGAAGACGATGGAACGCAAGATTTGACCTTGATGCGCAGCCTGATCGAAGCGCTCCCCGACAAGCCAGTCTTTGTCCGCACGACAATTCTTCCTGGGACTTCCGGCATACTCTCCAAGCAGACGCGCCATAGGGTCTACTATATGCCAGAGTTTCTGACGGAGCGCACCTACATCGAAGATTTCCGTAAGCAGACAATGGTCTTTCCTGTTGAGGGAAACGCCGAGGCGCTTGCGCTCTTGATAGCGGTCTTTCCTGGCAAGCGGTTTACGGTGATGTCGTCGTTGGAAGCTGAAATCACAAAGTATGCGCATAATGTCTTTGGCGCGTACAAAGTGACGTACTTCAACGCCGTCAGGGAGTATTGCGAGAAGATGGGGGCAGACTGGGCGAAGGTCCATACTGGGGTTCTTCTTTCCGGATACATCAATGATATGCACACTTATGTCCCTGGTCCTGATGGTAAATGCGGTTATGGCGGCAAATGCTTTCCGAAAGACGTCAATGCGTTCGCTAAGCTCACCAAGGATTCGCCGCTTGGTACGCTTTTAGCGCCATTGCATGCGTTGAACGTTCACTTTCGCGGTTTTGAGGAGCACATCTAATGGAGTTCAATGACCTTAGGCATCAGTATCTGACGATCAAGGACAAGGTCGATGCCGCAGTCCTTGATGTCATGCGCCACGGCAAGTTTATCATGGGGCCGGAGGTGAAACAGTTTGAGTCCAGTTTGGCGGCGTTTATTGGGGCTCGTCATGTCATCGGGTGCTCAAGCGGAACAGAGGCTCTGACAATGGCCCTTATGGCACTGGGCATTGGCAGGGGTGATGCCGTCTTTACGACACCGTTCACATTTTTTGCGACAACGGAGACAATTGCGCGCGAGGGGGCCACGCCGGTTTACTGTGACATTGATTCGGAGACATACTCTTTGGACGCAGATAGGCTTGAAGCTGTGATCGAGAAGACGATTGCCGAGGGTAAGCTTGTTCCGAAGGCCATCTGTCCTGTCGACCTTTTCGGGCTTGCCGCCGACTATCGCAAGATTGTGCCTCTTGCTCGTAAGTATGGCCTTGCCATTATTGAGGATGCTGCGCAGGGGCTGGGTGCATTGCAGGACGGGCGCCGGGCGCCGACGTTCGGGACGATCGGTTGCACGAGCTTCTTTCCTGCGAAACCGCTTGGCTGCTATGGAGATGGTGGAGCCGTCTTCACAGATGATGATGCCCTTGCGGAGAAACTTCGTTCAATTCTTGTACATGGCAAGGGAACTGACAAGTATGACAATGTTCGGCTTGGCTTGAATGGGCGGTTGGATACGTTGCAGGCTGCGGTGCTAATTGAGAAGTTGAAGATATTCCCACATGAAATTGACGAGCGTCAACGCGTGGCTCAGACTTATCTGCGCGAACTCAGGGGGGGGGGGGGGGCGTGGTGCTACCGAAGATTCCAGATGGCAATGTCTCGGTCTGGGCTCAATTTTGCGTACAGCATCCCCAACGTGATGCGATTATGACGGCGATGAGAAATAGGGGGATCCCTGTCAACTGCTACTATCCCAAGCCGATGCACCTTTTGGGCGCGATGTCCTACTTGAATCTCGGTCGAGGTGCGTTCCCGAATGCCGAAAGGGTGTCGCAGCAGGTTTTTGCGTTGCCCATGCATCCGTATTTAACGGAAGAGGAGATTGTTTTCGTTTCTAACGAATTGAAGGAAATAATCAGAAAGGTCTAAGAAAATGGTGAAAGTTGGTCTGGTTGGATGCGGGCGCATTTCCGCGCGACATGCTGATGCCGTTCTTGCGAACAAGGGGAAAGTCAAGATCACATGGGTTTGTGACAAGAAGGAAGATCGCGCCAAGGCGTTGGCTGAGAGACTGGGGTGTAATTGGTGCACCAATTACTTGGATTTGAACGGCAAAGACCTTGATGTCATCTCGGTGCTGACTCCATCGGGGCTGCATCCACGCCATGTCTGCGCAATTGCCGAACAGGTTGACGCGCCCACAATTCTTTGCGAGAAGCCTCTTTCGCTGACGCTTCGCGAGGCCTACGAGGTCTTTCGCCGTGTCGAGAAGGCCGGCAAGCGGCTGATTCCTGTCTATCAGAACCGCTTCAATCCGATTGTGCAGATGATGAAGAAACTTATCGACTCTGGCAAGCTTGGAAAGATACATCAGTTCTGCTGCAATGTCTTCTGGAATCGCAATGATCAGTACTTTGCGATTGATTGGCATGGCACCAAGGAGTTTGATGGGGGCGTCATGTATACGCAGGCGAGTCACTACGTAGATATGCTGCACTACTTCTTTGGCAGAGCGGTCGCGTACAAGGGGCTTTCCGGCAACCTGCGCGGACTGGAGACCGATGATTCTGTTTCGTCAGTAATTCGTTTCGAGAACGGGGCCGTTGGATCTCTGAACGCAACGGTCTCCGTCTTTGAGAAGAATTATCTAACGGAATTCACCGTCATCGGAGAGAAGGGAACTGTCCGTCTTTCGGGGACGAATCTAAATGAGATCGATTTCTGGAATGTCAAGGGCCTCAAGAAGCCGGCGATGGATTTCAGGCTTGATCATCAATATGGCAAGGGGCACAACATCATCTACAGGTACATTGCCCAGAAGAAGTGGAACATGTTCCCTTCTAAAGCAGATGTGTTGTCAGGTATTCGCCTGATGGAGACAATTAGTTACTAAACATGGAAAATCGACAATATCAGTGTTGCGTATTGACGTATGCTGTTCCACACCGCAAGACATACGATGCGCTCTGCTTATTGAAGGCGCGCGGATATCGAGATGTTCTTGTCTGGGCGGTTCCCCTGTCGTACAGGAAAAACTTTGTTCCCATTTTTGAACACAGGCCGCCTGTCCTCTTTGAAGTGGAACCCAAGGATCTTTGCCTGAATCTTGGGTATGAATATGTTCTGTCTGAATCGGGCTATCAGGGACTTGATGCGATTGTCTCCTGCCCGGTGTTGGTCTGCGGCGCCGGTCTGATACCTCTTGAGTTTACGCGCAAATTGCGCCTGATCAATGCTCATCCAGGGTATATCCCCTTGGTGCGGGGGCTTGATGCGTTCAAATGGGCGATTCATGAGAATCTGCCGCTTGGCGTGACGACGCATTTCATAGGTGATGAAATAGACGCTGGCGACGTGATTGACCGACAGGATGTTCCGGTTTTTGCAAACGATACGTTTCATTCTGTCGCCGACCGTGCCTATGCCTTGGAAATCAAGATGCTGGTAGAGGCTTTAAGTCTTAAGAAGGCGCATCATGTTTCGGGATCGCCTTATCCGGTTAGACGGCGAATGCCCAGAGAAATAGAATATGGACTAATGGAGGACTTTGAGCGATACAAAAGGTGCCATGCTCAATGAACGTCGTAATTTCATTTGTCAATGCCACGTGGTCGGCTGATGACGAGTGGGCGATGCCCTGCTTCTATGAGTCGTTCATTCGTGAGATGCGCAATCTGGGGCATGATCTCCTTGTCTTTCATGCCCCGAATGACTCGCTGGCTCCGCAGACGGTTGCAGACTTGAAACGGAGGGTTTTGAAGTTCTCCCCCGATCTGGTTATCGCGTTCAATAATTTTGGCCCTGATTACGCATCGTTTTGCGATTGTCCGATTCTTGTTTACGAGGTTGACAGCGTCTTGTACTATTATGGGCAGGACTGGATTCGGCGGAACCCAAATCGGTATTTCTATTGCGTTGCGCAGCAGGAGTGTCGGACAATCCTGCTTGAAAAATATGCGGTCGAAGAACGCCGGGTTGTCGAAGTCCCGTTCTTCACGTCTGTGCAAGCCGAGTCGTGCGAGAAGCGGTTCAACATATCGTTTGTCGGCTCGCGGTTCGCGGGGCGCCGGTTCCCTTGGCATGATTTTATGCGCGGCAATCCGACTCGGGCACAGATATCTTCCTACCAGCGGTTGTTGGATGAATTGCGCGATAATCCTTTCCGTTCGTCGGGAGAATGGATGGCGGAATATCCTGACTTGGAGTTGAATGCCAAGACCATCCATGCTCTCATTTTCGGGTTGTCCGCAGAGAAGCGAGTGCAGGTTTTGTCGTCCGTTGCAACGTTGGGATTGAGGATATTTGGCACCAGCCAATGGTTGCAAGGCGGCGGCGAATGCGCGGAACTTTATTTGGCTTATGATCGTACGCCCGTCTATTCGTTGCGTCACAATCAAGACCTCTACAACGAAAGCAGGGTGTGCCTAAATGTGAATCATCTTCAGGCGGTGAGCGCATTCTCCTGGCGCGTATGCGACATTATGGCGTCAACAGGTTGCCTGTGTACGGAGTATCGTCCGAATCTTGAACGTTGCTTCCCTGGACTGAACATCCCGACTTTCACAAACAAGATTGAAGCCTATGCCCAGTGCAAGCGTTTGCTTGAGAGCGAGGCTTTGCGTGAGGACATTTCGATGTCCAGTCGTCAGGCGATTGATCGTGGCCATCGGTTTATTCATGTGGCAAGAAGACTTGATGAGGCGTTTGACTTGGGGTTGGTAGCGGATCGGGGGGGGGGGGGGCTCTCTCCTTCATTAGGTCAAAGCAAAGACGGCAATCGAGGACGGGGGCCGTCCTGTATGCATTTAAACTCCTTTTTTCCCTGTTGCCGACAGTTGGGAAGAAGTCCAAAATCAGCGACTACCTCGACAGAATCGAGTCGTGTGTGTGGAATAGAGGTTGAAAAGTAGGGTGTGCGACTCGCCTGGATGGTGCAATCGTAAAAGTGATATAATATGCGCATGATGACTGACAAGGTCTTCACATTCAAGTTCACGGCAATAAGACGAAGTCGGCGGACACACGCAGAGAGGTAAGGCATATGAGTTTGATACAAGGCATTCGCATAAGGAACTTCCGGGCGCTTCGAGATGTGTCGATGGGGATGCTCTGGCAAGATCGTGCGGCGGAGCCGCTAACGCCGTTGTCGGTCATCATCGGCAAGAACGGTGCGGGGAAGAGCTCGATTCTTGATGCATTTGGCTTCTTGTCGGACTGTCTTCGCGTGGGGGTCGAAGAGGCTTGCGTTAGCAACGGGCGCGGCGGTTTTGAGAAGATTCACTCAAAAGAGTCTGAAGGTGCGATCGAATTTGAATTGTATTTTCGAGAATCCCCGTCAGACCGCCCGATTACCTACGAACTTTCAATCGATCAGGATCCCAATGGGCGGGTGTTTGTCAAGAGTGAACGTCTTCGGCAACGGCGCAAGGGTCAGTCGCGTGGAAGGCCGTTTTCGTTCCTGATCTTAAATAATGGTAGGGGAATCGTCTGGAAAGGCGATGCATATGGTTTTTATGAGAGCGAGTCAGCCGTTTCAGTTGAGGCTCTTTTACGCAAAGCTCGTGAAGATGCCGCCGAGTCGAATGAGATAGAGGAGGTTGAACTTGCGGACAATCGGAAACTGGGCATTGCGACACTTGGCGCACTGAAACAGCATCCTCGGATTTCGGCGTTCAGGAAATTCATTGAGGGGTGGTACTTGAGTTACTTCCGCCCTGATGCGGCGCGTTCGCTTCCGTTGGCGGGGCCGCAGAAGCAGTTGGATGTGCACGGCGACAACCTTGGGAATGTTGTGCAATATATGCGCCGGGAGCATCCGGATCGGTTCGATGCTGTCTTGAGAAAGATCGCTTGTCGCATCCCTGGCGTGGAAAGAATTGATACGTTGCCAACGGATGATGGCCGCCTTTTGCTGAGATTCTATAACAAGGGCTTTTCGACGCCGCTCTATGCGCAGCAGATGTCAGACGGGACGTTGAAGCTGTTCGCGTATTTGCTGCTGTTGTCCTTGCCAGAGAATCCTCCGTTCGTCTGCATCGAGGAGCCTGAGAACGGCCTTTATCACAAGTTGCTGAAGGTGCTCTGCGATGAGTTCCGAATGTTCGCTTCGTCGTCGCGCAAAGCGCCGCAGATGTTCATAACGACGCATCAGCCGTATCTGGTGGACAATTTTGATCCCAAGGAAGTCTGGATTCTTGAGAAGGGAGACGACGGATTCTCGAAAGTTCGCCGCGCCTCGGAGGATCCGCTGGTGGTCAGCCTGGTTGAACAGGAATTGCCGTTGGGATCTCTGTGGTATAGTGCATACTTGGATGGTGATGACGGGGCGGCGAGCCATGCACATTGACTTCCTGATAGAGGATGCTTCCGGAAAGATTATGCTTGACGGCATGCTCGGTTCCCTGTTGCCACCGTCGTCGGGGGTGACCTGGAAGGTGCACTCTTATAGAGGGGTCGGACATATTCCTGCAAAGGGGACTTGTGATCCTGAGACCATTAGGTCACGGGCTTTGTTAGATAATGTCCCGCGCATCCTTGCCGGAATCGGTGCCGCAAGCAAGTCGAGTGGTTTTGCGTGGGCGGTTGTTGTTGTCTGTGACTTGGACAAGAAGAATCAGGCGACGTTTGCAGCCCAATTGCAGGGGTTGCTGTCAGGTATCCCAGACGCGCCCCCGACGAGATTCTGCTTGGCGATTGAAGAAGGGGAGGCTTGGCTCTTGGGGGATGTTCCTGCCATCCTGAAAGCCTATCCAAAGGCGAATAGGGCGATTCTCAAAGGCTACAGCAACGATTCGATTTGTGGCACTTGGGAATTGCTTGCGGAGGCTGTCTATCCTGGCGGCGCTCATGCCCTGAAAGTCAATGGCTATCATGCCGTTGGCACGGAGAAATGTAATTGGGCCAAGTCAATTACTCTTCATATGGATTTGCCAAACAACAAGTCGCCGAGCTTCAAGAGTTTTGTCAGTGCCGTGATGCAGCTTAGTCGTAAAGATTTTGTTTAGGTTGAAGATCGCGCCGGATTCACGAGACCCATGTTCCGCCTTGCCCGGCGCGGTGGGGGCTGAATATGGTATAATTCGCGGCCAGGAAATAAACATGGAAAATCAGATTGTCATTTCGAAAATCGCCGCCGAGCTCGCGATTCGCCCCGAATCGGTCGGCGCCGTCGTGAAGCTCCTCGGCGAGGGCAGCACCGTGCCGTTCATCGCCCGCTACCGCAAGGAGGCGCACGGCAACCTCGACGAGGTTCAGATCGGCAAGATCCAGGACCGCTTCGGCTATTTCACCGAACTGCTGGAGCGCAAGGAGTCGATCCTGAAGTCCATCGACGAGCAGGGCAAGCTCACGGACGACCTCGCGGCGAAGATTGCCGCGTGCTGGCAGAAGAGCGCGCTCGAAGACCTCTACCAGCCCTATAAGCGGAAAAAGCACACGCGCGCGCAAGTCGCGAAGGAGAAAGGCTACGAGCCGCTCGCCGCCGCGATCTGGAACGGAACGTGGACGGGCGGCGCCGTGGAAGGCTGGAAAAGGAAAGAAGAGGGCGAAGAGGAAAAGGGCTCGGAACCTGAAGACGAAGCCTCCGTGCCGACGGACGAGGATTTGCAGTTCGCCCGCGACATTCTCGCCGAACGCATCGCCGACATCGCCGACGTGCGCGGCGCGGTGCGCCAGGCCTTCACAACGAAGTCGGTCGTGAAGAGCGAGGTCGTGAGCCCGAAGCCGACCGAGCCGACGAAGTTTGAGCAGTACTACGAGTTCTCGGAGCCAATCGCGACGATTCCCTCGCACCGCTACCTCGCGATTCGCCGTGGCCAGGCCGAGAAGGTTCTCTGGGTCAAGCTCGAACTCGACAAGGAGCCGGTCATCGAACGCCTGCTCGCCATCGTCGACGAGACGCGCGGCGCAGCCGCCGAGCAGGCCCAAACCCCGACCCTCGCGACCGGCTCTGTTCCGTGCGCGCGCGGCAACGTGCGCGAAACCTCCCCCTGCGCGCAGCAGGTTCGCCTCGCGGTCGAAGACGCCTACAAGCGCCTGCTGGCGCCGAGCTGCGAGATCGACGCCACGGTCGAGAAGAAGGCCGAGGCCGACCGCGCTGCGGTCGAGGTCTTCGCCGAGAACCTGCGCCACCTGCTGCTCGCCTCGCCGCTCGGCGGCAAGGCGGTGCTCGCCATCGACCCCGGCATCCGCACGGGCTGCAAGGTCGCGATGATCGACGCGACGGGCAAGTATCTCGGCAAGACCGTCATCTTCCCGCAGCAGAAGAAGCTGGAGGCCGCAAAGGCGATTGCGCTCATCGTCGCGAAGTACCACGCCGAGGCGATCGCCGTCGGCAACGGCACGGCGGGACGCGAGACCGAGGCGTTCGTGCGCGAGACGCTGAAGACGCTGAAGGCGCAGCACCCGGAGATCCCGACGCCCATTGTCGTCTCGGTGTCCGAGGCGGGCGCGTCCGTCTACTCCGCGAGCGAGATTGCGCGCAAGGAGTTCCCCGACCTCGACCTCACGGTGCGCGGCGCGATCTCGATCGGGCGCCGCCTGCAGGATCCGCTCGCCGAGCTCGTGAAGATCGACCCGAAGGCGATCGGCGTCGGGCAGTACCAGCACGACGTGCAGCAGACGCTGCTCGGCTCGAAGCTCGACGAGGTCGTCGTCTCGTGCGTGAACGGCGTCGGCGTCGAGCTTAACACGGCGTCCGCGCCGCTCCTGGAGCGCGTCTCGGGCCTCTCGTCCGCGCTGGCGAAGGCGATTGTCGAATGGCGCGACGCGAACGGGCGCTTCGCCTCGCGCGAAGACCTCAAGAAGGTGAAGGGCCTCGGCCCCAAGGCGTTCGAGCAGTGCGCGGGCTTCCTGCGCATTCGCGGCGCGAAGAACCCGCTCGACGCCTCGGCGGTTCACCCCGAGCGGTATGCGCTTGTCGAGAAGATGGCGGCGGACGTCGGGCTCGGCGTCGGCGACCTCGTCGGCAACGCGCTCGCGGCGAAGAAGATCGACATCCGCCGCTACATCACGAACGAGGTTGGCGAGCCGACGCTGAAGGACATTGTGGCCGAGCTCGTGAAGCCGGGGCGCGACCCGCGCAAGACGTTCGAGCCGCCGAAGTTCCGCGAGGACGTCACGAAGATCGAGGATGTGCAGGAGGGCATGAAGCTCGAAGGCGTCGTCACGAACGTGACGGCGTTCGGCGCGTTCGTCGACATCGGCGTCCACCAGGACGGGCTTGTGCACCTGTCGGAGCTGTCGGACAGCTACGTGTCAGACCCGGCGAGCGTCGTGAAGGCGGGCGATCGCCTGCAGGTCACGGTCATCGGCGTCGACCGCGCGCGCGGGCGCATCTCGCTTTCGGCGAAGACGAGGCCGACGGTCGGCGGGGCGGGCTTCGCGACGGGCGGCGGCCCGTCCGCGTCGCGCCGCCGCGAGCCGCGCTCGTCCTTCGCGCCGTCCGGCGCGTCCGGCTTCAGCTGCAACCCCTTTGCCAACCTCTGAACCCTCGGCCGACGTACGCGAAAAGATGACTTTTGCATTGACCGACCTCGGAATCGTCTCGGCGCTGGGCTGCGGCGTCGCGGAGACGGAACGCAATCTCTTCGCCGGCGACACGGGCGGGATGAAGCCGCTGGGGCCGCTCGCCGGCGGCGACGGCACGGTCTTCGGCTTTGCGCGCGGCCTGCCGCCGTCGGACGCGCCGACGGGCGTCGGGCGGCTGCTGGACGCGGCGCTTGCGCAGCTCGACCTGGCGGCGCTCGCGCGTGCCGTCGATTCCGCGCGCGTTGGCGTCGTGCTTGGTACGAGCAACTCGACGATGGAGGAGTTTGACAATCCTGACCGCATCGACATGGCGTATCCCGCCGCGTATGTCAAGGCGAAGGGCGGCTTTGGCGGCCCCGCGTGGTGCGTGTCGACGGCGTGCTCGTCGTCCGCGAAGGTCTTTGCCTCGGCGCGGCGGCTCTTGGCGAACGGCCTCTGCGACGCGGTGATCGTGGGCGGGGCGGACGCCTACACGCGGACGGTCGTCGAGGGCTTCCATGCGCTGGAGGCGCTGTCGCCGCAGCGGGCGCGGCCGCTCTGCGCCGACCGCGACGGCATCAGCCTCGGCGAGGGCGCGGCGCTGTTTGTGATGCGCGCCGCCGATTCGGGCGTGCGGCTTCTTGGCGTGGGCGAAAGCTCCGATGCCCATCACCTGACGGCGCCCGACCCGGAAGGGCGCGGCGCGGAGGCGTCCATGCGCGCGGCGCTGGCGGACGCGGGCCTTGCGCCGGGCGACATCGACTACATCAACCTCCACGGCACGGGCACGACGTACAACGACGCGATGGAATGCGCGGCGGTGCGGCGCGTCTTCGGCGACGCGGTCGCCGTCTCGTCGACGAAGCCGCTGACGGGGCACTGCCTCGGCGCGGCGGGGGCGATCGAGGCCGCGCTCGGCTGGATTGCCCTGCGGCGGGGGCGGGGGCTGCCGCCGCACGTCGCCGCGCCCGTCGATGCCGCGCTCGCGCCGTTCCGCATCCCGCAGCCGGGCGACGCGACGCCGCTGCGCACGGTGCTCTCCAACTCGTTCGCGTTCGGCGGCAGCAACGCGACGGTGATTCTCGGCGCCTGACGCCGACGGACGTGGAACGGTGCGGTTTATGGTATAACCCGAGTTTGCCAGTTGAAAATTCGAAAATCGCGTTTCCGCCCAAGCCCGCGTGCGTTTTTCGCTTGCG
>CAKTZA010000022.1 GCA_934635045.1 uncultured Kiritimatiellota bacterium | reverse complement strand
CAGGGCAAGCGGAAACTCGGTGAATGCGTCGACCGAAAAAGGCAAGAACCGGACGGCCATCTAAAAACTCCATGCGTGACAGGCCGACCTGCTTAAGCATGCCTTGCTTTTGACGCCGGGATTTCCTATAATGATGAGCGTCACGGGAGAAAAGGCATGGCGTGCTCAAAATACAAGCAGATCCTGGCGGAGCTCAAGAAGTCGATTCTTGAGTCGCGGTTTGATGCCGCGCATCCGTTTCCGAGCGAGGCGGCGTTGGCGCGCGCGAAGGGCGTGACGCGCAACACGGTGCATCGCGCCTACATCGAACTGCGGCGGCAGGGGCTGGTCGAGGGTGCGCCGGGCGTCCCGCCGCGCGTCGCCCGCCACGCGGCCTCGCGCAAGGTCGGGCTGATCGTGCCCGGCGTCGCGTATTCGGAGTTCTTCCAGCCGATCGTGAGCGAGATCTCGCGCCTCGCGCAGAAGCACGGCTACGCGCTGCTCTTCGGCAACGTCACCTCCCGCGACCCCGTCCGGCGGGCGGCGCAGGCGAAGCGCTTCGCGCGGGAGCTGGTCGGGCAGGGCGTGGCCGGCGTCGTCTTCCAGCCGCTGGAGTTCATCGACAACGCGGCGGAGCCGAACGCCGAGGTCCTGTCGGTCTTCGACGCGGCGCGCGTCCCGGTCGTGCTCATCGACTACGACATCGTGCCGCCGCCGGAGCGCAGCGCCTACGATCTCGTCGGCATCAACAACTTCCAGGCCGGCTCGCGCGTGGCCGGTCACCTGCTGTCCGTCGGGGCGACGCGGATCGACTTCGTGATGCGCCCGAACTGCGCGTGGAGCGTGCACGCGCGGCGTGACGGCGTCCAGGCAGCGTCCGGGCGCGCGGCGCGGGCGTCCTCGCGCGTCCTCGTCGCCGAGCCGGACGACCTTGCGGCGCTGAGGCGGCACCTGAAGGGCGGGCGTCCCGACGCCTTCGTCTGCGGGAACGACACGGTTGCGGCGAAGTTCAAGCAGACGCTGGCGAAGGCCGGGCTGCGCGTGCCGGACGACGTGCTGCTCGCCGGGTTCGACGACGTGCAGATCGCCGCGCTCCTGACGCCGCCGCTGACGACGGTCCGCCAGCCGTGCGCGGCGATCGGCGCGCGGGCCTTCGCGACGCTCGTGCGCCGGATCGCCCGCCCGAACGCGGAGCCGCAGGAGATCTGCCTGTCGGCCCCGCTTGTCGTGCGGGAGTCGACGAAGCGCGAAAAGCATGGGAGGACAAGATGATGAAGCGCATGGCTTTTCTGGCCGTGATGATGCTTGGGGGCAGTCATCTGCTCGCTGACGGTTCGCCTTGTGTGCCGCTGCCGGGCGAGCCGGCGATGAAGCCCGCGATTTCCTGTTCGCCGTTTCCGGATCGCCTGAGCGCATTCGTCTGGCGCAACTGGTTTCTGGTTCCCGTCGAACGTTTGGCTCGGACGGTCGGTGCGTCCGCTGCCGACTTGAAGACCCTGGCCGTCGAGATGGGCCTGCCGGCCGAGCCGAAGGTACTGCCGGACTGGCATCGTCGCGGCTACATCACCGTCTTGCGGCGCAACTGGCATCTTCTGGACTACGACCAGCTGCTGGTTTTGCTGGACATGACGCGCGAGGAGCTGCGCTATCGGCTGGTGGAGGACGATTTCCTCTTCGTGAAGCTTGGCTTCCTCAAGCCGAAGTGCGGACGGCTCGCATGGCAGGCAGATGCGGCAAAGCGTGGCACCGAGGCGCGGCGGCAGATTGCCGCGATCGTGCATGACGAGGAACTTGGCGATTTCTCGGAAGTCCGCCGGTTTGACTTCTGCCGCGAATGGGATGCCGACGTCTCGGCGGTCGGGGCCGCGAGCCGGATGGCCTTGTCCGGGGGCTCGCCTTTTGGCGTGCGCATGGTCTACTCGTATTTCGCCGAATATGGTGATCCGCTGATGGACGCCGAGGTGTCCGCTTACCCCGAAGGTCTGCTGCGGCAGCTTGCGGCACAGGGCGTCAACGCCGTTTATCTCCACGTCCTCTTGCGGACTCTGAGCCGGGATCCGCAGTACCCGGAATTCGGCGACGGCAGCGAGATGCGCCTTGCCAACTTGCGCAAGTTGGTCGCACGTGCGGCGAAATACGGCGTGAAGGTCTTTCTCTACCTGAATGAGCCGCGGTCGATGGGGTTTGACTTCTTCGAGAAGTCGCCCGCGCGAATGGCGCTCAAGGGCGTGGAATCGGCACGTGACGGCCATGTGGGACAGCATGCGCTCTGCACGTCGGTGCCAGAAGTCCGTCGCTGGATGCGAGACTCGGTCGAGAGGGTCTTCCGTGTCGTTCCGGGCCTGGGTGGAATCTACACGATTTCGGCGGACGAGAACTTGACGAATTGCGCGTCCCACTGGAACCGCATGTCGTGTCCGCGCTGCGCGACGCGGACGTCGGCGGAGATTATTGCGGAGGCGAACGCCGCGCTCATCGAGGGGATGCGTCGTGCGGCGCCGGAGGCTCTGGCCATCGTCTGGGACTGGGGCTGGCCCGAGGCGGACTTCGAGCCGATTGCCGAACGCCTGCCGCGCGGGAACACGGCGCTGATGACCGTGAGCGAGTGGGGTGTGCCGGTCTCGCGCGGCGGTGTCACGACGAATGTCTTCGAGTATTCGCTTTCAGTGGCCGGGCCGGGCGAACGCGCGAAAAGGCGCTTCGCCTTCGCGCGGCGGCTGGGGTTCAAGGCGTTTGCCAAGGTGCAGGCCGGCTGCTCGTGGGAGCTGGCCTCGGTGCCGTATCTGCCGGTCATGGACATCGTGGCCCGACATGCCAAGGGGCTTGAGGCCGCCGGGGCGGACGGCGTTCTCCTTTCCTGGACGCTCGGCGGCTATCCGTCGCCGAATCTCAGCGTCTTTGCCTCAGGGGGGCGCGGCGAGTCGGCAGATGCGACGCTGAATCGCCTCGCGTCCGAACGCTATGGAGCGGCGGCCGTTCCGGCGGTGCGCGCGGCGTGGACGGCGTTCTCCGATGGCTTTCGGGCGTTCCCGTTCTTTCGGCAAGTGCTGTACGAGGGCAATCAGCACTGGGGGCCTGCGAATCCGCTTTACCCGGAGCCGACGGGATACGACGCGACGATGGTCGGCATTCCCTACGACGACCTTCGACATTGGCGGTGGGTCTTTTCGCCTGACAGCCTGATCGCCCAGTTCGATGCGACGGCGACCGGATTCGCCGACGGTGTCGCGAAATGGGAGATCGCAATCGGGCGGATGCCGGCCGAGCGGCAGGCGACCGCACGGCGTGAGCGCGACCTGTTCGAGGCGATTGGCCTCCATTTCCGCAGCGCGGCGGATCAGGCTCGTTTTGTCCTGGCGCGCGAGGCCGACGATCGAACGGCCTTGCGCACGGTCGTGTTGCGCGAGCGGGCGACGGCCAAGCGGTATCTGGCGTTGGTTCGCGCGGATCCGCGTCTCGGCTTCGAGGCGTCCAATCACTATTTCTACGTGCCGCAGGACGTGCGCGAGAAGATCGTCGGCTGTCGGTTGCTGTTGGATCGCCTGTCTTTGAAAACCCACAACGAGGAGAAGTGAAATGACCATCCGAATCTTGACTCAGGCAGTTGTTGCCGTCGGTGCCGCAGGACTCGGCGCAGGAGCGCTTGATGCGGCGACCTATACCCTCAAGGAGTCCGTTTCGGGCGTGGGCTTCGACTGGGCATCGTCCGAAAGCTATGCGGAAGGGGGCGCGCCGTCGGCGGACGACACGGTCGTGATCCCCGCAGGGATGACGGCGCGGCTCGCCGCGAAGGACATCGCTTTCGTGAACACGCTTGGACGCATCACGCCGATGGACGGCGCGGTTCTGGAAGTCGCCGTCCCGGAAAACGCCGAGGCGGACCTCTCCGTTCCCGTGACGTGTTATGGCGTCTGGGCCGCGCAGAAGCAGACGGGGCGAATCCTCAAGAAAGGGGCTGGCAAGCTGAACCTCAAGTCGCTCGGCCGCGTGATGCACGGCGGCGTCCAGTACGCCGACTACTACTGCTGGCATCACGTGACCGAGGGAACCCTGGCGTTTCCCGCGACCCTCCCGGACAGCGAGAAGACCCTCTATTGCCGCGGGGCGGTCGTCGATGCGGGTGCGTGGCTCCACACGGTCCAGGTCGGGCACATGGCGCTGTGGGGCGGGCTTGGCGGTTCGGGTTGCGTGACGAACGTCAGCGCCGGCGCGTCGCGGCCAATCCTCGATGTCTATGCGCGCAGCGGCGATGCGAGGAGCTCGTTTTCGGGGCGGCTGTGCGGGGCGTTCGCCCTCTACGCCTGGTCGGGGTTCGACTTGGTTGGCGCGAGCGACAGCAAGTCCGTCACGGTCGTCGTGAACAACGGCGCGGACATGGGCGTTGGCCAGTTCGGCATGCGCGGCGGGGCGTCGGCCTTCGGCGATGCCGACTTGAATTTCGTCAAGACGGGTGCGATTCGCTACTTGGGCAGAGGGGAGACAACGGATCGCATCTTCTATTTCGGCCCCGACTCGACGGTTGATGCCGGGGCAGGTGGTTTGACGTTCACGGGACATTGGGGGTCGAATGCACAGGAAGGCTCCTTGTGCGCGGTGACGTTGTCCGGCACGAACACGGAATCCGAGAGCGTCCTGGACAATTCGTTCTATGCGTCGAAGGACGGCGGTGCCCTGCGCCTCGTCAAGAAGGGGACGGGCGTCTGGCGGCTCAAGGACAATGCATTGCGGCGGAATGCCGGCGTTGTCGCGGTGGAGGAAGGGACGCTGCGGTTCGATTCCATCGCCGAGGCGGGCGAGATCTGCTCGTTGGGGCTGTCCACTGCGCTGTATGAGGCCGTTTCGGGGACGGCGAATGATGCCGTTCGCGTGCCTTACGCCTATCTGCTGGGCGGGACGAATGCCGTCGGCGACGTCACCGACGGGCTGATGGAATATTCAGGGTCATCGGCGGGATACTGTGCGTCGCGCCTGTTCGCCATTCGGACGAAGGGCGGCGTGTACACCTCCGTCGGCTCCGCCCCGATTCGGCTGAACGGCTTTACCGCGGCGGACGCGGGCGAGAAGACGCTCGTCCTCGACGGCGACAACATGGGCGAGAACGTCGCCGCCGGCATCACGAACGGGCCGGGGGTCGTCTCGATTCTCAAGCGCGGATCGGGCACGTGGTACCTTGACGGCGCGCGGGACTTCTCCGGCACGGTCACGGTCGAGGGCGGAACGCTCGTCGCGCGTGCGCCGACACGCTATTCCTGGTATCGGTTCACCATCCGCGAGACGGGCTTCGCCGATCCGGCAGCGGAAGCCCCAACCGATTACGACCGTCATTCCGTGGACTGCCGCGAGTTGGCCTTGTATGACGCCGATGGCAATGCGTTGGAAATGGCGCTGCTCGGAAGCAACGTGAACTATCGCGCCATCCAGCCAGGTGAGTACGGCTACTGGCGCGATGGATGGGAAAGCCGCCTTGAGACCTCTTCTGCTGGACTGACGGCTCTCGGCAATCTCTTCTCTGGGCAGCCCGCGCGGGGCCTGACCCAGAATTTCCCCAAGACGCCACAGGAGAGTGATCCGACGTCATGGGTGCCAATTGTCCTGCGTCTGCCGGACGGGACGCCTCCCGTCGTGCGGTTCGATCTGTACTACGCGCGTTCCGCGAAAGATGCCCCTTGGCACAATCGTCAGCCAACGTCCTTTGCGTTGGAGGGTAGCATGGATGGTTTTTCCTGGGACGAGCTTTTCGCGACGAACGGTCTGTCTTACGGCACGACGGGTGCGCACTGGGTCTCGAACGATGAAACGGCGTTTTATTCGCCGCGCAAGGACAGAGGCTTCCCTATCGCCAGTGGAAACGGCCAGGCGGTCTTTGCGCTTGGGAACGCGACGGGCGTCTCGGTGAAGGGCGGCGCGACGCTGCGCGTCGAAGGCCCCTCCCTTCCACTCGTGTCGCTGACGGTCGACTGCGCGGCGGGCGTCGGGACGATTTCGGGCGTGACGCTTGCGGAACAGGGGACGCTCGTCCTCCTGAACGTGCCGCGCGACGGCTTCGTGCCGATCGACTTCACGGGCGTTTCTGGGTGGGCGAACCTGCGGAACTGGAGCGTTTCGCTGCCGGGGCTCACGAAGCGACGGCTCGTCGACGTGCGTCCGGACGGCATCCGCATCACGTCGCCCGGTGGACTTCTCATCATACGCTGAGGAGAGGAGAAGAGGCATGAAGCGGTTGTTCCTTGTCGGCCTGCTCCTGTCGTGCGCGCGGGTTTCCGCGAACGTGTCGGACGAATGGCGCGTGCCAGACGCCCACCGTCCGTTGACGGTCATGGGGCGCGACTTCTGGCCGGTGCTCTACAAGTACGGCGACTGGGGGCAGTGGTACAGGTCGAACCGCGTCCGCTTCGACCATCCCGAAATCCTGCGCATCCCGGCGTTTGCGGAGGCGGCGCCGGCCTATTTCTCGCGCGCCTCCGCGCCGGCGGCGGAGACCGGGCTGGCCGCCTGGCGGACGCTGGCGGACAATTTTGCGGCCGACGATCCGGATCGCGAGATCCTTGCCGCCAACCCGCACCCGGAACGTCCGCTCTTCGTCACGCACGTCTCGAAGCGCGGCATCCTGTCGTTTGGCGGTCGCGTCGACCTCGACCGGGATGCGTATGCGGCATGGCGGAGTGCGCATCCGAATCTGATGCATGACGGCATGCTGAGCGAATGGGACAACGACTTCATGCTGGCCTATTCGCGCGTCGGGAAGATTGCGGACGAGACGCGGCGCCGGGAGATCCGCGCGCTGCTCGGCGAGGCACCGCCGAAGGACCGCTATGCGCGTGTCGCGAAGATGCGTCAGTACTACGACTGGCGTCGGAAGATCAGCTACGGCGGCACGATGTGCGTCGGGTTCTCGCACATCCTGAGCGGACATCTCGGCGCGGACTGCGGGGCGTCCCTGCTGTCCGTCGAGCAGACGAACACGACGCGCGGCGACATGGAGTACCGCTGGAACTACGCGCCGATGTTCGCGCGCGGCGCGGCGCGCCAGTTCGGGATCCCGTGGCTGTGGTACCAGGCCGACTACATGCACGGCTACACGAAGGACGGGCGGCACATCATCGACTCGGACTGCGTCTACCCGGCGGATGCGGCGGATCGGGGCGGCAGCCACTGGGGCCCGGCGTTCGGGCAGTCCTCGTCGCTTGTCCGCCGCGGCCTCTTCTATGCCTACCTGAACGGGGCGAACTTCACGGAGGTCGAGCAGTGGAGCAGCCAGTTCCTGACGTGGGACGCGCAGACGGGGCGGACGGAGCTGTCGCCGCGCGCGAAGGACTACATCTCCTTCCACGACTTCACGCGCCGACATCCCGCGCGCGGCACGCCGTGGACGCCCGTGGCGTTCTGCCTGCCCCTTGCGCAGGGCTACAACTCCTTCGGCGGCTATCCGTGGGAGACGTGGGATCTCGCCTACGGCTATACGGACGGCGACTACACTGTGGATTCGATCTTCTTCTCGCTCGTGCCGGGGTTCGCGCGCGACGCGGCGATGCGCAAGGGCGTCGAGACGAACCTCCACAATACGCCGCACGCGATGATGTACGACGTGATCTGCCCGGATGCCCCGTCGCGCACGCCCGAACAGCTCCTGGCGACGTTCAGGGGCTATCGCGCGCTGGTCGTCGCGGGCGACTACCCCGACCGGTCGTTCGAGCGCGTGCTGGACGAATATGCGCGCACGGGCGGACAGGTCCTCTGGCTGAAGGAGCTGAAGCGTCCGGCGGATGGCCATCGCGCCGTCGCCGATCTCCGCAGCGGAAAGACGCGCTTCCCGGAGACCGAGAGGCTGCTGGAGGGGTTGGCGGCGCGGCATTTCCCGTTCAGGGTCGAGGGCGACTGCCTCTATGGCGCGAACCGGACGGAGTCGGGGTGGTGGCTCTGGGTGTTCAACAACCGTGGCGTGACGAAGTTCGCCGATGCCGCCGAGCAGGTTGACCCGTCTGCGGCGGCGCGCATTCGTGTGACGTCGGCGCAGCTGGTCGGCGCGACCGTGCGCGAGATTGTCTCGGAGCGGGAGGTCTGCGTCTCGGACGACGCCTTGTCCTGGACGGTTGGCGCGGGCGAGGTCGCCGTCTTCGAGGTCACGGTGCCGCGAGGCGTTCAGGAATCCCCTTGGAAGGCTGATTAAGCAGGGCCTTGCAGGAATCGGAATCGTCTGATACAATACGTGACCATAATGGAAATGACAGAAAGGTCCTCACGCATGAACAAGATCCTTGGGGCGATGTCCGCAGTCCTTCTTGCGGGCAGCGCATCGGCGGCGCCGTCGCCGGACGACGCGACGCGCGACATCTTCACGGACGGCGAGTTCTTCGTCGGCTGCAACTACTGGGCGAAGAACGCCGGCATGTACATGTGGTCGCGCTGGGAGCCGGAGACGGTCGAGCAGGAGGTCGCCGCGCTTGCGAAGCACGGCACGCGCGTCATGCGGGTCTTTCCGCTCTGGAGCGACTTCCAGCCGCTGACGGGCGACTGCTTCGCGGGCGGCAAGTACCGCTCGTTCAGGTTCCGCGACAACCGTCCGCTGCCGAACCCGGCGGGCGTCGATGACGAGATGATCGCGCGCTTCCGCTTCCTCTGCGACGTCGCGGAACGGAACGACGTCAAGCTCATCGTCGGCCTCGTCACGGGCTGGATGAGCGGGCGGCAGTTCGTCCCGGAGGTCTTCGAGGAGCGGAACGTCCTCGCCGACCCGGAGGCGATTCGCTGGCAGACGAAGTTCGTGCGGTACTTCGTCTCGAAGCTGAAGGACCATCCGGCCATCGCCGCGTGGGACTACGGCAACGAGTGCAACTGCATGGGCGCGGGCGCGGCGGGCCAGGCCGCGTTCTACAACTGGATGGATCATCTTGCGATGGCGATCCGCGCCGTCGATCCGACGCGCCCGATCGTCTCGGGCATGCACGGGCTCTCGACGCGGGAGGACGCCGCCGCAAACGTGCGCCAGAACGGCGAGATCAGCGACATCCTCTGCACGCACCCGTATGCGTTCTACGTGCCGGGCTGCGGCAAGGAGGCGTTCAACACGATGCGCACGATCCTGCACCCGACGGCGGAGTCCGTCCTTTACCGCGCGCTCGGCGGCAAGCCGTGCTTCGTCGAGGAGATCGGCAATCTCGGCACGTCCGCCACGTCCGATGCGCGCACGGCGGCGGGGATGCGCGCGACGCTGTTCAGCGCGTGGGCGAACGACCTCAAGGGCCTTCTCTGGTGGTGCAACTCCGACCAGGAGGTGCTGGACTTCCCGCCCTACACGCTCACGCCGTGCGAGCGCGAGCTCGGCATGCTCCGGCAGGATCTCTCGCCGAAGCCCGTCATGCTGGAGATGCAGGCGTTCCAGCAGTTCCGTGCCGCCCTGCCGTTCCGAAAGCTGCCGAAGGCGAAGACGGACGCCGTCATCGTCGTGTCCGAGAAGGCGGACGGCTGGATTCCCGGCTTCGGGGCCTACCTCCTCGCGCGGCAGGCGGGCTTCAACCCGACCTTCGCGGGCGCGGAGCGGGAACTTCCCGATGCGGACTTCTACGTCCTCTGCTCGAGCGAGACAGATTCGGACTACACGTACCCCGCGCAGAAGCGGCTCTACGCGAAGGTCGCCGCCGGCGCGACGGCGCTCGTCCTCTACTGCGGCGAGTCGCGCCTCACGCATCTGAAGGAAAACGCGGGCGTGGAGGTCGACTTCTGCACGCGGTCGCCGCGTGACTGCACGTTTACGCTGGACGCCTGCCCCGACCGCCCGATCGCCTGTTCGGATTCGACGACGGTGCGCCTCCTGCCCGCCGGGGCCGAGGTTCTCGGACGGATGGCGAACGGCGATCTGGCGTTCACGCGCTTCCGTCTCGGCAAGGGCCAGATGCTTGTCTGCAACGCGCCGCTCGACCGTCAGGCCGTTGCCCGCACGGATGTCCTCACCGGCGAGCGTATCCAGCCCTACTACCTCGTCTTCCGCGAGGCGGCGAAATACGCGGGCGTGAAGCACGTCGTCGAGAAGGGCGACTGCCCGTACGTGGGGCTCACGGAGCATCCGGCGGCGGACGGCTCGACGGTCGTCGTCGCGATCAACTTCGAGCCGCGCGCGGTCGAATGCCCGATTCGCGTTTCGGGTACGCTGGGTGCCGTCTGGCGTGGCGACGTGACGGCGACGCGCATCCGTCTCGAACCCAATGAAGCCGCCGTGTTTGCGGTTGTCCCCTCATTCACGAAGGAGATTAGACAGGGAGCGGCAACTAAATGAAAGATAGCTAAATAGTTGCCGATTTTGGACGGTCTCTAAAATGGCTGTCGATTGAAAAAGTACGTGGGCAGGGGCGATGGGGGTGCGTCAGAGCTTCAGCAGCTGCTTGCGCAGGGCGATGGCCACGGCTTCGGTGCGGTTCGCCGCGCCGATCTTCGAGAGAATGGCGTTGACGTGACGGTCGACGCCGTCGTGGCGGATGCCGAGCTCGAGGGCGATGTCCCGATTCGTCAGCCCGCGCGTAATGGACGCGAGAATCTCCTTCTGGCGCGGCGTCAGCTCCGGCACCGGCGGCTGCTCGTCGAGCAGCTGGCGGATCTCCGGCGAGATGACGCGCTGTCCGGCGGCGACCTTGCGGATCGCGCAGACGAGTTCGGCGTCGTCGGCCGTCTTCATGATGGCGCCGGCCGCACCGGCGTCGAGGGCGTGCGCCACGCCGTCCGCCGCGCCATAGGACGTCAGGATGATGACCTTGGCCGACGGCCGTTCGCGCGCAAGCGCCGCCGTCGCCTCCGCGCCGTCCATCTTGGGCATCACCAGGTCCATGACGACGATGTCGGGCCTTTCCCTGCGGGCGAGGAGGACGGCCTCCTCTCCGTTCTTGGCCTGTCCGACGACGGTCATGTCCTTTTCGGATTCCAGCAGAGAGGCGAGCCCGATGCGGACGACGGCATGGTCATCGGCGAGAAGGATGCGGAGGGGTTTCATGTTGGGGATTCCTTAGGACGGGGGGGGGGGGGGGGGGGGGGTATCAGCGTGACGGTGACTTTCGTGCCGCCGCCCTGCGGCGAGCTGGCGATTTCGAGATCGCCGCCGAAGCGGTCGATGCGCTCGCGGATGCCCTGAAGGCCGAAATGGCCTTCGGCGATGCCGGGCGCCGTTTCGGGGTCGAAGCCGCATCCGTCGTCGCGTACGGAGCAGAGGAAGCGCCCGTTCTCGAGGACGCCGGCGATGCGGATGTGGGTGGCGTGTCCGTGGCGGATGGCGTTCACGGTCAGCTCGCGGACGATGCAGAGGAGCGCGTGCGCCGTATTGTCCGAGAAACGTTCGCGCGGCACGGCGAACCGCACGGTGAGCGCGGCCGCGCCGAGATGCGGCGCGAGCGTGCGGCGGATGGCCTCGTTCATGTCCGCCTCGTCCATCGCGTCGTTCCGAAGGTCCCAGAGGACATTCTTGAGTTCGCCACGACAGGCGTCAATCGTCCGTTCGGCGCGCACGAGATGTCCGCGACAGCTCGTGGCCGAGGTGGCGAGGCCCTTGTCGGCCGCGCGGATCTCCATCGAGACGCCCGTCAGGGCCTGCGACAGGGCGTCATGCAGCTCGACGGCGAGGCGTGTGCGCTCGCAGACCTTGAACTCGGATTCGGCGCGGGCGATGGCTTCGCGGGCGAGCTGCTGTTCGCGCTTCCTGACCAGTCGCTTGAGTCCGACGTTCCAGGCGCCGACGGCCGCGAGCAGGGCGAACAGCGTGGCGAGAATCGAAAGGACGCGGACGGGCGTCCACCAGGGCGCGTGCGCGAGACGGCGCAAGTCGGCAGGGCTTCGCGGCACGAGGCGCAGGCCGCTGACGTGCGGGAAGACGAGGTTGGGCCGCCATTCGTCCGCTTCGAGGACGCAGACGCCCGTCGCCTCGACGAGATCGCCGTCCTGAAGGGCCGCGAGGGCCTGTGGCAGGGCCGTCGCGTCGACCGTCAGCCGTTCGCGGCCGTCGTGCAGGACGAACGTGCCGCGCCCCTCGTCGTCCTTTCGCACGCCGTCGATGCGTCCGGACAGGCGAATGGCGCGGAAGCGGAACTTGGGGTTGAAGTATGGCGTCGCCTCGTCCTGCCGGGTCAGCGTGCGCAGCGCCAGGTTGGTGACGGCGGCCGTCTCGGCCGTCGGCGGGAGTTCGGCCGGTCGCCAGACGGCGCGCGTCAGGTTCACCTGGTAGAGATCCGTCTCGGGGAATCCGACGACTTCGACGGCGCGGCCGTTGCGCGGCAGCTTTCCGCCGGAAAGCCGGACGAGGGCCAGCCGGCCGTCGGATGCGCGGAGCAGGAAGCGGTCGCGGTTCCAGGCGGCCAGCACGTGCCCCCGCAGACGGCGGCGGCCGAGCGCGGAGATGTCCTGCGGACGCATCCCGGTGCAGTCGCCGAGGAGCGGGGCGGAGAAGGGGAAGTCGGGCTGGCGGCGGACGATCTCGACGTCGTCCCGCGCGAAGACCGAGATCTGAAGGCCGAAATGCTTGCGCGTCGAGTAGTTCTCCGGATGGCTGACGCCGCGAATCCGCAGGGTGGTGCCGAGCAGTTCCCGAAGGGTCGGTTCCTTCGGGTCGTAGACGGCGAACAGGTGGTCGTTGCCGTCGTTCAGGATGAGGAAGCGGATGCGCGGGTCGATCTCGTCGGCGAAGGCGTCGACGACCGTCGCCGTGAGGGAGACGAGCTTGCCGTTGGGGCGCGTCCGCAGCAGCTCGCGGATGGTCGTCGGCTCCGGGACGGGCGGCGGTTCGGCGGAGAGGACGGTCAGGTGCTCGGCGCGGCCCTTGACGTCGCCGTCTTCCGAGACGGTGCGCCCCGTGAGGCGGACGCGCTCCCAGCGCCGGGGAAGCGCCAGGGACGGGATCATGCTGTCGATGCAGACCGCGCCCGAATCGTCTTGCAGGGAGAGGGCGTTCGCCATCGGACTGAGGCCGTTGACCTGCGCCGTCACGTCAAAGGGCACGCCGACCTGTCCCGCGCGGATGACGTCGGTCAGCGCGCGGCAGGTCCGGAGGGGTTGCGGTTCGCCCGCATGGACGGCGCCCGCCGCGCCGAGCAGGAGGGCGGACAGGGCGCACAGGGGCCGTCGGGACGTTCGCGTTCGATCGAGACGCGCAACGGCGAGCGGCTTTGCCCTGTTCGGCAGTTTCCTGTTTTCCCCCTGCGACACGGCGGATATTTTACCATAAATCCGTCCACAATAGCCATCCTGTGACGATTATGGTATAATACGCGAACTTTTTACCGCTACGGCGGGTCCGGAGAAGCTTCGCAACGGTGCGAGGTGCCGAAGGTGTAACTCCCCGAAAGGGTCGGGGACGATCTCTCAGGCAAAAGGACGGAAAGGCAAACAAACATGATGCAGGCAGCCACGTGGCTGGATACGTTCACGGACTACGTGAACTTGGTTGACGACAAGGTCTGGGGAACATCGTTCGAGATCGCCGGGTTTCCGGTGCCCCTTCTGATCATCCTGATTCTCTTCGGCGGAATCTGGCTGACGATCCGCCTCGGCGGCATGCAGTTCATCCAGCTGCCGCGCGCGCTCAAGTACATGTTCAAGAACGAGAAGCTCGAACATGGCGCGAAGGGCGAGGTCTCCAGCTTCGGCGCGCTCTGCACGGCCCTCTCGGCGACGATCGGCACGGGCAACATCGTCGGCGTCGCGACGGCCTACGTCGCGGGCGGCCCCGGCGCGATCTTCTGGATGTGGCTCGCCGCGCTCTTCGGCATGGCGACGAAGTATTCCGAGGGTCTCCTGGCCGTCAAGTACCGCGAGCATGACGAGAAGACCGGCCACGTCCTGGGCGGGCCGTTCTACTACATCGAGCGCGGCATGGGCCCGAAGTGGAAGTGGCTCGCGTGCCTCTTCGCGTTCTTCGGCGTGCTCGTGGGCCTCTTCGGCATCGGCACGTTCACGCAGGTGAACTCGATCTGCGGCTCGTTCAACACGTTCTTCAAGAGCTACATCGACACGGCGGACGTCCACAACTTCACGATCCTCGGCAACAGCTACTCGTGCGCGACGATCTTCGGCTCGATCCTGCTCGCGTTCATGGTCGGCATGGTCGTGATCGGCGGCCTCAAGCGCATCGCGAAGGTGAGCGAGAAGGTGATTCCGCTCATGGTCGTCCTCTACGTCGCGTTCTCGCTCATTCTCGTCTTCTGCAACCTCGGCAGGATTCCGGCGGCGCTCGCGACGATCGTCAAGTCGGCGTTCGGCCTCCAGGCGGCGGCGGGCGGCGCGCTCGGCGCGGTCATCGTGGCGATGCAGAAGGGCATCGCGCGCGGCATCTTCTCGAACGAGGCGGGCCTCGGCTCCGCTCCGATCGCGGCGGCGGCTGCGCAGACGAAGGAGCCCGTCCGCCAGGGCCTCGTCTCGATGACGGGCACGTTCCTCGACACGATCGTCGTCTGCTCGATGACGGGCCTCGCGCTCACGATGACGAGCCAGCCGGTTTCGGCCGAGTCGTTCAAGGGCGTGTCCGAGCTCTACAGCGCGAGCGCCGCCTCCGGCGCGGCGGCCACGATGAAGGCGTTCGCCGTCGGCATCCCGTTCCTGCCGCCGATCGTGACGGACGCGCTCCTGATGGTCTCGCTTGTCCTCTTCGGCTTCACGACGATCCTCGGGTGGGACTACTACTCGGAGCGCTGCCTTGAGTACCTGACGAACGGGCGGATGGGCCCCGTCCTCGTCTACCGCTGGTTCTACATCGCGGCCGTCTTCATCGGGCCGTACATGACGATCTCGGCCGTGTGGGGCATTGCGGACATCGTCAACGGCCTCATGGCCGTGCCGAACATGATCGCGCTCCTCGCGCTCTCGGGCGTCATCGTGGCGGAGACGAAGAGCTACTTCAGGCGTCTCAAGGCCGGCGAAATCAAGGAATAGGCGTTTCGGCGCATGAAGACGCGGCAGTTCTGGTATCCGCTCCCTGAGCGGCTCATTGCGCAGCATCCCGCCGAACGCCGCGGGACGGAGAAGATGATGGTGCTCCACCGCGACACGGGTGTCGTGGAGCACCGTCACATTGCGGACATCGTCGACTACATCACGGCGAACGACCTGCTCGTCGTCAACGACACGAAGGTCTTTCCCGCGCGGCTGCTCGGCGAGTGGCCCGACACGCACGGGGCTGTCGAGATGCTGATGGTCAACGCCGCGCCGATGGATGCGGACGACGAGCGACCCTCGATGACGGCGGCGCGGGACTCCCTTCGCTGGAACGTCATCATCGGCTCCGGGCGCAAGTGCCGCGCGGGGCAGGAGGCCGTCTTCGGCCCGAACCGCGAGCTGACGGCGCGGCTCCTGAAGCCGCTGTCCGGCATCGGCATGTGGCAGGTCGAATTCGTCTGCGGGCGTCCGCTCATGGATCTCCTCGACGAGTTTGGCCACACGCCCGTGCCGCCGTACGTGAAGCGCGAAGGCACGGCGGAAGAGGAGAAGGAAGACCGCGAACGCTACCAGACGATCTACGCGCGCGAGGTCGGGTCGGTCGCCGCGCCGACGGCGGGCCTCCACTTCACGCCGGAGATCTTCGCCGCGCTCGACGCGAAGGGCGTGAAGCGCGTCGCCGTGACGCTGCACGTTGGGCCGGGCACGTTCCGTCCCGTCAAGGCGGACAACATCGAAGACCACCAGATGGACTTCGAGGCGTTCACCGTGCCGCCCGAGACGGCGGAGGCGATCAACGCCTGCAAGGCGCGCGGCGGGCGCGTCTTCTGCGTCGGCTCGACGACGGTGCGCACGCTGGAGACGGTTGCGGCCGCGACGCCGGACGGAAAGGTTGTCGCGGGGTCGGGCGCGTCCAATATTTTCATCTATCCGCCCTATCGCTTCCGCGTCTGCGACTGCCTGCTGACGAACTTCCACCTGCCGCAGTCCACGCTGCTCATGATGATCTCGGCGCTGGCCGGACGCGAGCGCGTCCTCTGCGCCTATGCGCTCGCGGTGCGGGCGAACTACATGTTTTTCTCGTATGGCGATTGCATGTTGATCGTCTGATTTGGTATAATCAGCCGAACTATGGCACTTTTCGTTCCCAAAGACCGTCGGTCGCTGTTCCGCCAATTCCTTGGCGGGATGTACGACTCCGTCGTCATCACCGACCCGAACGGGCATATCCTTGAAATCAACCCGCGCACGGTCGAGTATTTCGGCCGCGAGCCCGACGAGGTTCTCGACGAGCCGATCTCGATTTACATTCCGGGCCTGAAGGCCGATGTCGTCGCGCGCATCCGCAAGGGGCTGGAGGGCGACCGCCACGTCGTCATCGACGCGAACGGCATCGCCAAGGACGGCACGCGCATCGCCTGCGAGGTCGCCGTCTCGTGCATCGACCTCATGAACCCCGGTGACCTCATCTTCACGATTCGCAACGTCGAGCGGCGCCGCGCGTACATGAACATGTTCCGCACCAAGGCGAACGCCTTCGAGATCGCGCAGGTCGCGCTCTTCGCCTGTGCGGAGAGCGGGGCGATCGTCGAGGCGAACGCGGCGTTCTGCGCGCTCTTCGGCCTGGCGGACGTCGAGGAGGCGCGGCGGCACTGCTTTGCGGACTTCATGTGCGACGCGCCGCTGCCGGAGAACTTCAAGAAGGCCCTCGCCGGCGAGCAGACGGTGACGGACATTGTCGCCGAGGGCGACGGGGCCGACCAGGAGGAGCTGGAGATCGTGCTCGCGCCGAACCGCCACGGCCGCCGCGTCGTCGGCGTCGTCGGCAGCATCCAGAAGGTCTGAAGAAGATGAGACGTGCACCCCAACATGCGGCGGGCATCGCCGCGCTGACGGTCAACAAGGCGGACGCGAAAGTCCTTCAGGACTTCCTCGCGCAGAAGTTCGCGCTCTCGCGCCGCGCGGCGAAGGCGATGATCGACGGGCGCAGCGTCTGGGTGAACCGCACCTGCGTCTGGATTGCGCGCTACGCGCTCAAGACGGGCGACCTCGTGGAGGTGCCGACGGCGGTCGTGAAGGGCGCGCAGAGGCAGTCGGCCGTCAACTCCGATCCCCGTTCCCCGATTCCCGTTCCTCGTTCCCAGCCGCCTCGCCGCCACGTCCGCGTGCTCTGGTCGGACGACAACTACCTCGTCTGCGACAAGCCGGCGGGGCTCGTGAGCTGCGACGACCCGAAGAGCGCAGAGACGATCCTGCGCGAACAGGAGAAGATCCCGACGTTGGAGGCCGTCCACCGCCTCGACCGCGACACGACAGGCTGCCTGCTCTTCGCGAAGAGCCACGCGGCGTTTCTCGCGGCGGTCGAGCTCTTCAAGACGCACAAGGTGTCGAAGACGTACCACGCGATCGTCGTCGGGCGGTTCGCGTATGCGCACCAGACCATCGACACGCCGCTGGACGGCGAGCCGGCCGTGTCGCGCGTCACGCGCGAGGGGGCGTCGGACGATGCCTCGTTTTTGCGCGTCCGCATCGAGACGGGCCGCACGAACCAGATTCGGCGGCATCTCGCGTCGATTCGCTTTCCGATTGTCGGCGACCGCGTGTTCGGGCTCAAGCGCGCGCGCGACATGCGCCTTTTGCAGGTGCCGCGCCAGATGCTGCACGCCTCAACGCTGAAGCTGCCGAATCCGCTCGACCGTCATGCGGAGATCCGGGCCCATGCGCCGCTGCCGGCGGATTTCCGTGCGGCCCTGCGCCTCTTCGGCATGGGCAAGTGAGGCCGATGGCCGCGCGCGCGGCCATCAAGCGTGGCGCATCTTCACGGCGGCAAAGACGATGAGCGCGAAGCCGACGAGTGACCATCCGTCGGGGATCTGACCGAAGAGCGCGAAGCCGAACGCCGCCGTGAAGAGGATGTTCGTGTAGTCGTAGACGGCGATGTCGCGCGGTGCGGCGCAGCGGTAGGCGAGCGTGACGCCGAACTGTCCGAGCGCCGCGCCGCCGCCGGCCCCGAAGAGGATCGCGACTTGCGCGGCGGTCATCGGGACGAAGCCGTGCAGCATGAACGGCACGGCCGCGAGGCACGAGAACGCGCTGAAGAAGAGTATGATGAAGGAGCTCTTCAGCGCGCCCGTCTTGCCGAGCGCCCGCAGGGCCGTATAGGCGGCCCCGGCCGAGACGCCGCCCAGCAGCCCCATCGCGAGCGGAAACGCGGCCTCGCCCGCGAAGCCGGGCTTGGCGATCAGCAGCACGCCGGCGAACGCGACGAGAAGCGGGTAAAAGCTCTTCCAGCCGGCGTGTTCCTTCAGGAACAGCGCGGCAAAGACGACGGTGAAGAAGGGCGCCGTCTTGTTGAGGGTCTGTCCCTCGGCGATGGTGATGCGGCTCAGGGCGTAGAAGTTCGCGAAGATGCCGACCGTCCCCAGCGCGCTCCGCAGCACAAGCAGCAGCCACGCTTTCGTGGGGACGGGCCCCCGTTTCTGCGTGGGGACAGACCCCGCATGTGTGGGGACAGACCCCCGCAGAAAGACGGCGAGCGCGAGGCCCAGCGCGACGACGTTGCGAAAGAAGCTCTTCTGAAAGCTGGAGATCGCCGCGCCGTAGTCGTCGCAGAGCCGCACGCAGGTGGCCATGATGGCGAAGCCGAACGCGCTTGCGACGATGCAGGCGATGCCCTTGGCCTTGTCGCTCATGGTTGCGCATCCTCCGCGCGGGGAAGGGTGAAGGCGAACGTCGTCTGCCGTCCGGGCACGGACTCGACCGCGACGTCGCCGCCGTGTAGCTGGACGATGTGCTTGACGATCGCGAGGCCGAGGCCCGTGCCGCCGAGCGTGCGGCTGCGCGACTTGTTGACGCGGTAGAACCGCTCGAAGAGATGCGGCAGGTGCGCGGCGGGGATGCCGATGCCGAAGTCCGTGACCGAGACCGTGACGTGCGATCCCTTCGCCGCTGACGTGACGCGGATGACGTCCGAACCCGAATAGCGTAGGGCGTTCTCGATCAGGTTGGCCAGCGCATCCTCCAGCCGGGTCGCGTCGCCTCGGATGTCCACGCTGTCGTTGCGCGCGCCGTCGAGCTTCACGTGGGCCGCGTGGGCCTTGGGCTCCTCGCGTGCGAGGACGGCCGAAACGACGTCCGCGAGATTCACGCGCGCGAAGTCGGCCGCGTTTTCGGCCTGTTCGCGCTCGATCTGCGCGAGCGACAGCACGTCCCCGACCAGCGAGCCGAGGCGGCCGCTCTCCGAGCGGATGATGTCGAAGAGCTCTTTCCGCTCGTCATCGGCGAGTGCCGTGCCGTCGCCCAGCATCTCGACGGCGCCGAGAATCGCCGTGAGGGGGCTTTTCAGCTCATGCGTGACGTTGGACGTGAACTCGCGGCGGAACGTCTCGTTCGCCGTGGCGATTTCGAGCTGGCGTGACTGGGCGTCCAGCCGTTGCGTCAGGCGGTGCGTGAAGAGGTAGACGAGCAGGACGAGGCAGACGCCGAGCAGAAGGGCGGCGAGGAGCCCGCCGGCGGCCAGCCGTTCGGATTTCAGGACGCCCGTGTATGGCACGGCGAGACGCACGACGCGGTCGCCGACGCGGCGGGCGCAGTAGAGGAGGTCGGCGCCGACCGTCTCCGACCGACGCAGCGAGACGCTGCGCCCGGTGGCGAACGCCTGTCGCACCTCGGCGCGCGCGGCGTGGCTGTCGGTCGCGGCTTCGGTGTCGTAGAAGACCGAGCCGTCGGCGTTGACGACCGTCACGCGCGTCTCCGACTCCGCCATGTCGGCGATGGCCCGCCGGAAGCTGTGCGCCTCCAGCATGAACAGCGCGGCGAACAGGACGACGCCCGCGCCGGCGGCCGCAGCCGCGAGAAGGCTCTTGCTCATCCGTCGCATGGCGTCTTCAGGAGAGGCGGTAGCCGAGGCCGCGCACGGTCTCGACGTGCCGCGCCCAGTCCCCGAGCTTGCGCCGGAGGCCGACGATCTGGACGTCGATCGTGCGGTCGGTGACGAACTTCTCGCCGCCGGTGATGCGGTCGAGGATGTGCCCGCGCTCGAAGACGCGTCCGCGATTGCGCAGGAGGAGTTCGAGGATGCGGTACTCCGTCAGCGTGAGCTTCAGCTCGTCGCCGCCGAGCGTGACGCGGTGCGTGCGGTCGTCCAGTTCCAGCCCGTCGAGCGCGAGCGTGCCGGCGGGGGCGGTCGGGTCCTTGCGGAGCGCGGCGCGCATGCGGGCGAGCAGCACCTCCTTCGAGAAGGGCTTCGTCACGTAGTCGTTCGCGCCGGCGTCGAGGCCCGTGACGATGTCGTGCTCCTCGCCTTTCGCCGTCAGCAGGATGACCGCCGTCGCCGCGAGGGCGGGGTCGGACTTGACGCGGCGGCAGACTTCGATGCCGTCCATGCCGGGCAGCATGACGTCCAGCAGGACGAGCGCGGGCTTTTCGCGGCGGAGGACGGAAAGCCCACCGTCGCCCGTGTCCGCTTCGAGGACAGGCGAGTACCCCGCGCTCTTGACCGCGAGAACGATGACGCGGCGGATGGCCGGGTCGTCTTCAACGACGAGTATCTTTGACATGGCGCATATTATACACTTTTCACGAAGCGGCGCGCGGAGATGTGCTATAATAGCGGCATGAACGCATTTTCACTTGACGGCAAGAGGATTCTCGTGACCGGCGCATCGTCCGGCATCGGACGCGCGACGGCGGTCGCGGCGGCGGAACTCGGCGCCGAGGTCGTGCTGACGGCGCGGCGGGCGGACGAGCTGGAGGCGACGCGTGGGCTGTGTCCGGGCGCAGGGCATCGCGTCATCGCGGGCGACCTGACGGATTCCCTGTTCCTGAAGCGGCTCTTGGAGGAGAGCGCGCCGCTCGACGGCCTTGCGCATGTCGCGGGGGCGTGTCCGATCGAGCCCGTGTCGGGCTTTGTCGCGGCACGCGCCGAGGCGGCGATGCGCGTCAACTGCCTGGCCTTCGTCGAGCTGATGAAGCTGCTGGCGCGTCCGACGTTCCGCGCGGCGACGTTCTCGGCCGTCGCCGTTTCCAGCGTGTCCGCCGTCGTCGGCTGGAGCGGCGGGGCGGTCTACTGCGCGACGAAGGGCGCGCTGTCGGCGAGCGTGCGGGCGCTGGCGGCCGAGCTCGCGCCGCGCGGCATCCGCGTCAATGCGGTCTGCCCCTCGAACATCCAGACGCCGATGTTCGAGGCGGGCGCGGGACGCCTGCTCGACGCCGCGTCGCAGGCCGCGCTCCTGAAGCGTCAGCCGCTCGGAATCGGACGGCCGGAGCAGGTCGCGCGGCCGATTTGCTTTCTGCTGTCGGACGCCGCCTCGTTCATCACGGGCGTGAACCTGCCCGTCGACGGCGGCTATTTGGCGCAATAGGCAGAACGGGCGGACAGGACGCAGAGGACCGATGGGACAAACAGGACGGGGACGCATGGGACAAGTGTGACATTTTGTCGCGACAGAATGTCACACTTTTTGTTTTCCAAGGGGTCTGTCCCCACATTTCGGGGGTCTGTCCCCACGATTTGGCCGCAATTCCGGGGGCCTGTCCCCATGTTTCGAGGATATGTCCCCAAGGGCTGGGGTCTGTCCCCATGTTTGGCATGGAGTTTGCAAGAAACGAGGCGTCGCCCGTGGTGGGCGAAAGAAAGTTGAGAAAAGAATTATGGCAAAAGTACTTGGTATTGACCTTGGCACGACGAACAGCTGCATGGCGGTGATGGAAGGCGGCGAGGCGACGGTCATCCCGAACAAGGAGGGCGCGCGGACGACGCCGTCGATCGTGGCGTTCACGAAGACGGGCGAGATCCTGGTCGGCCAGGCGGCGAAGCGTCAGGCGGTCACGAACCCGAAGTCGACGATTTACTCCATCAAGCGCTTCATCGGCCGTCGCTTCAGCGAGATGACGGACGAGATCAAGATGGTGCCTTACGAGGTCGTCGCGGCGCCGAACGGCGATGCGGCCGTGAAGGTGAACGACAAGATCTACACGGCGCAGGAGATTTCCGCGATGGTCCTCCGCAAGCTGAAGGAGGACGCGGAGGCGTTTCTCGGCGAGAAGATCACGGAGGCCGTCATCACGGTTCCGGCGTACTTCAACGACCAGCAGCGTCAGGCGACGAAGGACGCGGGCAAGATCGCGGGCCTTGACGTCAAGCGCATCGTGAACGAGCCGACGGCGGCCTCGCTCGCCTATGGCCTCGACAAGAAGAAAAACGAGAAGATCGCGGTCTACGACTTCGGCGGCGGCACGTTCGACATCTCGATCCTCGACATCGGCGACGGCGTCTTCGAGGTGAAGGCCACGAACGGCGACACGCACCTCGGCGGCGACGACCTCGACCAGGCGATCATGAAGTGGATGATCGAGGACTTCAAGGCCCAGCAGGGCATCGACCTCGGCAACGACATGATGGCCCTCCAGCGCCTGAAGGAAGAGGCCGAGAAGGCGAAATGCGCCCTGTCGAGCGCGACGACCTACGACATCAACCTGCCGTTCATCACGGCGGACGCGACGGGGCCGAAGCACCTGACGGCGACGCTGACGCGCTCGAAACTCGAGACGCTGACGATGGATCTCGTGAACCGCACCGCCGAGCCGTGCCGCAAGTGCATGGCGGACGCGGAGCTCTCGACGGTCGACGAGGTCGTCCTCGTCGGCGGCCAGACGCGCATGCCGCTCATTCAGGAGAAGGCGAAGAGCCTCTTCAACAAGGAGCCGCACAAGGGCGTCAACCCGGACGAGGTCGTCGCGATGGGCGCGGCCATTCAGGGCGGCATCCTGAAGGGCGAAGTGAAGGACGTGCTCCTTCTCGACGTGACCCCGCTGACGCTCGGCATCGAGACGCTCGGCGGCGTGCTGACCCCGCTGATCGAGCGCAACACGACGATTCCGACGAAGAAGTCGCAGGTCTTCTCGACGGCGGCGGACAACCAGCCGGCCGTGACGATCGCGATCTTCCAGGGCGACCGCAAGATGGCGCGCGACAACAAGGCGCTCGGCAACTTCAACCTTGACGGCATTCCGCCGGCGCCGCGTGGCGTCCCGCAGATCGAGGTGACGTTCGACATCGACGCCAACGGCATCCTCAACGTCTCGGCGAAGGATCTCGGCACCCAGAAGGAGCAGAAGATCACGATCACTGCGGCGGGCGGCCTCTCGAAGGAGGAGATCGAGAAGATGCGCAAGGACGCCGAGGCCCACGCGGCCGAGGACGAGAAGCGCCACGCCGAAGTCGAGGACCGCAACAAGGCGGACGGCCTGGCCTTCCAGGTCGAGAAGACGCTCCGTGAGTCCGGCGACAAGATCGCCGCCGACAAGAAGGCGCCGGTCGAGGCCGCGCTCAAGGAGCTCAAGGATCTGCTCGCGAAGCAGCCGTCGGCCCCGATCGCCGACATCAAGGCGAAGCAGGAGGCGCTCATGAAGGCGATGGATCCCGTCGCGCAGGAGATGTACGCCAGCGCGCAAGCCGCGCAGGGCGCCGCCGGCGCGAATCCGGGGGCCAACCCCGGCGCGGGCACGCCGCCGCCGAACGGCGAGCCGCCGAAGGGCGACAAGAAGGGCGGCGATGACGTCGTCGACGCCGACTTCACGATGAAGTAAAGGAGAAAATGATCGAATAATCGAATCGGCGAATGTTCGATTCGGTTATTCGGTCATTCGACAATTCGATTATTCGATTATTCGATCATTATTTTTATTCACGTCTCAAACCGAAAGGAAAAAACAAAACATGAACATCAGACCCCTGGGTGATCGCGTTCTCGTCGAACCGATCGAAGAGAAGGAACAGACCGTCGGCGGCATCATCATCCCCGACTCGGCGAAGGAAAAGCCCATGCAGGGCAAGGTCATCGCCGTCGGCAAGAAGCTCGACAAGGACGGCAAGGAAATCGCGTTCGACGTCAAGAAGGGCGACACCGTTCTGCTGCCGAAGTACGGCGGCACGGAAGTGAAGATCAACGACAAGAAGCTTCAGCTCGTGAGGGAAGAAGACCTCTTGGGCGTGATTGAGAAGTAAAGGGCAAAAGGAAGAGGTAAAAAGGAGGAAGAGGTAAAAAGGAAGAAGGAAGAAGTAGTGAAAGTTCCTCACCTTTTCCTTTTTGCCTCAATCTTCTTCCTTGCCCCAACGGAATGTCAATAACAGGCAAAAGAAAGGCAATCTAAAATGGCTAAGCAGATCAAGTTCGACGCGGAAGCGCGTCAGAAAATCCTCGCCGGCGTCGAGAAGCTCTCGAACGCCGTCACCTCGACCCTCGGCCCGTCCGGCCGCAACGTCATTCTCGACAAGAAGTTCGGCTCGCCGCAGATCACCAAGGACGGCGTGACCGTCGCGAAGGAGATCGAGCTGCCCGACCCGTTCGAGAACATGGGCGCGCAGATGGTCAAGGAAGTCGCCTCGAAGACGAATGACGTCGCGGGCGACGGCACGACGACGGCGACGCTCCTCGCCGAGGCGATCTACCGCGAGGGCCTCAAGAACCTCACGGCCGGCGCGAACGGCATGGCGCTGAAGCGCGGCATCGACAAGGCGACGGCGGCAGTCGTTGACGGCATCGCGAAGCTCTCCAAGAAGGTGAAGTCGGCGGACGAGATTGCGCAGGTCGCGACGCTCTCGGCGAACGGCGACGAGGAGATCGGCAAGATGATCTCCGAGGCGATGGAGAAGGTCGGCAAGGAAGGCACGATCACGGTCGAGGAGGCGAAGACCCTCGAAAGCTCGCTCGACGTCGTCGAGGGCATGCAGTTCGACAAGGGCTACCTCTCGCCGTACTTCGTGACGAATCCGGACGCGATGGAGTGCGAACTCGAGAACCCGTTCATCCTGCTCTTCGAGAAGAAGATCTCGAACCTCCAGGACATGCTCCCGTTGCTCCAAGCGGTCGCGAAGTCGGGCCGTCCGCTCATGATCATCGCCGAGGACGTCGAGGGCGAGGCGCTCGCGACGCTCGTCGTGAACAAGCTGCGCGGCACGTTCCAGGTCTGCGCCGTCAAGGCGCCGGGCTTCGGTGACCGCCGGAAGGCGATCCTGGAGGACATCGCGATCCTCACGGGCGGCAAGCTCATCAGCGAGGACATCGGCATCAAGCTGGAGAACGTCATGATCGACATGCTCGGCCGCGCGAAGAAGGTCGTCGTCGACAAGGACAACACGACCGTCGTCGAGGGCCTCGGCAAGTCGGCCGACATCAAGGCGCGCGTCGAGCAGATCAAACGCCAGATCGAGGAGACGACCTCCGACTACGACCGCGAGAAGCTCCAGGAGCGCCTTGCGAAGCTCGCGGGCGGCGTGGCGCTCATCAAGGTCGGCGCCGCGACGGAAGCCGCGATGAAGGAGAAGAAGGATCGCGTCGACGACGCCCTCCACGCGACCCGCGCGGCCGTCGAGGAAGGCATCGTTCCGGGCGGCGGCGTCGCCTACCTCCGCTGCCAGAAGGCGATTGACGCCCTCCAGCTCGAAGGTGACGAGAAGGTCGGTGCGGCGATCATCGCCCGCGCGATCGAGGCTCCGCTCCGCAAGCTCGTGGACAACGCCGGCATCGAGGCCGCGCTCGTCATCGCCAACGTCAAGAAGGCGACGGGCACGAACGGCTACAACGTGCGCACCGGCGAGTACGTCGACATGCTCAAGGCGGGCGTCGTCGATCCGGCGAAGGTCACGCGCTCGGCGCTGCAGAACGCGGCGTCCATCGCGGGCCTGCTGCTCACGACCGACTGCATGGTCACGGACATTCCGGAGAAGAAGGAAGCCTGCGGCTGTGGTGGCCACGGCGGCGCGCCGGACATGGGCGGCATGATGTAAGCCGTCTTTTGGCGACAACCCAAAAGAGGGGGCTTGGTCTTTGGGCCAGGCCCCTTCTTTTTCGTTAGAGTTCTCCGTGCCTCCGTGGCTCCGTGTGAGCCTACGACACGCAGTGCCCTGACGGTTGTTTGTCGGGTGTGAAAAATGATATAATCCCACCCACATGAAACATCGGGTCTGGGTCGAGATCAATCTGAAGGCGCTCGTCGCCAACTACCGCAAGATCGCCGCGCACGTGAAGCCGGCGAAGGTTTTGTGCGTCCTCAAGGCGAATGCCTACGGGCTGGGCGTCGCGGACTACGCGCGCGCGCTCGCGGCGGCGGGCTGCACGAACTTCGGCGTCGCCGAGCCGTATGAGGCGAGGGAACTCTTGGACGTCCTGCCGAAGGGGCGGGGCATCGACGTGCAGATCCTCTCGTCGGTGCTGCCCGACGAGATTCCCGCGATGGTGCGGGCGGGCGTCGTCCTGCCGGTCATCGACTGCGCGACGGCGCAGCTCATCTCCGACGCGGCCGTGCGGGCGAAGACGGTCGCAAAAGTCCATTTCAAGCTCGACACGGGCATGGGTCGCCTCGGCATTCTCGCAACGGGGCCGGACGGCGTCGCGAACGTTCTCGCGACGATGCGGGCGGTCAAGGCGTTGCCCGGCCTCGCCTGCGAGGGGATCTTTTCGCACTTCCCGATGGCCTACGATCCGAAGGACCCGTTCACGAAAAAGCAGATTGCGCTCTTCAAGCGGATTGTCGCGGCGGCGGCGCAGGAGGGGCTGTCGTTCAAGAAGGTGCATATCGCCGCGTCGGACGGCATCAACAACTTCCCCGAATGTGCGCGCAAGCCGTTCACGCTCGTGCGCACGGGCATCAACCTGCACGGCTCGTTCGACCCCTACGGCAAGAAGGCGCTGAAGGTCGAGCCCGTCCTGACGCTGAAGACGCGCGTCGCGCAGGTGCGCGAACTGCCGGCGGGGACGACGCTCGGCTACGGGCGCACGTGGTGCCTCGCCGCGCCGACGAAGATCGCGACGGTCTCCGCCGGGTATGCGGACGGTCTGCCGCTCGCGCTCACGAATCGCGGCAGCGTCTTCATCGGCGGCCGCCGCTGCAAGATCGTCGGGCGCATCTCGATGGACTACACGACGGTGGACGTCTCGGACGTGCCGGACGTCAAGGTCGGCGACGAGGTCGTCTGCTTTGGCCGATGCGGGCGGGATTCGATTACGCCGGACGACTGGGCGGCCCTGAAGGGTACGCACGCCTACGACATCATCTGCTCGCTCGGCAATCGCGTCCAGCGCGTGGTGACGGGCGGCGCGGAAGAATTTCAGAAGCCAAGACAAAACGAGAAAGGAAGGAAATGAAGAAACTGCTGATTGGAATCGCGTGCGCGGCCCTTGCGGGCGTGGGGAGCGCGACGGAACTTGAACAGAAGATGAAGCCCGTGCGTTCGTTCCCGACGGCGCTGGGCGCACAGGGCGAGATCGTCTGCGATGCGCCGGGCGACTGGTCGTTCGACGTCACCTGTGCCGAGGACGGCGGCCGCGATGCCGTGACCGTTCATCTGCGCTCGGCCGTAGAGGCGATGCCGCCGCATTTCGGCGTCTTCCTCGTCACGTCCGGCGCGGGCGTGCAGAACGTCTGGATCAGCGACTTCGACAAGGGCGAGTTCCATCTCCGCCCGAAGCTCTGGTGCGGCTGGGCCCTGAACCGTTCGGCGCTCGCCAACGAGACGCCGATTGCCGTCGGCTTCAACTCGGCGGGCGCCGCGCCGGTCGCGACGGCCTGCTCCGAGGCGTTCGAGCCGACGACGTGGGGGCTGTACGCCGACGAGCGCACGTGCGAGATCACGGCGCGCTTCGAGTTCTTCGAGAAGCCTGTCCGCAAGCTGAAGGACTACACGGTCACCGTCCTTTTGGACCGCCGGGGCCGGCCTTTCGCCGAGACGGTGCGCGCGTGCACGGACTGGATCGTCAAGCGCAACGGCTTCACGCCGGCCGCCGTGCCGGAGGCGGCGTTCGATCCGCTCTACTCGACGTGGTACGCCTACCTGCAGGACGTGTCCGACAAGCCGCTGGAGGAGGAGGCGCGTCTCGCCGCGTCGCTTGGCATGAAGACGATGATCCTCGATGACGGCTGGCAGAAGGTCGACAGCGTCGGCTTCTATTCCGCGACGGGCGACTGGATGCCCGTGCCCTCGCGCTTCCCCGACATGAAGGGGCATGTCGCGAAAGTCCACGCCGCCGGCCTGAAGTACATGCTCTGGCTGGCCGTGCCGTTTGTCGGCGACGAGACGAAGGCCTGGCCGCTGTTCGAGAAGAAGCTCCTGAGCGGCGGCGACGGAAAGGCGCCGGGGCGGACGGGCGTGCTCGACCCGCGCTTCCCGGAGGTGCGCGAATACCTCATCCAGACCTACGAGCGCGTGGTCGGCGACTGGGGCTTCGACGGCGTGAAGCTCGACTTCATCGACTCGTTCCGCATTCCCGCGAGCGGCGACCCGGCGCTCAAGGACAACTACGCCGGGCGCGACTACCGCTCGCTGTCGGAGGCCGTGAACCGCCTCATGAAGGACGTCCTTGCGCGGCTCCGCAAGATCAACCCCGACGTGCTCGTCGAGTTCCGCCAGCACTACATGGGCCCGGCGATCCTCCAGTACGGGAACATGATGCGCGCGGCGGACTGCCCGGCCGACCCGACGGCGAACCGCAAGCGCATCTGCGACCTGCGCCTCACGTCCGGCGACATGGCCGTCCATTCCGACATGCTCGTCTGGTCGAAGGACGAGACGCCGGAAGGCGCGGCCCTGCCGATCCTGAACGCGCTCTATTCGACGATCCAGTACTCGATGGTGCTGGCGACGATCGCGCCGGCCCACCGCGAGGTGATCCGCCGCTGGCTGGCGTTCTCGCAGGCGCATCGCGAGGCGCTGCTGAAGGGCGCGTTCACGCCGCTCCACCCCGAGAACGGCTACACGGCGATCGTCGGCGAAAGCGCGGCGGAGCGCGTGGTCACCGTCTATTCGGACAACATCTGCGCGGACGCCGGCGCGGCGGACAAGCCCGTCTTCGTCGTCAACGCGACGGGGCGCGCGGGCGTTCTCGTCTCGCTTGCGGCGGCGCCGAAGGCCGTGCGGGCGTTCGACGTCCTCGGTCGCGAGGTGCCCGTGGCCGTGCCGCCCGCCGGGCTGTCGCGCGTCGAAGTCCCCGCGAGCGGACATCTGGAAATCGTCTGGTAAGGTCTTGCGAAATGAAGAGAGTCTTCATTGACGGGTCGGCCGGCACGACGGGGCTGCGGATTCGGGAGCGGCTGGCCGCGCGCCGGGACTTGGCGGTCATCACCCTCCCGGACGACGTCCGCAAGGATCCGACGGCGCGGCGCGCGGCCCTGAACGACGCCGATGTCGCGTTCCTCTGCCTGCCGGACGCGGCGGCGGTCGAGGCCGTGCAGATGGTGGAGAATCCGCAGACGGTCGTCATCGACACGTCGACTGCGCACCGCACGTCGGAGGGCTGGGCGTACGGCTTCCCCGAACTCGCCGGACGCCGCGAACGTCTCGCGCACGCGACGCGCATCGCGAACCCCGGCTGTCACGCGAGCGGCTTCATTGCGCTCGTCGAGCCGCTTGTGCGCGCGGGCGTCCTGCCGCGCGACGCGCGGCTCTGCGCGTTTTCCCTCACCGGCTATTCCGGCGGCGGCAAGAAGATGATTGAGGGGTATGAGGGAGAAAGAGGGAATGGGGAAGAGGGACTGGGAAAAGGGAACGGGGAAAAGGGAACGGGGAATGGGGAACGGGATCTTCTTCTGGGCGGGCGGCAGTATGCGCTCGGCCAGATGCACAAGCATCTGCCTGAGATGGTGAAGGTCTGCGGACTTGACCACGCCCCCTGCTTCTCGCCGATTGTCGTGCCGCATTATAGCGGCATGGAGGTGACGGTGCAGCTGGCGGCGTCGCAGCTCGCCGTGTCGTCGGGCGACGCGGTGGCGCGGTTGCGCGAAGTCTACCGTGCCGCGTATGGGCAGGGGGGGCTCGTGCGCTTCATCGAGGATCCGGCGGCGGCGGAAGGCGGCTTCCTGTCTTCGGCGGCGCTGTCGGGACGCGACACGATGGAGGTTTCGGTCTACGGCAACGAGGCGCGCATTCTGCTCGTCTCGCGCTTCGACAATCTCGGCAAGGGCGCGTCCGGTGCCGCGATCCAGAACATGAACCTCGTCCTCGGCTGTGCCGAAGACGAAGGGCTGGTTGTTTCCTGAGGATTCACAGATGGAAAGATTTGAACTTGAACCTGAGCTGAAGGAGGAGATCCGCGCCCGTGTGCTGGGCGAGGGCTTCATGAAGATTGTCCAGACCGTCCGCCGCAACGGCAAGGTCTTCCGCATCTCGATGCGTCCGGTGGAGATCGGCGGCGAGCGGAAGTTCCAGGCCGAGATGACGGACGACGGACAGGTGCAGGTGAAGAACCTGTCCGCGAGCGCGGCGGCCGAGGGGCTGGAGGAGATCATCGTCCAGCGCGGCGCGCGCGACCTGCACCTGATGACGGCGACGGGCGACCTGCATCTGCGCGTCACGAAGAAGGGCCGCGCGCACGTCTCGCGTTCGGCCGAAATGGCGCGCACCGTGACCGTTCAGCCGCACGACCGCGTGAAGAAACTGCCGCTCACGAGCTTTGACTCGGCGGCGCTGCTCAAGGCGATTGGCCTGACGGACGGCGACGGGCGCGTGCGCGCGTCGATGCGCGGCAAGTACGACCAGGTCAACGAGTTTTTGAAGGTCGTCGGCGAGACGGTGGAGCCTGCGGAAGGAAAAGGGAAGAAGGGCGAGGAAAAAAGTGCGGACGGCTCCACGTCCGTTCGGTGCTTCACCGTCGTCGACTGCGGATGCGGCAAGGCGTATTTGACGATTTCGCTCTGGTACTACCTGACGAACGTCCTGAAGTGCCCGAACGTGCGCGTCATCGGCATCGACCGCCGCAGCGACGTCATCGCCGCCGCGCAGAAGATGGCCGCCCAGCTCGATCTCGCCGACAAGGTCGTCTTCGTCGAGGCCGACTTGACCGAGACGACGCTCGAAGCCCTCGCCGAGCATCCCGCCTCCCCCATCCCGCGAGCCTCCCGCGTCGACATGGTCGTCTCGCTCCATGCCTGCGACACGGCGACGGACGAAGCGCTCGCGAAGGGCGTCGAATGGAAGGCGCGGTACATCCTGAGCGCGCCGTGCTGTCAGCACGAGCTGCAGAAGGTTCTTGGAAAGGAAGAGGGATGAGGGAAGAAGGGCGGATGGCAATTCCTTCTTCTGTTGCCTTTGCCGGACTGTTGCGGCAGTCGATTCTGCGCGAGCGGCTGTGCGACATCCTGACGGATTCCTTCCGCGCGATGATCCTGCGCATCCTCGGCTTCAAGACGCAGGTCATCGAGTTCGTCTCGTCCGAGGCGACGGCCCGCAACATCCTGCTCAAGTGCGAGTATGGCGTGAAGCCGGGCCAGCCCGGCCCCGTCGGCGAGTACCTGAACCTGCGGGACTACTGGCACGTGACGCCGTGGCTGGAGACGCGGCTGGAGAAATACCTGTCAAAGTATTTCCAGCGCTACGAATAGGCTGGCGCTGCGGCGTCGGGACGAACGCCTTCACGGATGGTCGCGGCGGCGGTAGGCGTCGCGCGTGCCTTGCCAGCCTTGGTTTGGCTTAGGCCTGACCGTCAAAGCGGGCAAGGGCCGTGTCGCGTGCGCGGCGAAAAGTGCAAAAAACGATTTTCACGGGAATTTGCACTTTTTTTCAAACGCCCGATCCGTGAATTTGATACAATGCACGTGTTTCCGCAAAGTGCGCCCCCTGACGAGACGCGGAAACGCGAACAGCCGAGATGTCAACGAGAGCAAACCAAAAAGCAAAGGAGTCCGTCATGCCCCCCCCCCCCCCACACACACACACATGACTAAAGGAGTGGCGCTGGCATTCGCCATGGGCGCGGCGCTCGCGGCGCCTGCCGACAGCGCGCGCTTTCTCTCGGCCAACGCCGGCGCGACGGTCGACGAGGCGGCGGACTATCTCCTGCCGGCGAACTGGCGGGACGCGCAGGTCGGCAATGCCGCCGGGCGCGCCGTCTCGTTCGACGCGCGCAGCACGCATGGCTTCGTGAAGCTGACGGCGGACGTCACGGCGGCGGACTTCGCCGGCTTCGCCAAGCTGGTGCTTGTCGGCGACCGGACGCTCGGCATCACGCGAGGCGCGAACGACAGCACGAGCTTCCGGGACGGCTCCTATTACGTGGATCTCGCCGTCGGGGAAGGCGTCGCGGCACAGGTTTCCGACAGCCGGGAGACCTGCGAGATCTGCGGCGACTTGTCGTCCTCGGGCAGCTTCCGCATGATCGCGGACACGGCCCTGCGCGCCGACCGCTACGCGAAGACGGCGGACGCCGTGCGCGTGACGCCGTGGAAGTCCGGCGACCTGACGCAATCCGGCAATTCCGTCTGGCACTACGCGCCGCGCGGCGCGGACGCCGTCACGGGCACGTGGCGTCAGACGGCGGGCTCGCCGTATCTCTTCCCGGCCGGGGCGGACGCGACGCTCGCCGTCGGCACGGCGGTGACGGGCGCGGGCGTCCGGCCGGGCACGTTCCTGAAGCGCATCTTCCCCGACGGGTCGATCGAGCTTTCGCAGCCGGCCGAGGAGACGCGCGCGGCGAACGAGATCGCCTTCGCCGCCTTTGACCCGACCTTCACGCAGGTCTATGCCACGTGGCGCTGCATCGGCGCGAACGGGCGGACGGGCCTCGTCAAGGCTCGCGCGCAGGACGAGGCGCGGCTGGTCTTCTCGTCCTACAGCGGCAACTCCGTGCGCGGCATCGCGATGCCCGCGGGCGCGGACGGCCTCTTCCCCGGCACGGTCGTCCTGTCGAACGCCTGGCAGCTGGCGTCGGGCGGCCTTTTCCTCGGGCGCTGCCGCGTCGAGCTTCCCGGGACGGCGCTTCCCGTCGGCGCGGGGCTTCCGAAGGTGCCGTTCGTCGCCCACTACGACGCCGAGTCGGATGCGGCGCTCGTCGTCCCGGCGGGCGTCTCGGCGACCGTCAACAACTTCACCAACCTTGTCGGCACGCTCGTCAAGGAGGGCGCGGGCACGCTGACGCTGAACCTGGAGAACGAGCTTGCGCGCAACACGGGCACGCTCGCGGTCAGGGAGGGGACGCTCGTCATCTCCTCGTCGACGGGCGACGCCTTTGTCCGGAACGTCACGCTGTCGGCGGGAGCCGTGCTGAAGATCCCGGCCGGCGCCTTCCGCTGCGAGACGCTTGACGGCGCGGCGGGCGCGGCCGTGGACGGCCCCGGCACGCTCCTGCTGGGCGGGCTGCCGCGTCCCGTCGGGGTCTCCCTCACGGGCGGCGCGACGCTGGAGTTCGCCGGCGTCCGCAAGGACGATTTCGTCTACGGCCTGCCGGCGGCGGGCGTCGCGGGCGACCCGGCCATGTGGCTGGAGGTCTCGAGCGGCATCACGACGGACGCGTCGGGCGAACACGTGCTCCGCTGGGACGACGTGCGCGGCGGCGACCGCCCGCATGTCTACAGCCGCAACGAGAAGCTGAAGCCGCAGCTGGTCAAGGGCGCGGACGGGACGGCCGTCAGCGTCCTGCTGCCGTGCGACGCGACGTCGGCGAGCGCGGACGACCAGGCCATCCTGATGTGGAGCCGGCCGCTTTCGAACATCCGGGCCGTCTTCATCGTCAAGAGCGCGTATCAGGGCGGCGGCCAGTTCCTGGGCGGCGCGAACGGGATGTGGATGCGCCCGGCCGCGACGGGCTATCGGAGCTATCCGCTTTTCAACAACGGGACGAAGTCGTCCTATCCGGCCCTGGCCAACGGGCGCTTCTACGTGAACGGCGAGCGGCGGTCCGTCGACGACGGCTATGCCTACCCGGGCGGCACGACGAACGGGATGGCGCTTGCGGACTGGAAGCCGCAGCTGGCGGAGTTCCTGACGGCGGGCAACGCCTCGGCCGACAACTTCGCCTACAACGCCGGGGGGCTCGGGCGCACGGGGCGGCAGATTCTCCATGCCGCGATCGTCTACACGAACGAGCTGACGGAAGTCGCGCGCCTGGCGACGGAGCGCTACCTGCTGGACCGGTACCGCCTCATGGACGTGCAGGTGCCGGATCCGGCGACGCTCGCCGGGAGCGTCGGCGCGCTGGAGCTGGACGGGGAGGAGGCCGAGCTGGCGATCGCGGCCGGCGGCGCGGCGGCCGTCGAGACCGTCTCGGGGTCCGGCACGCTCGCGAAGCGCGGCGCGGGGCTGGCTTTCGTCAAGGACCTCGCCTCGCCGACGGCGGACGTCGTCGTCTCCGGCGGCGAGCTCGTCATCCGCTCCGCGGCCAACGACGGGCGCGACCTGCCGGGAACGCCCGCCCTGCACGTGGACGCGTCGCTTGCCGCGTCCGTGACGACGAACACGGGCGGCAAGGTGACGAAATGGGCGGACGTGCGCGGCGAGGCCGTCAACGTCGCGACGAACATCCCGGGGACGTGGGGCACGGCGACGGTCGTCGCGAACGCCGTCGGCGCGCGCGCGGCGATCGCCTTCCCGTACGGCAGCTACACGGCGTACGCGAATGCCTCGCCCGACCTGCGGTTCGACAGCCTTCCGGCGCAGGCGTTCTTCAGCGTCGCGAAATCGGAGGACCCCACGGGGTCGGTCCTGCTGGGCTGCGGCGACGACAGGCTCTATCTGGCGGACGGGCGGCACTACGGCATTCGGCGTTCGTCGAACGCGGCCACCCGGGGCGCCTATGCCATGGTCACGGATTTCCGCCGCGGGGGCCACTACGCGATCCTCGATTACGACCACGCGCTCGTCTGCTCCGGCCCCGGCGCGACCGTGTTCCGCGAGAACGGGGCGGATTGCGCGATCGAATCGACGATTCCGGCGGAAGGCTATCGCCTGGTCGCCTGCGCCACGCCCGAGCCCGTCAACACGAGCGCCTTCTCCCAGCTGAAGAACAAGATGGAAGGCACTGGCGCCTACACGTACGGCGGCGTCACGATCGGCGAGTCGATCATCTACACGAACACGCTCTCGCGCGGCGCGGTGCTGGCGGTGGAGGCCTACCTGAACCGGAAGTGGTTCGGCAGGGAGACGCCCGGCTACCGGCCGGCGCAGGTAGGCCGGGTCGCGGTCGCGCCGTCGGCCCGGGTGACGGTCACGGGCGGCGCGCCGCTCGAGGTGCGGGCGCTCGCCTCCGAAGGCGCGGTCGACGGCTCCGTCACGGTCGCGGACGGCGGCACGGTCGAGGTCGTCGTGGCGGCGGACGGGACGCCGACGCCGCTCGGCGTCAGCGGGGCGCTTCGGCTTGCCGGCGACGGGACGCTCGTCCTGCGCGGAAACCTCCGCCGCGCCGCGACGGGATCCCATCTCCTCGCGTCGGACGTGACGGCGGCGGGGACGTGGACGGTCGCGCGCGCGGAAGGGCTTGCCTCGGCCCGGACGTTCGCGCTGCGCCTCGCGGACGGCTGCCTCTACCTGGACGTGTCCGCCCCGGGCGCGGTGATCATTGTCCGCTAATGCCATCGAACGGAGAAGCCATGAAAGCCATTTCCCCCCTCTTGCGCGCATGCGCCCTTTCCCTGGCCCTTGCACCGGCCCACGCCGCGTCGGCGGCGCAGACGAAGACGTTCTACTTCTACGGGGGCGGGACGGCCGACGCCACGCCGCAGGAGATCCTCGACCAGGCGCATCTCTTCGCCGAGCTGCCGATCGACGGCATTGCGATCCGCGTGCAGGGTCGCAACGCCGCGGGCAGGGAGCTGAGCGTGGACTACGCCATGCGCACCGGCGAGCCGTGGCAGTTCGACTTCTTCGCGGAGCAGATCCCGATCGTCCGCGAGATCGTCACGAAGCCGGGCCTGCGTCAGTCGCTGATGGACTCCTTCCGCATCCTCGACACGCGGATGCGCTGGGACGATGACGCCGGCTGGGCGCTCTTCGCGCACAATTTCGCCGTCCACGCGGAGGTCGCGAAGGCCTGCGGCCTCAAGGGCATGCTGATCGACTGCGAGGACTACCACAAGATCCGCCAGTTCTTCCTTGCGGACGGCGACGGCGGCTACGGGGAGACGGCCGCGCGGGCCCGCCGGAGGGGCCGCGAGCTGTTCGAGGGCGCGTTTCGCGCGTTCCCCGAGATGACGCTCCTCTCCTTCTGGCTCCTCTCGCTCGACCCGGACTACGCCGAGACGGGCGATCCGGTCGCGCTGGCGAAGGCGAAGGGCGACCTGTGGCCGGCGTTCTTCAACGGCATCCTCGACGCGCTGCCGGGCGAGGCGACGCTCGTGGACGGCTGCGAGCATGGCTACTGCTACGAGGCGAGCCGCAACGACTTCTACCGCAGCGCGGCGGCCGTGCGCGACACGGTCGTCCCCCTGGTCGCGCCCGAGAACCGGCGCAAGTACCGCAACCAGGTGCGCGCGTCGCACGGCGTCTGGCCGGACATGTACTGGTACGCGCGCTCGTCGCCCGGGGACCGCTGGAGCTTTGACGACCCTCCCGAGGACCGCCTGTCCCATTGGGAGCGGAATCTCTTCCAGGCGGCGGACGCCGCGGACGAGTGCCTGTGGGTCTTCTGCAGCCGGAGCCGCCTCGTGGACTGGAAGATCACCCATCCGCGCTACGGGCACGCCCTGATGGCGAAGAAGACGCTGGAGGAACGCCTGCCGGGCGCCTTCGGCGTCGTCGCGGCCGTGCGCGATCCCGTCGCGTGGGCGCGGCGGCGGATGGCGGAGATGGCCGCGAAGGGGACGCTCGTCGACCTGACGGCGACGGGCGAGGCCGTCTCGCGCCAGGCCTGGGGCCACTACGTCTGGGAACTGGGCAACGTCAGGCCCGGCGAATATTACGCGGTCTGCGCCGAGGGGCGCGGGGGAGGCGCGGCGGACGTGCTCTGGACGCGTCTCGGCAAGCCGGACGAGAAGACGGCGGCGGTGCCGTGGCTCGGCCACCGCCGTCAGACGCTCGAAACGGCGGCGGACGGGATGCGGCGCGCGATGGACGTCGTGCGGATTCCCGACACCGGCGCGTCGCGCCTGCAGGTGCTGCTGCCGGGCCTTTCGACGAACGCCCTGCCGAAGGTGAAGTTCAAGCCGTCACGGCTCGCGATTCACCGCCTGACGTTCGCGGACTGACGCGCCGGCCGAGGGGCGCGAAGGCGGCTGGCGGAGTGTAGAGGCGTAGAAGGGACAAGAAAGGCTGTCGCAGAATCCTCGCGCGTGCGGCCGCGACAAGCAACCTATCCCGATTTTTCGGGAAATCGGGATAAGATGTCCCGAAAAAACCGGAGAGCCATAATCAGTGGCCCGGAGGGGTCGGCAGTCGGGTGGATGGGCCAAATATGGTATAATATGCACCTCATGGGCGAGTCCTGAACTTCTTGAAGAAAGACGATTTGAATGGCAGAGGAAACGAACGGCAACTACAACGCCGAGAACATCCAGGTCCTGGAGGGCATGGAGGCGGTGCGCAAGCGTCCCGCGATGTACATCGGCGACACGGGCGAGCGCGGCTATCACCACCTGGTCTACGAGGTGGTCGACAACTCGATTGACGAGGCGCTCGCCGGCTACTGCTCGCTCATCGACGTCGTCATCAACCGGGACGGGTCGCTCACGGTGCGCGACAACGGGCGCGGCATCCCGGTCGACATGCACCCGACCCAGCACAAGCCGGCGATCGAGGTCGTGCTGACGATCCTCCACGCGGGCGGCAAGTTCGACGGCTCGAACTACAAGGTCTCGGGCGGCCTCCACGGCGTCGGCGTCTCGTGCGTGAACGCGCTGTCCGACTGGATGAAGGTCGACGTGAAGCGCGGCGGCAAGCTCCACCACATCGAGTTCTCGCGCGGCCACGTGACGAAGCCGCTTGAGGTCGTCGGCGAATGCGGCGACGAGACGGGCACGACCGTCACGTTCTTCCCCGACCACACGATCTTCACCTGCCGCAAGTTCAAGGCGTCCATCCTCGCCGCGCGCCTGCGCGAGCTCGCGTTCCTCAACAAGGGCGTGACGATCCACTTCAAGGACGAGGAGGGCGACGAGAACGGCCAGCACTTCGAGGAGACGTTCCACTACGAGGGCGGCATCGACGCGTTCGTCGCGTACCTGAACGCGAACAAGGCGCCGATCTCGCCCGTCATCCACTTCGAGGGCCAGCGCGAGTGCGCGCGCCTCGACGGCACGTACGTCATCCAGGCCGAGGTCTCGATGCAGTACACCGACACGTACTCGACGATCGAGCAGACGTACTGCAACAACATCCACACGGTCGAGGGCGGCACGCACCTCTCCGGCTTCCGCCGCGCGCTGACCGCGACGGTCAAGGCCTACGGCGAGAAGAACAAGCTCATCAAGGAGAAGGAGCTTGCCTCGCTCACGGGCGACGACATGCGCGAGGGCCTGACGGTCGTCGTGAGCGTGAAGGTGCCCCAGCCGCAGTTCGAGGGCCAGACGAAGACGAAGCTCGGCAACGGCGAGGTCGACGGCATCGTCTCGGGCATCGTCTCGGAGAGGCTGATGACGTTCTTCGAGGAGAACCCCGCCGTCGCGAAGACGATCATCGAGAAGACGCTCCTGGCGAACCGCGCCCGCGAGGCCGCGCGCGCCGCGCGCGAGTCGACGCGCCGCAAGGGCGTGATGGACGGGCTTTCGCTGCCCGGCAAGCTGCGCGACTGCTCCGAGCGCGACCCGGCGAAGACCGAGCTCTATCTCGTCGAGGGCGACTCGGCCGGCGGCTCGGCGTGCAAGGGACGCAACCGCGCGACGCAGGCGATCCTGCCGCTCCGGGGCAAGATCATCAACGTCGAGAAGGCGCGCATCGACCGCATGCTCGCGAACAACGAGGTGCGCACGATGATCACGGCGATCGGCTGTGGCTTCGGCGAGGAGTGGGACGTCTCGAAGGCCCGCTACCACAAGATCGTCATCATGACCGATGCCGACGTCGACGGCGCGCACATCCGCACGCTCCTCCTGACGTTCTTCTACCGGCGCATGCCGGAGCTGATCGAGAAGGGCTACGTCTACATCGCGCAGCCGCCGCTCTACAAGGTCGAGCGCAAGAAGAAGACGGAATACGTCCTCACCGACGGCGAGCTGACGGAGAAGCTCCTGACGCTCGGCCTCGACGACTACGAGGTGAAGGGGAAGGACGGCGCGCCGCTGGAGAAAGACCGCGCGCGCGAGCTGCTCGTGCTCCTCGCGGAGATCGAGGCGACGGCGAAGATGGTCGGCGAGCGCGGGTTCGACGCGGCGGCCCTGCTGAAGGACGAGTCGGCGCAGGGCTCCGGCGCGTCGATGATCAAGAAGGAGTTCTCGTCGCTCTCCGGCTTCGGCTACGCGGCGGAGGACTGGTTCGGCACGAACGCGCCGACGGCGAACGGGCCGCTCATGAAGCTTCTGGACGACGTGCGCAACCACGGCAAGCAGGGCCTCGCGATCATGCGCTTCAAGGGCCTCGGCGAAATGGACGCCGACGAGCTCTACGACACGACGATGAACCCGGAGAAGCGCCACATGCTGCGCGTGAAGCTCGAAGACGCGGTGAAGGCCGACCAGATGTTCACGCTCCTCATGGGCGACGAGGTCGAGCCGCGCCGCAAGTTCATCGAGGACAACGCGCTGAACGTCCGCAACCTCGACTTCTGAGGTGCGGACGCGGGCTGGCGAAAAGAGCAAAAGAAAAGGCGATTTTTACATTCCCTTCTGCGGCAAATAATGATACAATACCTTCATTCACTCAACGAAGGAGTATCTGAAAGATGGGAATTCTCAAGTCAACTGACTTCGCGAACCGCCTGGAGGCGGCGCGCGCGATCGTCTCACGAAACGGGCTGGACGCCATTCTGGTCTTCTCGACCGAGTGCGAGCCGGCGCAGGTTCGCTATTTCGCCGACTACTGGCCGAGCTTCGAGACGGCGGCGGTGCTGATCCCCGCGAAGGGCGAGGCGGCGCTGCTGATCGGCCCCGAGTCGCTGACCTACGCCTCGGCGCGCACGAAGATCCCGAACGTCATCCAGCTCATGGACTTCCGCGAGTCGTCCCAGCCGGACTATCCGGGCTCGAAGCTGCCGAAGTGGGCGGACGTCGTCCGCCGCTACGGGCTGAAGAAGGTCGGCCTTTCGGGCTATTTCCTCTTCCCGTACGCGATGATGGTGCCGTTCGCGAAGGCGATGGGCGGGCTGAAGAACATCGTTCCGGCGGACGACCTGATCCGCCCGCTCTACATGAAGAAGTCGTCGGCCGAGGTGAAGTGCCTCAAGGCGGCGGCGAAGGCGAGCGAGGCGGGCTTCAAGGCGGTGCTGGACGCGATTCGCCCCGGCATGACGGAAGCCGAGCTCTGCGGCATTGCGACGCAGGCGATGACGGCGGCGGGCGCGGAGGCGACGGGCTATCCGATCTGGTGCTGTTCGGGGCCGAACTCGAACCAGGCGATCTCGCGTCCGACGCTGCGCAAGGTGAAGCGCGGCGAGATCATCCACTTCTCCATCGGCGCGAAGGTTGAGGGCTATTCGGCCTCCATCGGGCGTCCCGTCGTGCTCGGCAAGTGCCCGAAGGAGACGCTGAAGTTCCTTCAGGTCGGGCTGGACGCGGCGAACCTCACGTTCGACGAGATGCGCGCGGGGCGGGTGTCGGGCGACGTCGCGAAGAAGGTCCACCAGTACGTCATCGACCGGGGCTACGGCGACGCGCTGCTCTATGGGCCGTGCCACGGCACGGGCCAGATGGAGTGCGAATACCCGTTCCTGGAGACGAGCTCGACCTACGCGCTGGAGGCGGGCATGGCCTTCATGCAGGACATGTTCCTCCATCGCGGTCCGCAGGGGTTCCGCTGGGAAGACGGCCTTCTCGTGAAGGCGCACGGCCCTGCCGAGATGCTGTCGAGCTACGGGCGGCAGATCAACGTCCTCGACCGGTGAAAGGGGATCGCATGAAGATCATCGACATCCACGGCCATCTCGGCAACATCAACTTCGTGCCGTTCTGGGCGGCGGACGCGGATCGGCTCGCCGCCTACCTGAAGGCGTCGGGCGTGACGAAGCTCTGCCTGTCGGCGTCGCGCGCGATCATGTACGACATCCGCGAGGGCAACGCCGAGCTGGACGCGGCGCTGAAGGCGCATGACGAGTTCTACGGCTATGTCGTCGTCTCGCCGACGTTCCCCGATTCGCTCGACGATCTCAGGTACCTCAAGACGAACCGGAAGTTCCGGGGCGTCAAGATACACCCGGACTACCACGGGTACGACCTTTCGGTGCCGTCGAACTTCGCGTTTGTCGACAAGGTGTTGAAGAAGGTGCCGATGGCGCTTTTCCACTGCTCCTGCATGCCGGGCAGCGGCAAGTCGCCGTTCGCGACGATCGTCGAGCTCGCGCGGCGCAACCCGAAGACGAAGGTCGTCGCGGCGCATGGCGCGGGACTTTTCCAGAACGGCAGCTATCCGTTCTTCCCGAACCTCGATTCGCTGGAGCGCGAGGCGGCGAAGGGACTGCCGAAGAACCTCTGGGTCGACACGGCGCATTACCTGCTCTACTGCTATCCGACGATCCTCCAGAAGATGGTCGATCTCGCCGGGGCCGACCATGTCGTCTTCGGCACGGACGCGCCGCTGCAGGGGCCGATGCAGATGCGGTTCATGGCCGAGCTCGTCGAGTCGCTCGACAATCCGCAGGCCGACAAGGACAAGATCTTTTACCGAAACGCCGAGAAGATCCTCGGCGTGAAGCTGTAAGGGCGAAAATGCCGGACGACGGCAGAAAGAGGAGGCGTGAGATGACGAGGAGAATACTCTGTTGGACGCTGCTGATGGTCGGGGTGGCCTGTTCCGCTTCGGCGTCCATGGGCGGCCGGCGAATCGTCCAGCTGGACCTGGCGCGGCAGATGGAGACGTTGACGTTCGTCTCGAACTACATCGACCGCGTCTCGGCGCTCGGCTACGACACGCTGCAGCTCTACCTTGAGGCGCGCGTCGCCACGCCGACGTTTGCCCTGCCCGACGGCGAAAGCTATTCGCTTGACGACATGCGGGGCCTCGTCGCGCACGCGGGCGCGCGAGGCCTGACGGTCGTCCCGGTCGTCTCGCTTCTCGGCCACGCCGCGCTCTTCTTCCGGGAGCCCGGCCAGGAGGCGTACATGGAGCAGTCGACCGACCGTCTGCGGCTGGGCGACGGACGCGACACGTTCTGCCTGTCGAACCCGAAGACGCGCGCGTTCCTCGCCGCCTACGTGAAAGACCTGGCGGAGGTCTTCACGGGGCCGTATTTCCACGCCGGCTTTGACGAGGCCTGGAATTCGGGCACCTGCGACCGCTGCCACGCGAAGGAGATGAAGGACGAGCTCTTTGCCGAAAGCGTCCTCTTCGCGCACGACATGCTCGCGAAGCTCGGCAAGCGGATGTGGATGTGGGACGACTTCTTCCCGTTCCACCCCAAGGCCCTCACGCGCATGCCCACGGACATCGTCATGTGCCACTGGTGCTATGACGACGACATCTCCGATCGCGGCACGCGGATCAACTTCGCCAGCCGCCTGCGCGCGGACATGCTGGAGCGGTACGCGCAGCTGGGGTTTGACGTCATCCCGTGCGCGTGGTACGGCACGGAGAACCTACGCACGTTTGCCGCGTACGCGCGGCGCCACCGTCCGTTCGGATTCCTCGTCACGCAATGGGAGGAGATGATCGAGAACTTCCACGGCGGCTCCTATCCGCGTGTCGTCGCGGCCTCGCTCCTGATGGACGATCCGACGCGCTACCAGCTGGAGGACGCCTTTGCCGAGGCCTGCCGCCGCACGTTCCCGTCCCTGACGCCGACGGAGGCCCTGGCGGCGGCGCGGATCCTTCACGCGCCCGACGACGCGCTGGCCGTCGAGACGCTTCGCGCCTCGTCGCTCAGGCCGGACGATGATGGCCCTGTCGCCGCCGATCCGCTGTCCGAACGCGCGCTCTTCGACGATCTCCTGATGCGGGGCGAGATCGCCGGGATCGCCGGACGCCTTGCGCGGGCCGAGCGCGAACTTGCCGATCCGCGCCGGACGGCGGACGACGTGAATCAGGCGAAGGCCGTCCTCGCGTCCGTGCTGCCGGAGCTGGCGCGGCTGGAGCGCCGTCGTCAGGCGCAGGCCGCCGCATGGCGACCGGGGTGCCGTTCCTGCTTTCCCCGCCGACAGGTTGCCGCCTTGCAGGCGCGCGCGCAGAAGGCCCTTGACGAGGCGGCGGTCGCGTCCGCCGACGAGAAGTGGCTGGAAGTCGAGCTGACGCTGGTGGATCGCTACGGCGTGCCGTGGTGGAAGGCGTTCGGCCGGTTCGGCGGCGAGTGGCGCGAAATCGCCGCCGGCGTCTGGAAGCCCGGTGCACAGACGCATCCGGCGTTCACGCAGCGTTGCCGCTTCAGGAGCGAGACGATGCCGGAGGCCGTCCGCCTGGAGCAGCACGGGTTCGGCGATGCCGCCGTGCGGTACGTCTCCGTCTGCGACCGCGCGATGCGCGTGATTCCGGCGGCCGTGTCGGCGACGGCGGGTGACGTGCGCGAGGCCGCGAACATCCTGACGGACGACTATTCGGAGGCGCGCTTTGGCACGTTTGGGTTCCTGCGGCAGTACTACGACAAGATCCAGCAGGAACAGGTCTCTTCGGTGACCATTGAGCTGGTCGGGAACGACTGATGGCGGCGGATCCGATTTTCGGCACCCTGATCTTCCTGCTCGGCGGCGTTGCGGCGGCCACGTACCTGTTGCCGTTCCGCGCCGTGAAGGGCTGGCGCTACGAGACGGGGTGGCTCGTGAGCGTCCTCGTCGGCTGGCTCGTCTTTCCGCTCGCCTTCGACGCGCTGGTCGTGCCGGACGTCTGGACGGTGCTGGGCGCGGCGTCGCCCGTTACGCTTGCCCGTTCGTTCGGCTTCGGCGTCCTCTGGGGCGTCGGCGCGCTCTGCTGGGCGCTGATGGTGCGCTACCTTGGCATCGGCCTCGGACTGGGAATCGGCGCGGGCCTGTGCGCGGCGACGGGGACGCTCCTGCCGCCGGTCTGCACGGGGCATGCGGCGGATCTCGTCGCGACGCCCGGCGCGCGCGTCGTCCTGGCGGGCGTCGGCCTGTCGCTTGCGGGCATTGTCGCGGTCGGTCTCGCGGGACGGTTCAAGGAAGGCGAAATGAGCGAGGCGGCGAAGCGCAAGGCCGTCGCCGAGTTCGATTTCGGGAAGGGCCTCGTCGCGGCGCTTGTCGCCGGCGTCGCCTCGGCCGGCATCAACTTCGGCCTTCAGGGCGCGCCCGAACTCGAACGGGCGGCCCTCGCGTCCGGCACCTCGCCGACGTGGGCGGGCATGCCCGTGTTGACGGTCGTCCTCTGGGGCGGACTCCTCACCCAGCTCGTCTGGGTCGGCTGGAAAAGGTGGTGTGCGTGTGCGAACGGACACGTAGACTTCAAGTCCCTCTCGTCCTTTAGGCCCTTGACGTCAGAGGTTCGGGCTGCGCTTCGCAATTTCATCCTGTCGGGGCTTGTCGGCATTCTCGGCGCGCTGCAGTTCGTCTTGCAGAAGGCCGGCGAACCGCTGATGGGCGACTTCCGCTACATCTCCTTCGCCGTCCTGATGTCGAGTGCGGTTTTCTTCTCGGCGATTCTCGGCGTCTGCCTCGGCGAATGGCGCGGCACGTCCGCGCGGACGAAAGCGTTCCTTGCCGTCGGCATCGCCGTGCTGGCTTTGGGCTTTGCCGTGATGGCGGTCGGCGGCAAATAGAGAGAAGTCCGGCGGCTAAAGCCGCTCCTGCGTGTCGGCGAAGACGTAGTCGGGCAGGGTCGCGTTCCAGATGACGGTCTTCAGGCCCTCGCAGCGGGCGCGGACGGCCTTCAGCAGCAGCGTGAGCCGGGCGCCGAGCGCGGCCCGCGCGGCGGGCGTCGCCTCGTCCATGCCCTCCCAGCAGATCTTCACGCGCGAATAGTCGCCGAGCGTCGCGACGAGGAAGTCCGTCTTGGACGTGTCGACCTCCAGCAGGCCGAGTTCGGCGAACTCGCTTTCGCGGCAGATTTTCACGAGATCGAGCGCGGCTCGCGCGCGGCCTTTGAGGGGCTGTCCGGCGGCGGTGCCGGGCGCGCGCGGCTCGCGGATCGTCGGCAGCGTCTGCGTGCCGCGCAGGCACGAGAAGACCATGCCCTCGGAATCGGCGACGCGGCCCGAGGCGGCACGGCGTCCGCAGATGTTCAGCCGCACGATGGGCGTGCGCTCCTCGGCACGGATGCTGACGCGGTTCGGCAGGTGGCGCGCGACCGAGATCGTCCGCAGCGTCGGAATCTTGCGCAGGATCTCCGCGCGCTTTGCCTCGAAGTCGATGAGCGCGATGTTCGCGCCCTTGCGGAGCCCGAAGTTCTCGGCGATGACGTCGGGCTTCACCATCTTGCCCGAGACGATCGAGACCTGCTCGGCCATGTCGGTGATGACGCACTGCTCCAGGTAGAGCGTGCGCAGCTTCTCGTAGCCGACCGCGAGGCCGACGAGCAGGGCCGTCACGGCGATGACGCCGAGCGTGACCCAGAGCCCGCCCCGGCTGCGGTGCGCGATCTTGTTCTCCTTCATCGGTCGTAGTCCGCGCAGGAGAGGATGCGGTCGCAGACGCCCGCAAAGGTGAGGCCCGTCCGCATGCCGGCCTTCGGCACGAGCGAATGGGACGTGAAGCCGGGCGAGGTGTTGAGTTCCAGCACGTAGCAGCGGCCGAGCGGCGAGACGCGGAAGTCGACGCGTGTCACGCCCCGGCAGCCGACGGCCGTGTAGGCGTCAAGCGCGAGCCGCTGAAGCCTCTGCTCAAGCGACACACTCCCCTCCGCACGTCTCCCTTCTTCCTTTTTCCTTTTTCCTTCGTCTTCCTCGCAGAGGAAGACGTACCGCGTCTCGTCCGACTTGTACTTCTCGTCGTAGCCGTACCAGCCGCCCTTGGCGACGATCTCGATGACGGGCAGCGGTTTGCCGTCGATGACGCCGACGGTGAACTCGCGTCCGGGAACGAACTCCTCGACGAGAATCGGCCGGTCGGCGGGCTGGCAGGCGAACGCGGCGTCGCGCGCGCGCGCCCAGTCCTCGGCCTTCGAGACTTTCGAGATGCCGACGGACGAGCCGTCGCACGGGGGTTTCACGACGACGGGCAGCGGCAGGGGCGACACGGGCGTGTCGGCGTTCGCGAGCCCCCACGCGGCGGTCGGTACGCGCTTCATCTCCAGCACCAGCTTCGTCTTGATCTTGTCCATCGCGATCTGCGAGGCGAGGACGCCGGGGCCCGTGTAGGGGAGCTTGCGCGCGTTGAGCGCGGCCTGAACGCCGCCGTTCTCGCCCCAGCCGCCGTGGAGGGCGATGTAGACGGCATCGACGCTCGGCGGCAGGGCGTTCAGGCTCTCTTCCGTCAGGTCGATCGAGACGACCTCGTAGGTGCCGAGCGACGCGAGCGCCTCGGCGACGTTGCGGCCGGACGCGAGCGAGACTTCGCGCTCGCTTGACGTCCCGCCCATCAGAACTGCGATCTTCTTCATCCCCGCTATTATACCAAAAACGATGTGCGCGAGGCGTCTGCCCCTCTTGTACAGGAGGGCGGAACGCCGTACTTCTGCTTGAACAGGTGCGAGAGGTGCGAGGCGGACGAGAAGCCGAACTGCTCGGCGATGACGCTGAGGGGCGTATTCGAATTCCTGAGTAGCGCGGCGACACGCTCCAGCCGGATGCGGATGACGTTTTCGTAGACGCTGGATTTCTGGTATTGGCGAAAGCGCAGGTTCAGCAACGTCTGCGAGACGCCAAGATGTCGGGCGACATCCGAGACGGAGAGGGCGGTCTGCACATTTGCCGCGATGTAGTCAAGCGCCCGATCCACGAGTGACGTGCCGAGATTCAATTCATTGGTTGAGTTGCGCGTGACGATGCGCCTGATGGGAATCTTGATGATGAGCGGACGGGGCATCGGCTTTTTTAGCCGCATCATCCGATCCAGCGTCTGCGCGCCCTCATAGCCTTCCCTCTTGTAGTCCGGCTCGATGCTGGAGAGGCGCGGCTGGGACGACTCGCAGTAGATCGGATTGTTGTCAACGCCGAGAATGGAAATGTCCTGAGGAACGGAAAGTCCCGCCGCGCGGCTCATTTCAAGGGCGGTGCAGCCGTGGTAGTCGCCTGCGAGCAGAACGGCGGTTGGCCGAGGCAGCGACAGGAGCCAACGCTTGATTGCGTTGTCGTAGGCCACGGTGTTGCAGGGGGGAGACAGGGGGGTATTTGAAAAGACGCGAACGGAATGGCCGCGCTTCAAGAGTTCGCTGCGATAGCCGCGCAGGCGAAGCCGCGACCAGCGGGACGTGGGGATGTCCGGCAGAAAGGCGAACGAGCGATAGCGTCCGAGCCTGAGAAAGTAGCGGGCGGCCTGACAGCCGATCTGCCGGTCGTCGGCGCCGAGGAAGGCGACGTTCCGGCGGCGCTTGAAGATCTTGTCGTCCGTGTTTCCGAGCGTGACGAGCGGAATGCGCGAATCGCGCAAGACATCGCCTAAATCCGTCGAGAGCGGATGGTTGACGAGAATGCCGCAGACGTCTTCCGATTCGGCCGCTTGGACGATTTCGCGCGTGAGTTGCATTGGCGGCATAATGAGGCGAACGTTCCACGGGTGCCTCTCGCGTATGTACTTCAAGACGCCGGCAAGCACGTCCAGACTCGCCGGATTGACGATTCTGAACGAGAGGATGACATTCTTTTGGGCCTTCTTTTTCATCACACGCTTCATCATGCGGGGAATGATAGCAGAAAAGCCTTCCTGACGCAAGGGCCGCGTACGTCTTGTTGGAATCTGCAATTGATTGTTGCCGAAATCTACATTCCATTTTGGAAATCCATTTGATACAATTCACGCAACTGTTGGAGAAAAGACAAAATGAAAGGCTCTTGATGAAACGATTTCTGGTAGTTGCGCTGCTGGCCGTCCTTTCCGCCGTCGCCGGGGCGGGTGGGGCCTGTCCCCAAGGTGGGCGGGGGTCTGTCCCCAAGCCTTTTCGCCCCGGCGAGCGTGTCGTCTTCCTCGGCGACTCGATCACCAAGAGCGGCAAGTACCTCTATTTCCTCCAGCTGTTTCAGGAGCTGCGCCATCCGGGGTCCGGCGTCACGCTGCTCAACGCCGGCATCAGCGGAGACCGGACGGACAGCGGACGCGAGCGGCTCGACTGGGACGTGCTGCCGATGAAGCCGGATCGCGTCATCGTGATGTTCGGCATGAACGACGCGAAACTCGTCCTGTGGGAGAGCGCGACGCCGGACGCGACGAACGAGGCGGCGCGCGCGACGGCCGTTTCGGACTTTCGCCGCGAGCTGAACAAGCTGGCCGATCGCCTGACGGCGGCGGGCGTTCGCTTCGACCTCGCCACGCCGCCGTCCTATGACCAGTATGATACGGAATCGAAAGCGGCGTGCCGGGCGAACGGCAACGAGCCGGGGCTGGCGCGTCTGGCGGAAGTCGTCCGAACCGTTGCGGCCGAACGCGGCGTGGGCCTCGTCGAGGTTCACCGTCCGCTGACGGACATCCTGAAGCGGCATCCCGAGATCGGCTTCCTGCGCGGCGACCGCGTCCATCCGTGGTGGGAGGGACATCTGCTGCTCGCCGTGCAGTACCTCGAAGCCCTCGGCGAATCGGGCGAAGTCGGGCGGATCGACCTCACGGCCCGCGCGGCGCAGAAGGGATTTCGGTACGAGCCGAAGAAACTGCCGTTCCCGCGGCTGGACGTCTTCTGGCGCGACACGGAGAAGAAGGTTGAGGCGGCCTACCCGTTTGCGGCGCGCTTCAACCGGGAGATCCTGACGGTGAAGGGGTTTCCGAAGGGGCGCTATGCGGTGCTGGCGGACGGCGCGCCGTTTGCCGAATTCGATGCGGCGGAACTGGCCAAGGGCGTGAACATCGCGACGTTGGACACGCCCTCCCAGCGACAGGCGCAAGTTGCCGCACGGACGATGACCGAGCTCATGAATCTCGAAACGGCCTTTCGGGACGTGGCCTACATGGAACGCACCGAGCGGTGCGTGAAAGACCTCGACAAGTGGCTGAAGTCGCTCGAGAAGAATCCGCACCACACGTACTACGCGAATTGCGTCAAGTCCTACCGCGAACAGAAGGCGAAGTCCGCCGAGATCTGTGCGCAGGCGAAAGCCCTGCGGGCGCGGATGGCCGAGGAGGCGCGGGCGAAGCCGTGGACGCTTGCCGTCCGGCGGCTGACGGACGGTGAGCAGATCAGGTGAAATGAAAAGGAGCGCAAGTCAAATGGTGCGCCAAGCAAGCTTGGCTGAACTTGTAGAATGAAAGGAATCTACTCAGTAAGGATAATGGCATACTGAC
>CAKTZA010000021.1 GCA_934635045.1 uncultured Kiritimatiellota bacterium | reverse complement strand
CCCGCGTCGCCACTGGGTGAAAACGACTTTTTCAGAAATCAAACTGGCAAACTCGGGTTATAGCAAAAGTCCGCCGCCCCTCCAATATTCGTTTTCACAAGAACATCTACTCGATTTCACAACGAGGTCCGCTTCACCTAAACCTAACTGTCGCAGTTGAAGCCGCCCAAATGCGGCTTCAACCCTTATTTGCAGGGGTTGGAGCGTGGCGACGCCTTCACCACCTGGGTGAAATGTGGCTTCGACGGGATGTCCGCCGCTTGACTTGTCTCTGCGCCCACTTTGTGCCAGCGGCGGAGCCGCGCCCTGTGGCGAGAGAACGAAATGAAGGGAAAATGGAGGGGGCTTCAGTTATCGATTGGAAAAGCAAGCGGGCTGGCGACGGACAACACACGCGGGACGAGCGCGGGGACAGACCCCTCCGCGCCTCCCGCGTCTCTTAGGCACGGCGGTCTCCCACGCCCTGAGGACCGTCCAGGACGAGTGACGCAAACGCAAGCCCCATGCGCTTCTCCTTACCCCACCTTCGCGATCTTGCCGGACTGGATCGATTCGTAGCAGCCGAGCATGGCCTCGATCGTCTGGCGGTGCCACTTCAGGTTGATGAGCGGCGTCTTGCGCGCGCGGATGCAGGCGACGAACTCGTCGATGAGGCCGATCCACTCGTCGAAGTACGTGTACTGCACCGTGTAGCGGTCGTTCGGCGCGCCGTTGTGGTAGACGTTCGGGCCGAAGCAGTCGCATGAGAGCATCCCCTTCTCGCCCGTGATCGTGAGGTTCACCTCCATGCGCTTCGGGAAGCGCTCCCAGCCCGGGCCCGGGACCTTGATCCTCTCCTCCAGGCGCGACCACGACGGGTCGAAGAGGAACGCCGTGCCGTCCTTCATCTTGCCGACGGCCATCAGCATGTCCTCGACCTTGAGGCCGTCGCGCAGGTTCGGCGCGACCTCGGCGTAGATGTAGTCGAAGTCCGAGCCCGTCAGGTGGCGGACGAGGTCGAAGATGTGCGGATGGTCGCAGAGTGCGCCGCCGCGGAAGCGCGGGTCGCCCTTCTTGAGCGGCACGACCGAGCCGAAGCTCGCCTGCGGGTCGCCCTGCCACGGGAACGCCCACACGGGCGACAGCGTGATGTTCGTCGCCTGCACGGCCTTGATCTTGCCGATCGCGCCGTCCGCGATGAGCTTCTTCAGGCGGCGGACGACGGCGTTGTAGTGCATCTCCAGCTCGACCTGGCAGACGATGCCCGCCTTGTCGCACATCGCGATCATCTCGTCGTATTCCTTCCGGTCGAAGGTCGGAATCTTCATCGAGAGGATGTGGATGCCCTTCTCGGCGCACCACTTCATCTGCGCGAAGTGCTGGTCGTTCTCGGACGCGATGACGACGGCCTCGATGTCGGGATGGGCCTTGTACATCTCCTCGGGGTCGAGGTAGCACGGGACGCCCGTCTGGTAGAGCTCATAGGTCTTCTTCGCGTCCTCGTCCTGGGCGCAGCTGGCGACCCAGTCGAGCTTCTTGTTGTCGATGAGGGTCTGGTAGTACTTGCGGGTATGGCCGTGGGTCATGCCCATCATGGCAATCTTGACTGGTTTCATGATGATTAGCCGTGTAGAAGTTTAGAAATGGAGAGACGTCAGCGAACCTCGGCGACCTTGATGGAGACGTTGGTGTCGATGCCTTTCTTGAGGGCAATGGTCTTCGCGGCCTTTGCCTTGTCCGCCGCGAACGCGCGCGCGGCCGCCTTCGTCGCCTTGGCCCACGCGGCCTTCCAGACCTTCGCGTCGGCGCGCTTCTGGAGGAGCGCGAACGCCGCGCGGACGTTCCACACCTCCTCGTAGCCGAGGCCGAAGAGTTCCGTGTCGACGTCCGTGTACTCGACGTAGTCCTTCGCGTCCCAGCAGCGGATCGACGCATGGGGCGTGTGCGTGTCAACCGTCTGGTCGCACGCGACGCCGCGCTTGGCGATGATCTCGTGGCGGTCGTAGCCGAGTTCCGTCTTCGGCAGGTTCGCGCCGATCTCGACGGAGACGTTCACGTCGTTCGCGAGCTTGGCGAGGACGTTGATCGCCGCGCCGTTCGCGACGGCCATGACACGCACGACATCCGCCGCGCCGAGATAGGCCGCGAGGTCGAGTTCCTTCGCGAGCATCGCCTCCAAGTCCGTGCCCTTCGGCGCGAACGCGGCAAAGCGGAGCGTCGAGACGCCTTCAAGCGTGCCGTTCTCCGTCATCTTCTTGAGCTCGACGATCTTGCGCTCCATGCGCCCCGGCAGGAGCGGCGTCGCCCCCACGTAGCAGTGTCCGTCCTTGAGCGTGATTTCGCCTTTCGCGGCCCCGTACTTCTCGCGCAGGAAGTCGAGCCCCTTGTTCATTTTCTTGATGTTCATCTTTTGTGTTGACCTTTCGGTGTGCTGAAGAAATTAACGTGTTGATGTCTTGACTGTCTCATGTCTCACGCAGAGCCGCAGAGACCGCAGAGCGGCACGACGAATCTCTGCGTGCTCTGCGCCTCTGCGCGAACTGAGGAGTAGGCCTCACACGGAGTGACGGAGGCACGGAGAAAGTGTGAATGTGGTTTGTCGAAGAACTACCGATACTAAATACCATACAAAACCTCCGTGTCTCCGTGCCTCCGTGTGAGACTTCAACTCTTCGCCTTAGTTGTCGATCCACCAGCTGGGTGGGACCTGTTCGTTGACGTGACCCGTGTCGCGGTAGTCCGCCAGCCTCATGTCATGCCCGACCATGCGCAGGGCGCGGCTGAACATCGTGTCGCTCTGCGGCGTGCCGCCGTAGGGCGACGCATCATCGCCGCGCACCGGAGTCCCCCACGCCGCCGCCGAGCCGAAGCGGTACATCTTCACCCAGTCCGAGCCGCGCAGATGGTGCCAGGTCGTCTCGAGGAAGCCGAAGCCGCCAATTTTTGCGATATATTCCGCCATCGGCTTCATCGCGTTGAAGTTCAGCCACGGACACCCGACGACAGGGAAGCCCTTGTCGTGAAAGTGCTTCATCGTCGGCCAGTCCATGCGGCTCTCCTTCTCTTTTCCGTAGGAGTACTGCCAGTCGCAGACGATGACGTCGCGCGGCAGGGTGTCCGCCAACTTTGCCGTCAGCGTCGAGCCGCTCGCGATGAACCCCTTCCAACGCGGGTCCGCGCCGTCGAGCAGCATGTCATGCCAGATCATCGCCCGCGCGCCGCGCGCCTTCGCAAAGGCCGCCAGCGCCGTGATGTGCTCGCAGACGAGCTCGCCGTACGGACGCTTCCGGCAGTCGGGGCACGTCGGCGGCTGGGCCTCGTCGCAGCCGAGGTGGAGGTACGGCGGGTGTCCGAACGTCTCCAGCAGCTCGACGATCAGCTCGCGCAGCACCTTCTGCGTCTCGGGATTCGTCAGGCACCAGTTCCAGCCCCCCGGCTCGTAGAGCGGCTCGTACTCCGGCTGCAGGTCAAGGACGGAATGCTTCGACGAGCAGGAGCGCGCCGCGCCGGCATGTCCATAGGCGGCGATCTGCGGGATGAGCGTGATGCCGAGATCCTTGCCGAGCGCGACCAGACGGCGCACTTCCGGCTTCGTCATCTTCGCCCCCGGCCAGCTCCACCAGGGATGCCGCTCGCTCTTGAACATGCCCCACGGCTCGACGACGACGTAGTTGAACTTCAGGAGCGCCGCCAGGCGAATCGCGCGCTCGATCTGAACCTTGCTCACCTCCGGGAACCAGCAGAGGTGGATGCCGCGAAACGCGAGGTGTGGCGCGTCGGAGATCGCGCACGTCGGCAGGAGGTGTCCCGCCGTCTTGAACGTGCCGCGCTTCGCGATCGCGAGCTGACGGACGGAGTACGCCGCCCAGCGCACGCCCGCCAATGTTCGCGCGGCGATCTTCACGCCTGAAGCATCCGCCCGGACGGCATACGCCTCATCGCCCGCCCGGAGCGTGAGGTTCGCGGCGCCCGCGACGGCCTTCGGCGCGAACGCACCGTACCAGTCGCGGAAATGCGACGTCAGCCACGCCGCCGCCGAAGCGTCCGGGCAATCGACCGTGACGGTCGTCGTCGCGTCGAACGGCACGGGCGCGTCCATGTCCGAGGCGAACGCGACCGGAACCGGCATCGGCTCCAGCTCGATGGCATCGGGATTCGCCGCATTCCCAGCCCAGACAACGGACGAGGAAAGCGCGACGGCAAAGACAAGGACGACGACGTGGCTCTTCATTTTAACGCTCCTGATTCTTTGACAAAGGAAACGTCCTCACTTCTTCCCTTTTCCTTCTTCCTTCTTACTTTTCTCACAGGCATTTTACCAGCGGCTTGTATTTCGCGAGGTAGGCCGCGTTCTTCTCGTCGCCGCCCGGCGCGTTCGCCGAATTCCAGACCGGTGGCACGAGTCCGCGAGCGACGCACTGGCGACAGCACGAAATCTCCATGAGGTGGGCGATCGTGAAGTCCACCACGTTCGAGACGGGGCCAATCGGCGTCGTCATGCCCGGCACGTGCACGACCGCGTCGCCGACGGGGTTGTAGTCGTCGATGCAGACGTCGGCGTAGTCGAAGAGGTTCTTGCCGTTCGGGTGGCGGATGAAATGGTCCTTCGGCATCTCCTTTTGCCAGTACGAGCTCGCGACGGCAATGATCTTCATGCCGCGCTTCCGGCACTCCTCCGCCGCGTCGATCGTCGCGGGGTTGATGCCGATGTTGTGGAAGAAGATGACGACGTCGTCCTTCTGCGGATTGTAGTACTTGACGATGGATGCGCCGAAGTTGACGGTGCGCTCCAGCTCCAGGTACTTCAGCGCCTGGTTGAAGACGGAAAGCGCCGTCTCCATCATCGGGTTGATGTTCGCGAGGCCGCCCGCGCGGAAGAACATCTCGCCCATCGCGAGCGTGGTGTGTCCGCCGCCCGCGTAGACGTAGATGAGCCGGTCGGCCGCGATGGCGTCCGCCATCAGCTTGCCCGCCGCGTCGATGTTCTTTTCCTGCTTCTCGGCGACTTCCCTGATGTTGGCAATCGCCTTTTCGATGTATCCGTAGTCTGTGATCATGGTTTTAGGTTAGATGTTTGAGGTTTCGGATTTTGGCCGTGTAGAAGTGCAGAAGATGTAGAGGCTGTCAGTGGGCGAGGTCGAGCATGAGCGCGCGGAAGGTCGCCGGCGTACGCGGGGACGTCGGCTTGAGCGCGTCGAGCGGTTGCGCCAGGAGGCCGTCGATCTCGCGGTCGCACGGTTCCAGCGCCAGTGCCGTCTTCCGGTCGCCCTGCGCGATGCGCGACGCGGCCTTCGCGGCGAAGCGGTGCGCGCGCGGCGCATAGAGGTGGCGCGCGAGTTCGTACTGGTGGCTCCGGCAATAGCCGTTGGCGGCGTTTTCGAGCAGCACGCGCGGGAAGTTCGGATTCGTCACCTTCTCGATCGCGTCGAGGCGCAGGTACGACTCCCAGAGCGAGTAGTCGGTGTGGATCGCGAGCAGGTCCGCCATTCGGTCGGCCCGCCGCGCCATGCCTTCGCCGCGCGCCGCCAGATCCGCGCCGTCCGCCGCGCCCGCCTGCCACGCCTTGAAGTCGCGGTCGAGGCGCTGGGCGTCGAGAACCAGCCAGCGGTCGAGCGCCGTGCGCGCAAGGTCAACCGTGTCACGGCGGATCGCCTCGCCTTCCCAGCGGATCTCGGCGAGCGCGGCGAAGACCGCGCGGACGTCCGCGAGCGCCGCCTGCCACTGCGCGAGCGTCTCGCCCGCCAGCGGCCTGCCGCCGTGCTGGAACGTCGCGAGCGACGTCGAGGCGAACGTGCTGCCGTAGCTGTGGCCCCAGTCGAGCAGATACGACATCGGCACGACCTTCTGCCAGATGCGCTTCATCGCCTCGGCCTGGTCGCCGTAGCGGCTCGCGCAGAACTCGTCCAGCACGTCCGCGTAGCCGACGGGCTTCGCCGACCAGGCGTTCGCCGTGAAGAAGCGCAGGGCCAGCGTATCGGTGTGGCTCGCCTCCGGCCAGAGGATGTAGCCGGCGCACGCCGGGTCGTCCTGCACGAGCCGCTGGCGCGCCTCGATGAGCGGATAGTTCGCGCGCAGGTCGAGCGCGCTCTCGAACGCGAGGAAGATCGAGTAGGTGTAGGGGAACTTGCCCATCACGCCCCACTTCGTGAAGTTGTTGCCGTCGAGGCCCTGCATTTCGGGACGGTAGTCGCGCGTCGAGTCGCCCTCGTAGTCCCAGATGATGTCCCGCTTCGGATCGAGCGTCTTGACGAGGGCCTGAACCTCCTCCGGATGCCAGGTGAAGTAGAAGTCCCACCCGGCGAGCAGGTTCTTCGCGTTCGGGTAGTCGCGGTGGGCGCGGTCGAGGAACTTCCGCAGCGACGCGATCTTGAGGTCGAGGTTGTCCTGCCGGTTCGTGAAGCACCGGCGCTCGCCAAGGCCGATCGTGTGGAGGAGGCGCTGACGCTCCTTGCCCTCACCGTACGCCTCGACGGCCGTCTGCGTGAGCTTCCAGTAGGCGTCCGCCCACTTGTCGTCGCGGATGTCCCAGACGAGGCCGTTCTTCTCGGCGTAGCCCTCCGTCGCCTGCGGCAGGAACGGCGGGTTCATCTTCGCGAGGAAGTCTTCGGGCGTGCGCGAGTACCAGTGGGTCATCGTGCCGAAGTCCTCGGGCACCATGAGCCCGCGCGCGAAGGCGTACTGCTGGAGGTCGTGGCGGAGCTTTCCGCGATACTGCAGCGACCAGAAGAGCGTACGGTTGTCATAGCCCTTGCCGTGTCCCGGCAGGTCCTTCGACGGATCGGGGTAGGCGACCGTCTCCGGGAACGTGCGCTGAAAGAGGTCGTCCTGTCCGATGCGCAGCATGAAGACGTTCAGGCGCCGCTTGAGGCACCAGTCGATCTCGCGCCGCCAGTCTTCCGGCCCCCAGTGCTCGGCCTGGAAGCGCGTGAGGCCCCGGTGCGCGAAGTAGCGGATCCCCCGGTACTCGAAGTGCGCCTCTTCCTTCACGTCGAGGCCGGAGAGGTCGAGCGCGTCCTTCTGCGGCACGACGTCGACGTCCCAGAACCAGCGGCAGCCGCCGCGCCGTTCGAGCAGGTCGTAGAGGCCGTACCAGACGCTGCGCTCGTTGGAGCCGGTGATGAGACAGCGTGAAGCGGAGGGCTTTTGGGCATCCCCACGCGCCAAGCTCCCAGCTCCAAGATCCAAGCTCTTGATCGTATACGCATCTTTGCCGGACTTCGAGACAGACGGATCGACGGCGAACGTCACCGCGCCGGGCGCGGGCTCGCGCCCGGTGATCTGGCGATGGTAGTTCGCGAACTCCGCGTTCGGCAAGGCGAACGCGACGACAGCCATCAATCGAATCAGCATCTGTTTCCTTTCATGGTGTCTCTTCTTGTCTTCATCTGCATTTCTACACTTCTACACGGCCATTCCCGTCCGCTTGAACATCACTTCCTGCAGACGCGGCGGTAGCTCTCGCCGATCGTGTCCCAGAGCTTGAGCGCGTCAGGCGCGCCGACGACCGTGCCGTAGCCGCCGCGATAGGTCCACGCCGCGAGGCGGTCGACGCCCATCTCCTCGGCGATGTCCACCCACTTGGCGACCTGCGCCCAGTCCTTCGGCTGCTTGTAGTAGCCCATGAGCCAGCGTTCGGACTTCTTGCCGTACTTCTTCGCGATCGCGACGGTGCGCGCGGTGATGTCGCGGTAGAAGTCCTCGGGGAGCGCCCAGTTGATGATCGTCGTCGAGAAGACGTCGAAGTAGGGACAGGCCCCCACCAGATCCCAGTTGTCGTAGCCGCGATACTCCGAGACGTAGTAGCCGTTCTGCGTCGCGTGTACGCAGCACGTGATCTCCAGCTTCGGGTCGATCTCCTTCAGCGCCTTCGACGTGTCGGAGAGGACGACGAGCGCCTCGCGCCAGCGGAACGCCTTCACATCGTTCGTCATGTAGCGCGGCATCGGATAGCCGTAGTAGTCCTCGAACCGCTTGCGGCAGACGGGACAGGAACACGTCCAGTCGTCGGCGACGCCGCCCGTGATGGACGCGATGCCCTTCGGGAAGGCGTAGTGCGGCTCGTCCCAAAAGAAGCCGTCCGGCTTCGCCTCGCGGGCAAGCGTCGTGCAGAAGTTCCTGAAGTAGTCGCGATAGCTGTTCGTGTTGAAGCAGGCGTAGGGCAGCTTCTCGCCGGTGAGGGCCGAGACCTGGCGGTTTTCGACGTTGTCCTGAAGGAACTTCGAGACCTGCTCGCCGCCGAAGTACTTGCCGTTGCCCCACGGGTCGATGAGGACCTTCAGTCCGAGTTCGTGCGCCTTGTCGACGATGGCGGGGATGTTCGGCCGCCAGAAGTCGAAGTCGAATTCGGTCACGGCGAGGATGACCTGCGTGACGCCGTGCGCCTTCATCTCCTTGAAGTCCGCTTCCGCGTGTTCGACGTAGTTGAGTCCGTAGTAGCTGATGGATGTTTCGGTAATCATGGGTTTAGGTTTGTTTGTGGTGGTGGTCAATCTCTTTTCCGCTGGCGGCGCCTGAACAGCGAAAGCAACTCGTTCTTTTTCTCGAACAGCGTCTCCAGCTCCTCCAGTGACTTGCCCTTCGTCTCGGGGATGAAGCACGCGGTGAGGAAATAGAGGACGCCGTTCGCGGCGAAGAAGAAGAACATCGAATACCAGCCCCAGCGGTTGACCCACGGCAGGAACGTCGAGGCGAGCCCCCACGCGACGAACTGGTTCATGAAGAGCGCAATCGCCATGCCGTTGGCGCGGATGCGCTGCGGCATCAACTCCGAAAGGACGAGCCACACGCAGATGCCCGGCCCCAGCGCATAGAAAACCTGCATCAGGAAGAACGCCGCGAGGCAGAGGACGCCCGTCGCCGCGTTCGCCGCGACGCCGAAGCGCTCGATCGCGAGGAAGACGCCGCCGATCGCCGCGAGGCCGAGCGTCATGCCCGCCGTGCCGAGCTTGAGGAGGAACGTGCGGCCCTTGCGGTCGACGAGCGCGGCGGCGACGACCGTCATCAGCAGGTTCGTCAGCTTGATCGCGAAGTCGCCGACATTGCCGAGCGAGCCCGCAAACCCCGCCTTGTTGAAGATGACGACCGAATAGCTCGTGATCGAGCTCATGCCCGTCGTCTTGTTGAACGTCAGGACGAGCACGGCGAGCAGGAACGGCACGACGTAGCGGCGAGAGAGAAAAGGAAGAGGGAAAAAGGAAGAAGGAAGAAGTTTGGACCGCTTCGGCTTCTTGTCCGTATTGGCATCCCCTGAAAGCACATCAAAATATTGATTATCCTCACTTCTTCCCTCTTCCTTCTTCCCTTTTCCTTTCTCCGCCCACACCGGACTTTCCCTGAGCCGCAGCGCCCCAAAGAAGAGAACCGCGACCGGCAGCATCGTCCACCAGAAGTTGACCTTCCAGGCGAGATCCTTCAGCGACGCACCGAACGTCGCCGCCACGGCGTAGCCGACCGTCGCCGCGAGGACGAGCCCCAGCCCGAGGCAGAACTGGAAGACGCCCGTGCCGCGCCCGCGAATCGCCGGCGGCAGCGTTTCCGTGAGGTACATGGGCATCACGACGGACATGTAGCCCGCGCTCATGCCCTGGAGGACGCGCCCGGCGACCATCGCGGCGAACGAGCCGGACGACAGGCAGACGACCGGGATCGCGACGAGGAAGAGCGCGGCGGACGCGACGATCATCCGCTTGCGCCCGAACCGCTCGGCCAGCACGCCCGCCGTCAGCGACGAGACGATGCCGCCGAACAGCACCGCCCCGACGACGACGCTGAGCTGGGCGTCCGAAAACAGCCCCAGCGCGCGGATGTACGGCATCGCGGCGGCGATTGTGCCGAAGTCGATTCCGTACAACAGCCCGCCCAGCCCCGCCATCGCGAGGAGGAAGCCGACCGACATCTGTCCCTTTTTCGTCATCACGCGGGATATTGTAGCAAACCGCCGCCGAAAAGGCCATATTCATTTCACCAAATAAACCTATTCGATTTCATAATCACGCTTGCGGCGCACGGCGGCGGCAAAGGGTCCGGCGGCAGACCCTTATGCATGCACCGCGCCCGCCCCTCGCGTGCTCTAAAGCGGCTACTCGTGGCGCAAGGTCCAGAACTGCCAGCGAAGGCGGTCTGAGACGTACTCGTCCTTGAAGCTCTTCGCGTAGATCGGCCAGTCGCCCTGCCCCAGCTTCAGGTCCGGCAGGTTCGGAAGATGCCGGCCCATCGGGCCGATCTGGTCGCGCGGCTCGAGCGTCACGGTCTCGGCGTCGCCGTCGAGGAGCTCGAGCATCGCGACCAGGAAGTCGCCCGGCCCGACCTTCCGGTCGCCGACCGCGACCTGCGGCGGCAGGAACGCGCGCACGTCAAGGGCCCGCGCCGCCGCCGTGACGTCGGCGCGGGTCACGGTGACGGGCTCCGTGACGCCGATTGGGCGCTCGAGGAAGCCCCAGGCCTTCCCCGGCAGGAACGACGACGCCCCCCGCAGGAAGGCAACCGCCGCCTGGAAGACGTCGGACACGCACCAGGAGGGCTCCTCGACCGGCTCGAAGCCCCGGCTCATGGCCGCCCGGAGGCGAGGGACGTCCGAGCGGCGGATGGCGACGCGCGGCCGGATCTCCCGCGCCAGGTCCTCGCACGTCACGACCGTCAGGCGCCTGTCGTTCACGATGCCGGCGACCATCTCGCGCCAGCCCTCGCGCTCGCGCCGCTGCTGCTCCGGCGTGAGCAGCCGGGGCTGCCGCCACTGCCGCCAGGGGACGAGGTTGCCGCCGGCGTAGTTGACGCCGTCCCAGAACTCGGCCGTCACGAGCTGGTTCGGGTGCGTGGCGATGACGGTGAGGTCGCGCTTCGCCAGGGTGTCGTTGTCGCGCAGCGACGCGGGGCTGTACGGGACGTGCAGCATGTTGCAATACCAGGCCGGGCGCTCGGCCAGGCTGTCCCCGAAGATGTCGAGGCCGCCGCCGTAGAACGTCACGCCCCTGTCGGCATAGGCATACATCGCCACAGGCGTCACGCTCGTGCCCGGCGGGACGAACAGGTCGATCGAGTCAAGCCCGAAGACGGCCTTGATCATGCCGATGCACTCGGACTCCTCGGCCAGGCAGCGGCGGTAGGCCGCGCCCCAGTCCGCGACGTCCGTGTATTCGCAGATCGTCGGGTGCCGCGAGTGGTACAGCGTCTGCGAGCCGAGGCAATGCCCCTTCAGCGCCTCGATGACGTCGAAGCGCCCGCGCTCGACCAGCCGCTGGGCATAGAAGCCGACCAGGCTGAAGTTGCCGCGCACGCCGAGCTCCGTCAGCATGCGGGCGTGACAGAGCGTCCCCTCGTCCGCCGCGTCGCAGACATAGTCCTCGACGTCATACCAGAACATGACGCGCCCGCGCGGCCGGCCCCGGCCGCCGCGAAGGCCGGGCCCGGGGGCCGTCCCCGCCGGGGCGGCGGGGGCGAGCGCCCGCTGCGTCTCCAGCACGCGGATCACCTCTTCGGCCATGCGCTGGTAACCCTTGTCGTTCGGATGGAGCGCGTCGTCGTAGGAAAGGTCCGCAAGCTCCTCGTCCGCGGCGCAGTTCGCGTAGAAGTCGATGACGGGGAAGCCCTCTTCCGCCGCGATCGCCCGCACGGCGTCGACGTAGTCCTTCAGGAAGATGCCGTTCTTGGGGAGGCCGGGCGCCGCCGGCAGGTACGTGCCGAAGCGGCACCCGCGGCGCGGCGTGCAGAGCAGGATCCTCGCCGACGGGCTGAGCGCGCGGATCCGGTCGATCAGGCGGCGGTAGTCGGCGTAGAACGTGCCGTTCGTCGCCTGCGCGCGATAGTCCGCGAGCGTGCCGACCGGCGTCGACTTGCCCCAGTCGTTGATGCCGTGCTCGATCGTGTACCAGTCGGCCTTCACGACCTTGTCGAGGGCCTCGGCCAGCACGCTCGCGTTCGCGCCGCCGTTGACGTAGCCGTCGAACGAGACGACGTCCTGGACGCGGGACTGGTAGCCGCGCGTCATGCCGCCGCGCGACGATCCCGGATGGGTGTCCAGCCAGGTGATGGACGTCCCGAGGCTGCACCAGGTCCCCTTCAGGCTAAACGGCCTGTGCGTGAAGCTCGCGATCTCAAACGCCCCGAGCGGCAGGCCGGCGTCCGAGTAGACCGAGCCGAACCAGGGGCGCGCGTGCAGGTAGCGGACGCGGTTCGGCTCGCGGACGCCGTCCGCCTCCAGGACGATGTTCGTGCCGACGAGCGGCCCGCGGTACTCCGGCTTGCCCGTCTTCCAGTGCCTCGTCTCGAAGAGGTTGACGATCCGCGCCGGGCGGAACACGCCGTCGACGCCCGCCAGCTCGAAGCCGTTCGAGACGCTGCCGTCCGGGTTGTACACGTAGAAGCCCTCGGCATGGTCAAAGGAGAGCGTCACGCGCGGGCCGTCCGTCTTCCAGCCGCGCACGGTCGGCGACTCGTTCTCGACCTCGGCGAAGCCGTACAGGCGGCGGAGCGCGTGCAGCGAGAGGCGCCGGGCGACCGTGCGCTTGTCGTTCGGGTGGATGTCCGTCAGGTTCCCGACGTCGTTGATGACCGCCATCGCCGCGTGCGGCTCCTCGGCGGCGAACGTCGCCTGGGCCATCTGGATCGCGGCGATGTTGTTTTGCCCCCAGGGCGCGAGCTGGGCGAAGTACATCTCGAGCGCCGGGTTCTCGAACTCCTTCGCCCAGCCGTCGTAGAGCGCGTGCATCTTCGCGGCGTAGCGCTTCGGCTCCCAGCTGTTGTGGCAGCCCTGGTACCAGACGAAGCCGCGGATCGCCATCGGCGCGTAGGCCGCGACAATCCCGTTCCAGAGGACGGTCGGCTGCTGCTGAAGTCCGCTGATCACGCCCGCGCGGTCCGTCGCCGCGTTCCACGTCTCCTTCAGCGGATAGGCGGCGACGTCCGCGAGCGCGGGGCGGTTCGCGTAGCCGCTCCGCGGCGTCCAGGCGTCGATGTTCGTGCCGCCCCACGAGCAGTCCACGAGCCCGATCGGCACGTCGAGCGCGTTCGCCAGCTCCAGCGCGTAGTAGTAGCCGACGGCGGACGGCAGCTCGACGCCCTTCCTGAACGCGTCGTAAAGCCCGGGCGTCATCTTCCGCCAGACCGCCCGCGGCGCGTCGCGCCGCGGCTTCACCGACCACCTCCGCCCGGCCTTGGCCAGCCGGACGAACGGCTTGACGGTCGCGCGCAGCGTCATCGCGCCCCAGCCGTCGCGGTAGCGCGGGTTGTCGCCCCAGATCGGGCACTCGGCGTTGCTCTGCCCCGAGCAGAGCCAGACCTCGCCGACGAGGACGTCCGAGACCGTCACGGCGGCGCCGTCGCCCGCGCCCGGCGCGAGGACGAGCTCGCGCGGCTCTTTCGAGGCCGGCAGCGGGTCGAGGTCGACGCGCCAGTCGCCGTTCGCGTCAGCCGTCGCCTCCTTCGCCTGCCCGGCGAACGTGACGCGCACGCGCGCGCCCGGCTCCGCCGTCCCCCAGACGGGCACGGCGCGGTCGCGCTGCAGCACGAGGCCGTCCGAGAAAGGCGTGCCGAACTGCGGCGCGCCGAGGCCCGGCAACGCCGCCAGGGCGAGAACCGCCACCACCTGCGCCTGTGTCTTCATGTCGCGCGCCCTCCCTTCAGCGGACGAGGAGCATCAGCCCCTGGCGATGGCAGGTAAGCAGGATCGACTTGCCGTCCGCCGAGACCCGCGCGGAAAACGCGTGCCTGCCGTCCGAGACGACCGTCAGGCCCTCCGCCCCGCGGATCGCGCCCGTCGCCGTGAGGACCGGGAGGCTCTCGGCCGTCCGCAGCGCCTCGCCGCCGACCAGCTCGACAAGGCCCTGCGAGAGCGTCACGTCGCCATCGACGGCGAGCGGGCCCGCAAAGCCCCTCGCCTCCACCCGGACCCTCTCCGCCGCGACGTCGCCGCAGACCGCGCCAGACCCGCCGAGCGACGCGCAGGACAGGGCCGCGCCCAGGTTCAGCGTCGCGCCCGCCGCGACCTGCACGTCGCCGAAGCGCGGCATCCAGTCGCGGCCGTCCAGCGTCGCGTCGCCCGTCGCGGAGACGAGGTCCTTGCCGTTTTCCGCGTCCTCCGACCGGTCGCAGACGAGCGCGTAGGCGTTCGGATCGGTCGACTCGCCGCCGGCAAAGCAGACCGTGAGGCTCTTGCTGCCCGGCCAGGAGAACGCGCCCGTCGTCGCGCTCGCCATGCCGCCCCATCCCTTGCGCGTGAAGGCCTCGAACCTGTTCCAGCCGCGGCGGACCGTGACCGTGCGCGCGTCAAGGTCGGCAAACGCGTTGAGCACGCGGTTGTTCATCGTCCTGTTGTCGCAGTCGTACAGGACGTCGCCGTTGACCGCGCAGTAGACGAGCCCGGGCCCGGACGCCGCCACGAACGTCCAGGCGTCGCCGTCGTTCCCCTCCCACCAGATCCAGCCCTCGTAGCCGACGGCGCCGCCGTCCGGGACTTCCGGCCGGCCGCCGATGTTGTAGCTCAGATAGTCCCTCGTCGTCTTGCACTGCGCGACGGCGTTCGTCGCCCGCGCCTTGAAGTCGGCGAAGGACGTCCCGGCGGGCACGTTCGTCGCGAAGTAGCAGGTCAGGCCCGCGAACCGCGCGCGGTCGTAGAGCGTGCGCACGTCCAGCGCGCCCTCCTCGACCGCGAGCGACGCCGCGCCGACGGCGCTCGCCCAGGTCGCGGCGTCCGCCGTCACCTTGCGCGCGTGCCGCCACGCCGACGCGGGATCGGCCGTCACGGTCTCGACCGCGCTCGTCCCGGCCAGGACGAGGTCGGGCAGGCGGTAGGCGACGTCCGCGCGCGCGAACGCGACCGCCGCGTTCGTCAGGGCGAGCGCGCCGCCGTCCGCCGGCAGCGAGCCGTCCGCGCCGAGCGAGACCGTCATCGCCGGGCCGCAGACGTCGATGCCGCCCCTGAAGGCGTTCGCGGCGTTGTCGAGATGGAACGTGAAGTTCCGCTTCTTGCCGTCCCCGACGAGGAAGCCGCCCGGGCCCGTGACGACGTTCGTGACCGTCAGCGACGAGCCGGCGTCGACGATCGGCCGGACCTGCAGCGTCGCCCCGAGGTCGATCGGGTTCGAGCAGACGTTCTGGAACTTCTGGAAGCGGCGCGGGTCCAGGTCGCCGCCCAAGTAGCTCTGCGTGAGGAAGACCGAGCGGTTCGTGACGACGAGCGGCACGGAGGCCACCGGCTTCAGGTCCTTGTACGTGAGGCTCGACCCGTCCAACGCCAGGTGGCCGCCGGGCGCCGCGCTCCAGCCGCCCAGCAGGCCCGAAAGGCTCAGGGCCGACCTGAGGCAAAGCCCGCCGAAGCCCTCGACGTTCCCGATGCGGTCGGCCATCGGGCCGTCGCCCAGAGGTCGGTCGTCGATGCGGCCCATCAAGGTCAGACGATGGCCCTCCAGCCGGATGTCGGCGACGTTGAGCCGGGGCTCGCCGCCCTGGATGCAGACCGTCGCGTCGGCGGACAGCTTCCAGACCGACCCCCAGCGGAACGGGCAGTCGTCGCCCCACGAGTCGTTCGCCTGCGCGCTGAACGCGTAGATCGCGCCCCAGCCCCGATAGTCGCGGTAGCGCCCGGAGCCGGACACGGTGATGACCTCGCCCTCGAACGACGCCTGGGACGCCTTCGTGTTCGCGAACCAGAGGTAGCCGTTGCCGTCCTTCTCCTGCGGGTAGTCCCCATTCGTCCGCCCGTGCACGAACGTGCCGCCGGCCGCCGTGCCGAGATGCCCGCTCGCCGTCACCTTCCAGCAGCCTTCCCAGACGTGGATCTCCCCGGCGAACGAGGCGATCTCGTCGCCGTCGACCGTCAGGACGGCGGGGCCCGTCTTCACGATCGTCCCGCAGCCGGACAGGCTCCTGCCCGCGAGCGCGGCCGTCAGCGTCATGTCGCTCGTGACGTCCACGAGAAGCGGCCTGTCATACGACTGCCAGTCCGCGTCAGGGACCGTCACGGACGCCCGGGCGGCCGTCGCGGCGGCGAGCGCCGCCGCCAGCGCGAGTTCTGGTTTCATGTTCATTTCCCTCCTGTTCCCTGTTCGGCCCTGCCCGTTCCCGGTCAGCGGCACTCGATCGTAAACTCCCACGCGAGCGCGCCTGACCACGGCGGCGCGTGCATCGTGTCCGCGTTCGCGTACGCGCCGTCGAGGTCAAGGCCGTCGCGGTAGCGGTTGACGCGGAAATCGGCGGTCTTCCCGGCCTGAAGGCGCAAGGCGAAGTCGGCAAAGCCCAGCTCGACCGTCTTCACGCCCGGATGCCCCGTGTTGAGGCCCCAGGCCTTCGGCTCGAAGGCCGCGCGCGTCGGGAAGCGCGCCCGGCGAAGCGCGCCGTCCGCCGCCGTCGTGAGGACCTCGCAGCCGGCCCACGGCTCGACGGGCAGGTAGACCGACTGCCGGAACGGCTGCCCGGCGCGCAGGCGGAAGCGCCCGGGCTCCGCCGGCGTCACGACCGTCCGCACGCGGACGCGGCCGTCCTCGAAGACGAGCGCCGTCTCGACGCGCCCGACGACAGGGGCCCCGTCCGCCGGCTCGCGCGCGAGAGCGAGCTCGCGCGCATAGGCGACGCGGACGCCTCCGCGCGCCAGCCGCTCCGTCGCGTAGTCCGTCGTGAGCCGCGAGCGGACGCGGACGTCGCGCCGCCCCTCGAGAAGGTCCCCGCTGACCGCGGCGCCGACCTGGAAGACGCGCGCGCCGACCCGCACGGTCGGGGCGACGTTGGCGCCGGACGGGTTCAGGTCGACGCGGGCCTTGCCGACGTCAAAGCGGACGAGCCGCCCCTCCCCGGCCTCGAGGCCGAGCGCGCCGGCCAGCGCCAGCGCCGCGAAAAGGAGCCTCCCGTTCATTCGACGCCCTCGAAAACGAGCTTCTCGACCGAATACCAGCCCCAGTAGTAGTTGTGCGTGGCGCGGAACAGCTCGCCGCACTCACCGTCCTTCTCGTCGCCGTCTCCCGTCACGTTGCGGAGCTCGATCTCGTTCTCGCCCGCCGTCAGGGCGTCCGCCGGGACCGTGAACGGCTCGGCCGACCAGGCGTCCTTCTTCCACGGGACCTTGCCGGCGTAGACCGTCCGCCCGTTGACCGCCAGCGACATCTCGGCGACCGGCGGATGGTCGTTGTCGATTCCCGTCACGCGCAGGACGACGTCCTTCTCCGGGCGCCGCTTCAAGCTGAGGCGCGTCACCGCAAGGCCGTAGCCGCTCGTCGGGCGGCGCAGGGTGCGCTCGTCGGCCGGCGCCGCGCGGCGCCAGGAGGACTGCGCGAACTGCCCGCCGGCCATGCCGCGCGCGGGGATCTCGTAGCCGCCGGGGACGGTCTTCTGGAGCGTCGGGAAGTCCTTGCCCAGGCCCTTCTCGGGGTCGGCGATGACCGCCCGGATCGCCGGGACGTCAAACCAGGCCGTGCCGCGCGGTACCTCGAAGTCGAGGAACGCGATGTCATGGAACCACTTCGGGAAGGTGGTGTAGGTGATGTAGGTGATGCCCGTGTCGCGGCAAATCCGGCAGAAGTCCGCGACGCGGCGCGCCCACTCGGGGAACTCGGCCCGCGAGACGTTGCCGCAGCCGCGGTTGACGCCGTCGAGATACGTCCAGAGGAAGTTCTGCTTCTCGTGGAGGACGGCCGGCAGGTTGACGGGGTCGTCCCGGAGCTTCGCCTCGGCCGCGTCCAGGAGCGGCAGGCACTTCGCCGCGAACTCCTTGGTGACGAACCCCTTCAGGCGCTGCTCGCAGTTCTGGATCCAGTGCCGCCGCGCGGCCTCGGCGCGGAAGAGGCCGTAGTACGCCGCCATCTCCGGCGCCGCCGCGCCGTAGAAGTCGCGGATGAAGTCGCGCGCGCCGCTTTCCGTGTCGTAGTCGGGGTTCTCCTCCACGCGCGTCGCGAGATAGAGGCGCAGGTCGCAGAAGCCCGGCGTCTGCGGCATCGAGGCGCCCCGCGCGACCGCATAGCCGAAGTAGCGCACGCTCAGCGCGCGATGGCGCGCGAAGTCGGCGATCATGCGGTTGTCCGAGTCGACGCTCGGCCAGATGTGGAAGTTCTGCCCGCACTGCGACGGGTAGAGGATGAGCCGCAGGCGCGGGAACAGCTTCCGCCAGGCCGCGATCTGCCTCCAGCCCTCGTCGTTCGACGGGTCCTCGTAGACCATCATGCTCGGCCAGTAGGACTGGATATACGGGCAGTAGTGCCCGCAGACGTTCGGATGGGGCTTCACCGACTTCGGCGGCACGATGCTGTCGGCGTAGATCGACATGTCGATGAAGTTGTCGGGGAACTCCCGGGACGTCCGCTCGGCGATGCGGTTGACGAAGCGCATCCAGATGTCGGTGATCGGCTCGGCCGCGCAGGCCGGGCACTTGCAGGAGTTCCCGGTCCCGTCGCCCGGCGAGATCGGGAAGAGGCGCGCCTCGGGATGGAGGCGCATCATCTCCAGGACGCGCGCGGCGCAGAGGTCCGCGAGGTCCCGGTTCGACATGCAGTACTGGACGACCCAGGGCTTCACGTCCGTCATGCGCGTGCCGTCCTTGCGCATCGCGAAGAAGTCCGGCCGCGTCTTCGCGAACTCCTCCAGCGAGACGAGCCCCGAGCACATGTTGTGGTCGACGCCGATGTCCTTCTTCCAGCAGCCCTCGGAATACGTGCAGTGCGTCCGCGTCGTGTAGCAGCGCCCGCGCAGCTCGGGCATGAGGCCGAGCTCGTTGCGGCAGTTCTCGCCGCGATAGGCGACGGCCGGCTCGATCGCGCGTCCGAAGCCGTCGGGCGCCGCGAACGCCGCGCCCGGCGCGCGCCGCCACTTCATGTTGCCGAGGTACTCGACGCCCAGCTCGCGCCAGAAGGCGAAGGCGCCGTAGGCGACGCCGACGGGCAGCTCGCCCGTGATGCCGAGGCGCGTCCCCTTCGCGCGGAACGCGCACGCGCCGCTGTGGCGCTTGAGCGCCGTCCCGAGGTCCGCCGCCGTGAAGAGCCCCGCCCTCTCGGCGGCCGTGCCGACGAGGACGGCGCGCGCGCCGATCTCGCCGAGCGCCTTCGCCGTGCGGACCGGCAGGTAGTCGCCGCCGTTCAGGTAGAGCACGTAGCGGAACAGGCGCGCCGCGCGCAGGTCCTCCTCGTGGCGGAAGGCGTCGCCCGTGTCGAGGATCGCGACTTCCGTCGCCCGCGCGCCGCCGACCAGGAGCGGGCGACCCCGCGGCCGTTCGGGCGGCAGCTCGCGGATGTCGATGCCGGCGAGCTCGACCGACGCGCGCGCCCCGTCGCCGTAGGCGATCACGCGCATCACGTGGTGGCCCCAGTAGTCGAGGTGCGGCCAGTCGATGTCGATCGAGAAGTCCTGCCAGGCGGTCTTCGGCACGAGCGGCCTGACGAGGTAGGGCGTCTTGACTTGCCCGGGGAGGGGCTTCTCGTTCGGGCCGCTCAGGTCAAGCAGGAACTCGAGCTTGCGCGCGTCGCCGCGGTAGCGGAAGGAGACGCGCACCCGCTCGCTCGCCACGTAGGCCGGGAACCAGTAGCCGCAGAGCGTCTGGTGGACGACCTTGTTCGTGACCGGGTCGAGCTCGATGCGGCATCCGTACCGGGTCTTCTCCGGCAGGGCGCGCCAGGGGCACCAGCTCGCGCGCCGCGCGGGGCGGAAGTCCGAGAGGCTTTCCTCGACGACGGGCGTCTCGGCGCGAAGGCCCGCCGCCAGGGCGGCCGCGGCCGCCAGGCACAGCAGGCGGCGCGCGCGCGTTGTCCTTCTTCCCGTGGCCTGCGGCCGTTGACTGTCTCTTGCTTTCATGTCTCCTGTTTCCTTTTCCTTGCGTGACGAAGCCTTGACTTTTCGCGTTCCGCCCGGGGCTACTCGCCCCCGTCCGCCCGCCCGGCGAAGGCGCTCAGGCGCGTGTCCTCGAAGACGAAGCCGTCGGCGTGGGCGAACGAGCCTTCCGGGTGGCGGTCCCAGGCGGCCGCCCCCTGCCGGTCCCAGCGCGCCTCGGGGAAGGCCGTCGGCGCGACCTTCTCGAAACGGCAGCCGACGAAGCGGAAGTCGGCGAAGCGCGCGTCGGGCCGGCCGAGGACGAACGGCAGCTCCAGCGCCCGGCACCGCACGTTCCGGAACGTCAGGCGGCGGACGGCCGCGACGGACGCGCCGTCATGGACGTAGCAGAGGAGCGGGTGCGCGTAGACGCGGTCCATCGTCACGTTCTCGAAGACGACGTCCTCGATGCGCGTCGCCTCGCGCCCGCAGTCCGACGGCGACCAGTCGGGCGGCGGCAGGACGAGGCCGATGCCCGTCGCCGAGTCGTGGATCTCGATGTCCCGGAACGTGACGTCGCGGATCGTGCCGTCGTTCACCCAGCCGAGGCGGATGCCGTTGGCAAACGAGCGCAGGCGGCAGTTGCGCACCAGGACGCGCGCGCAGGGGCGGTTCTCCTTCAGCGTCACGCAGTTCGCCCGCACGACGATCGAGTCGTCGCCCGTCTCGATCTCGCAGTCCGAGACGCGGACATCGCGCGAGGCGTTGACGTGGATGCCGTCGTTGTTCGGATAGCGGACGTCCGCGAGGATCTTCGCCCGCTCGAACGTCACGCGGTCGCAGTCGCTGACCCAGTAGCTCCACCCCGCCGGCTGGTTCGTCATCGTCACGTCGCGCACGGCGACGTCCGAGCAGCCGAGCAGCATGACGACGCGCGGCGGCGGCACGCGGTCCGTGCGGCGCCGGTAGCGCCACCCGGTCCAGTCCCACTCCGGATTGCGGTCCCCCAGCCCGAGCCGCGAGAGCCAGTGCCGCCAGACGCCGCGCGAAGGGTCCGGCTTCTCCTCGACGAAGGCCAGCCCGTTGCCGTCGATGACGCCCGTCCCCGTGATCGAGACGTTCCGGCACGCGTCCGCCGTGAGCAGCGCCGCGCCGTCGTTGCGCGGCATCTTCGCCGGGTCGGCGTGCCGGAGGGGCGGGCGGCGCACGTAGTCCGCCGGGTCGTCCGACCCGAGCAGGCGGGCGTCCGCCGCGAGGTGCAGGTCAACGCCGCTCGCGAGGAAGAGCGAGCCGCAGCGGTAGACGCCGTTCGAGAGGAGGACGCGCCCGCCCCCGTCCGCGCCGGCGGCGTCGATCGCCCCCTGGACGGCGCGCGTGTCGTCGGACGCGCCGTCGCCGGTGGCCCCGAAGCGCCGGACGTCGAAGTCCCGCGCGAAGCCGACGGCCGCCGCCAGCGAGGCGACCGCGAGGCAAAGTGTCCTTCCTGCCCGGATGTCCGTCATTGCGTCCTTTCTTTTCATGGCGCGTATTCTATCATATCCCCCCGTGCTGCGGTTATCGCTTCCGCCAACAAAATTTTATCAATTTCGCCAACGGATTCTGTGGTATACTATCCGGCCATGGACACGATCCTTTTCTTCCAGACGTCCGCCAGGCCGTCTTCCCGCGAGAAGATCGCCGGGGCGCTCCGCTATCTTGAGGCCTCGCGCTGGGCCATCCAGCTGGTCGAGCAGAACCTCCGGCCGCGCGACGTCCGCAAGGCCCTCGCGAAATGGCAGCCCCTCGGCTGCATCGTCGAGCGCGGCCTCGCGATCGGCCGGAACCCCACGCGTCTTCTGGACGGAATCCCGACCGTCTACATCGACCAGAACCCGCAGACCGCGACCGACGGCAAGTGGTACATCAGCAACGACTCGGCCTCGGCCGTCCGGCTCGCCCTCCGGGAGCTCGCGCACGCCTCGCCACGTCACTACGCCTTCGTCCGATACTCCCGCAAGGCGTTCTGGAGCGACGAGCGCGAGCGGGCCTTCGTCCAGGCGCTTGGCGGGCTGGGCGCGGCCTGCACGATCCTTGACGACGGCTTGGAGCTGCCCGCGCGGCTGGCCGCGCTGCCCAAGCCCTGCGGGCTCCTGGCCGCCAACGACCAGATCGCGCAGAAGGCGATCAACGCCGCAAACAAGGCCGGCATCGACATGCCGACCGACCTGCGCGTCGTCGGGATCAACAACGACGAGTTCATCTGCACGCACACGAGCCCCACGCTCACGAGCGTGCATCTCGACTTCGAGGGCTGCGGCTACCTCGCGATGGCGACGCTGCACCAGATCGCGCAGAACCCGAAGCTGCGCCCCAAGACCGCGCTTCTCGGCCCCCGGGGCATCGTGAAGCGCGCCTCGACCCGCGCCTATCTCCGGAAGGACGCCCGCGTGACGCGGGCCGTCGACTACATGATCGCGCATTACGCCGACCCCAACCTCTCGACCGCGACCGTCGCGACGGTCATGGGCTGCTCGCGGAGCCTGGCCGACCTGCGCTTCCGGGAGTCCACCGGCGCCACCATCCGCGGCGAGATCCGCCGCGTCCGGATCGAGGCCGCCCAGCGCCTGCTGGCGAACCCGAGCGTCCAGCTCTCGGCCATTCCCTCCCTGTGCGGCTACGCCTCAGTCCCCACGTTCGCCAACACGTTCAAGGCCGAGACGGGGCTGACCATGGGCGCATGGCGCGCGCGGGCGCAAATGAATCAAAGCGGCGATATGGTATAATGTCCGCGCATGAAGACCAACAGGCCCAAGCACGTCGTCGTCGCCCTGCGCATGGCCGGCATCGCCGGGCAGGACAAGCTCAACGGCATCTTCGAATACCTCTCGGAAGGCCCGCGCTGGAATCTCGCCATCTACCGCACCCTCCACGAGTTCACGGCCGAGACCGTCCGCAAGGAGATTGCGCGCGGCGCGACAGGCTTCATCGTCGGACTGCCCGGCGCCGAGGACGCCTTTCGAGCCCTCGCGGACACCTCCCTGCCGACCGTGCTCATGAACGTCGAATCCGCCGCCTTCGCGGCGCGCCCGGACATCCTGACGGTCAAGAGCGACGCCGAGGAGGTGGGGCGGACGGCGGCGAACACCCTCCTTCAACAGGGCGTCTACAAGAGCTACGGCTACGTCGGCTATCCGACGGACGACGACTGGAGCCGCGAGCGCGGGCGGAGCTTCCGCGACACGCTGGAGAAGGCGGGCTTCATCGCCCGCATGTTCGACAGCACGCATTTTCGCGACCAGACGGAAAGCAAGTCGGCGCTTCGCGTCTGGCTTCGCACGCTGCCGAAGCCCTGCGGGATCCTCGCCGCCTGCGACGACCGCGCCTACGAGGTCATCGGCGTCTGCCGGGACGCGGGGCTTGAAATCCCGAAGGACATCGGACTCCTTGGCGTCAACAACGATCCGATCCTCTGCGAGAACGCCGAGCCGACGATCTCGTCCGTCCAGCCGGACTTCAAGCGGGAGGGCCGCATGGCTGCGCAGCTGCTGGACCGCGCGATGACGCACACGCGGGCGAGGCGTCCGCCGACGGGCGGTGTCGTCCTCGTCGGCGTCCGGCAGGTCGTCCTGCGCGGCTCGACCGTTCCGCTCTCCCACACGGGCAAGATGATCCAGCGTGCCCTCGCCTTCATCGAGCGCAACGCGACGCGAAAGGTTTCCGTGCCGGACGTCGCCCGACACCTGAAGGTCTCGCGCTCGCTCCTCGACCTGCGGTTCAAGGGACTCCAGCGCGAGACCGTGCACGACGCGATCATCCGCATCCGGCTGGAGGAGGTCAAGCGGCGCCTCCGCGCGACCGGCGACACAATCGACCAGGTCACCGCCGACTGCGGCTGGGAGAACCCCAACACGCTCAAGGCCCTGTTCCGCCGGCATTTCGGCCTTTCCATGTCAATCTGGCGCGAGGGAAACGCCTAAGGCCTGTGCCGCAGGGAATGAAAAAGGACAGGGCGCGCGACTCACTCGCACGCCCTGCCTTTCCTGACTGCGCTGACCGCAAGCTCAATTGAGCTCCATGCGGCCGCGACGGCTGCGGTTACGGATGCGGGCGCGCTGCGATTTCTTGCGCGCCTTCACGCACGGCTTCTCGAAGTAGCGGTCGTCGCGGAGCTTCTTGATGAGGCCCTCCTTGTCGAGAACCTTCTTCAGACGCTTGAGACCGCGTTCGACGGACTCGCCCTTCTTGAGCTTAAGCACGATTGCCATTGTCACACACCCCCTTTCGAGATTGGCTTTGGAGGTGAATTACTTGGCCTCGGCGGCCGGCGCGGCCTCGGCAGGCTTCTCGGCGGCGGGTTCGCCCGCCGTGACCCACTGGAGGACGCACATTTCCGCCGCATCCCCCCGGCGCGTGCCGAGCTTGACGATGCGGGTGTAGCCGCCCTTGCGGTCCTTCATCGACGGCGCAATCTTGTCGAAGAGCTTCTGCACGGCCTTTGGGTCGAGCAGACGGGAGGCCGCGAGACGACGGGCCGCGAGATCGCCCTTCTTGGCGACCGTCACGATCTTGTCCGCGTCCTTGCGCGCTTCCTTGGCCTTCGGCAGGGTCGTCTTGATCGACTCCGCGAGGATGAGGTTGGTGACAAGGCTCTTCATGAGCATCTTGCGATGCTTCGAAGAGCGCCCAAATTTCTTCATGACTCTCTGATGACGCATGGTTTCGATTCCTTAGTTCGTCTTCTTCTCGTTATCCGTGTCCTGGCCCTTTTCCTTGTCCTTATCCTTGTCTTTGCCCTTGTCCTTTTCCTTGCCCTTGTCCTTTTCCTTGTCGTCTTTCTTCTTCTCCATCAGTTCAGGATCGAACTTGAAGCCAAGAGAAAGGCCCATCGTCACGAGTTTTGCCTTAATTTCGCCGAGCGACTTCTTGCCGAAGTTGCGGTACTTGAGCATGTCGGCCTCGGTCTTCGAGATCAGCTCGCCGACCGTCGAGATGTTCGCGTTGTTGAGGCAGTTCGCCGCACGGACGGACAGCTCGACCTCGTTCACGGACATGTTCACGAGCTTGCGGAGGCGTTCGCGCTCCGTGGCCGCGTCCTTCTCGATGTCCTCGAACTCAAGCGTCTCCACGCCGTCATAGTCGACGAACACGTCGAGGTGGCGGCGGAGGACGGCACCGGCCGTCTTCAGCGCGTCTTCCGGCGAGATGCGCCCGTCCGTCCAGATGTCGAGGACGAGCTTCTCGTAGTCGGTGCGCTGGCCGACGCGGGTGTTCTCCACGAGGAAGTTCACGCGCGTCACCGGCGAGAAGATCGAGTCGATCGCGATCTTGCCGATCTCCTGGTCCGGCTTCTTGTTGCCGTCGGCGAGGCAGAAGCCGCGCCCCGTGCGGACATCGCACGTCAGTTCGAGTTCGCCGTCCACGTCGAGCGTGCAGATCTCCTGCTTCGGGTTCAGCACCATGACGTTGTTGCCCTGCGCGAAGGCCTCCGCCGTGACCGTGCACGGCCCCGTCGCCTTGAGCGAAATCGTCATCGGCTCGCGGGTATAGGTCTTCAGCAGGACGCGCTTCAGGTTGAGGATGATGTCGGTGACATCTTCCGTGCAGCCCTTGATCGACGAGAACTCGTGGTTGACGCCCTTGATTTTGACGGACGAGATCGCTGCCCCCTCGATCGAGCTCAGAAGAACACGACGGAGGGAGTTGCCGATCGTCCGCGCATAGCCGATTTCGAACGGTTCCGCAACGAAACGGGTGTACGTCGCGGTCTTGCCTTCGTCCAGGACCTGGACGTTATGCGGCATCTCGAAAGGGCTCAAACGGATAGGCATTTATTACTCCCCTTTGATAGGTTGACGATGTGACTCCGTTAGCGGGAGTAGAGTTCGACGATGGCCTGCTCGTCGACGATCGGCGCAATCTGCTCGCGCGTCGGGACGGCCAGGACCTCGGCCTTGAGATTGGCCTTGTCGAACTGCATCCACACGGGCAGCTGCGCGCCCGTCGCGGCCTCGACCGAACGGTTCGCGGCGTCCTTCGACTTCGCGGCGTCCTTGACGGCGACGACGTCGCCGACCTTGAGGACGTGCGAGGGGATCGCGGCCTTGCGGTCGTTCACGAGGATGTGGCCGTGCAGCACGAACTGGCGCGCGGCGCGGCGGCTCGGCGCGAGCCCGAGGCGGTAGACGATGTTGTCGAGACGCATCTCGAGCATCTGCAGCAGGTTCTCGCCCGTGACGCCTTCCTTGCGGAGGGCCTCCTCGAAGAAGCGGTGGAACTGCAGCTCGCCCATGCCGTACTGGCGGCGGAGCGACTGCTTCTGGCGCAGCTGGCTGCCGTATTCGGACATCTTCTTCATGCGGCGGCCGACGTGCATGCCGGGCGCGCCCGTGCCCTGTTCAATCGGGCACTTGGCCATGTAGCAACGCGCCCCCTTGAGGAAGAGCTTCTGCCCTTCGCGGCGGCACTGACGACAAACGGGACCAGTATAACGACCCATGATTAGACCCTCCTGCGCTTGCGAGCGCGGCAACCGTTGTGCGGCACCGGCGTGGTGTCGGTAATCTGCGTGACGCGAATGCCCGCAGCCTGAATCGCGCGAACCGCGCTCTCGCGGCCGGCGCCGGCGCCCTGCATGCGCACCTCGCACTCGTGCATGCCCTTGGCGACCGCAACGCGCGCCGCATCCTGCGCGACCATCGTCGCCGCAAACGCGGTGGACTTGCGGGAGCCCTTGAAGCCCGCCTTGCCGGCCGAGCTCCAGCTGATCACGCCACCGCGCGCATCGGCGATGGAGACCTGGGTGTTGTTGAACGTCGAGCGGATGAACGCGATCCCGGCCGGAATCGACTTGCCCGACTTCTTCGCCTTGCCCTCGGCGGCTTCGCCCTCGGCGGCCGGCGCGGCGGCGGCGGGCGCCTCGACGGGCGCGGCCTCTTTCTTGATTTCTTCTGCCATGTTAAATTACCCCCTTAGCGGCCGGCCTGCTTCGGCATCGCGATGGAGACGCGCTTGCCGCCCTTGCGGGTGCGGGCGTTCGTCTTCGTGCGCTGGCCACGGACCGGAAGGCCCTTCTTGTGACGGAGCCCGCGGTACGATCCGATCTGGATCAGGCGGCGGATGTTCTGCGAAACCTCGCGGCGGAGGTCGCCCTCGACGCGGTAGTGCTCCTGAATGTACGTCGTGATCGCGTGGATCTCGTCCTGCGTAACGTCGTCCGCCTTCTTCATCGGATCGACCTTGACCGCCGCCAGCACGTCATCGGCGCGCTTCGGCCCAATACCGTGGATATAACGGAGCGCGAAGCGAATGTGCTTCTTCCCCGGAATGTCCACACCCATCAGTCTCGGCATGTTTCTTCTTTACCTTTCTTAACCCTGGCACTGCTTGTGGCGCGGGTTGGTGCAGATCACGCGCACCACGCCCTTGCGGCGGATGATGCGACAGTTCTCGCAAATGCGACGAACGGAACTACGTACTTTCATTATGTTGTTTACTCTTTAGAGTGGTCGAATGTCTGTGTAGTATATCAAAAAGTGTGCCTCGCGCGCAAGGGGGGCATTTTTGCCGCGTCCATCACACGCCGGTCGAGCCGAAGCCGCCCGTGCCGCGATCCGTCGCGTCGACGACATCCGTCTCCTCGACCTGCGGCTGCGTGACGGGCGCGATGACGAGCTGGGCGATCTTGTCGCCCCTCTTCACGGCGAAGTCGGCTTCGCCGAAGTTCGCCAAGATGACGCCGATCTCGCCGCGATAGCCGGCGTCGATCGTGCCGGGCGAGTTGAGCACCGTGACGCCGTGCTTCAGGGCGAGGCCCGAACGCGGCCGCACTTGCGCCTCGTACAGCGGCGGCAGGAGGATGACGAGCCCCGTCGGGACGAGCGCGCGTCCGCCACGGGGAATCACAACGTCCGCGACGCTCCGCAAGTCCATCCCCGCGTCGCTCGGGTGAGCATACGCGGGGAGGACGGCGTCGGGATGAATCCGCTTGAACGCGAGGGTCATTCTTCCTCTTCCGGATTCTCGACCGACGAGATCTCGCCCGTCTCGAAGCCGAGGCGTTCGAGGTTCCACTTGCGCCAGCTTTCGGGGATCTGCCGCTGCTGGAGCATCGCGAGCTCGTCGCGGATCTGCGAGCGCAGCACCATCGCCTTCGCGGCGTCGCCCGCCGTGCGGTCTTCGCAGACGACGAGGAGCGCATGGCCCGGCGAGGTCAGCGTGAATTCGGAGACTTCGCCCTTCTTGAGCTTCATCGCGGCGCGCGCGACGGCCATCGCGTTCTCAATGCCGCTGTCCGTGCCCTGGCGGAGGTCGGAGACCGTGAACGTGAGGTTCGTCGACACGCCCTTGACGGCCTCCACCGCCTTCGCGCCCTTCTTCGCGATCGCCTCGACCTGCGCCTTGAAGGCGTCCGCCTTCGCGTCGCGGAGCGCGCGCGGCCCGATCGCCTTCTTCGCCTCGTCGAACGTCGGCACGTGCTTCGGGCTCGTCTCGGCCTTCTCGATCAGCCAGACGGCGTTCGCGGAGCTCACGACCGCGTAGCGCAGGTCTTCGCTCGACGTGTCGAGCTCGGCGACCGCCTCGGAGAAGCCCTTCGCGCCGGGGCAGATCTGGTACGTGCGCTTCATGAAGCCCTCCTGGTAGCCGCCGTCCAGCGCGAACCAGTCGCTCGTCTGGACCTTCAGGCCCTCCTCCTTCGCGATCTCGTCCAGCCGCGACGAGCCCTTCGCCGCCTTTTGGGCGTAGGCGCGGACGTTGAGGTTCGTCTCCAGGCACTGGACGGCCGCAATCTGGCGCAGCTCCTTCTCGATGCCCGCCTTCACGTCCTCGAACTTCTTCACCGTCTCGACGCCGTTCGTGTCCGTCGACGTGTACTTGTCGATGGTGACGTCGTAGCGGTCGCGCATCTCGTCCTCGGTGACGGTCATGCGTGCGAGCAGGTCCTTGTTCGTCGCGTCGAACTTCACGAAGCGGATCTTCGTGCGTTCGGGAAGCTCCAGGCTCTTCTGGTTCTTCTCGAACCAGGCCTTCAGGGCCTTGTCGTCGACCTTGACGGCGTCGGCGTCCTTCTTCGACTGGGTGAACGTCGCGACCTTGACGGTGAACGTGTCCGTCATGTCCGCCACGGCCTGGTCAAGCTCCATCGGCGACGTCCACGCCGCCGACCCGAGCACGGCCTGCCCGAGGCGCATGAGCGTGACGCGGCGCTTCAGGAACGCCTCGAAGCGCTCGGGCGTGAGCCCGTTGTCGCGGAGCGCGCGCTGGTAGAGCGCGAAGCTGAAGCCGCCGTTCTGCTGGAACGAGGGATCGCGGCGGATGATCGCCTGCACCTCGGCGTCCGTCGCCTCGACGCCCGCCTTGCCGGCGACGAGCAGCGCGGCGTAGCTCTCCCACGCCTGGCGGTTGACGTCGCCCTGCTTCATCTGCCAGTCGCGCGAGCGGCCGAAGCCGCGCGCCTCCTCCGCAAGGGCCGCGAAGAGCTTGCCGTCGACGGACTTGCCCGCGAGCGTGCCCGCGTCGCCCGACGTCTCGGCGCGCGACTCGCCGCCGAGGTCGGCGATGAGGAAGTCAAAGGCGAAAAAGGCGGAAATCGCGATGGCGAAGGCGCCCCAGAGCCAGCGGTTGCGGATCAGCTTGTTGAATTGATGAATGACCATTTTCTTGTTGCTCGATTCTACGAATGCTCGACTGTTCGATTGGTTCGGTTTTGTGTGTGATGTTGGATGGTGTGAAAGGATCTGTTCCGGCAGAAGCCCGCGCTCACTCCTCGTCCGAGGAATCGTCGGACGACGCCTCTTCGGACGCCTGGGCCGCCGGCTCGTCGTCCTCGGCGGCGGCTTCCGTCGTCTCGGTCGCCTCGGCGGCCTTCTTCGCGAGGGCGTCCGCCTCGGTCTCGGCCTTCGAGACGAGCGTGCCCGCGTTCACCTCGGCGCGGCCCTCGCAGAAGCTCACGCCCGGCCCTATCGGGTTGCCCGCCGCGTCAAACGCCATGACGAACACGCTCATCCGCTCGCCGACCGACGGGACGGCGCGGTGGATGTTGATCTTCATCTTCGGCGAGAGCTTGATCTCGGCCTTCTCCGTGACGGCCTTCTGCTCGGCCGTGCCGTCCTCCGCGATCTGCGACTCAAGGCGCACGCCCTGGTCGAGTCGGACGACGTAGTCGCCGCTCGTGTTCTCCAGGATGGTCACGAGGTAGTCGTGCTCGCTCGTGAGGATGAGCTCGTTCGCCGCGCGCATCTGGGGAATCTCGAAGTGCCGCCCGGAGAGGCCGAGCGTCCCCGTCACGCACCGCACGACCGCGCGGTCGCCGAACGCCGTCTTCTCGTACGTGTAGCGCGACTCACCGGCCGGGTTCTTCACCGTGAAGCCGGGCGCCGTCACGAAGAACGCGCCCTCCGGCAGGTTGTCCGCAAGGTCGAGGTCCAGCGTGCCCTCGCCGAGGACGACCGTGCGCGTCTTGACGCCGAGCGCCTGCGCGCGCGTCCCGAAGGAGGCGTCGCCCGCGATCGTCGCGAACGAGTCCTTGCCGAACGCGACCGTCAGCTTGCCCGTGCCGCGCGTGCGGAACGCCGAGCCGAGCGGATAGAACTTGCCGTCCTCAATGGCGGCCCAGTCCTTGCCCGGCAGCAGCACTTCCGCCGTGCCCTCGCACGCGCGGCAGAACGGCAGCGTCGTGAAGGTCGGCGCGGCCGCGACTTTCTTGGGGGCCGCCGCCTCCGGCGCGGCGGCTTCCGCCCCTTGTTCATCCTGCGCGAACGCGGCGCACGCGCCCAGCGCGACGAGCGAAACGAAAACGGACTTGACAGGTTTCATGGTTGTTCTCCTTGCTTAGACGAGATGCGCGCCGTCGGACGGCGGAATCAGCGAGCAGGTCGGCTCGTCGCCGAACTTCGCCTTGTACTCGCGCGTGATCGCCGCCGCGATGCGGTCGGCCGCCGCCGGGTCGACGAGCAGGCAGCAGCTGCCGCCGAACCCGCCGCCGGAGAGGCGCGCGCCGTAGACCTCGGGAATCGCCTTCGCCGCGTCCACGATCGCGTCCAGCTCCTCGCAGGAGTTCTCGAACCAGTTGCGGCTCGACTCGTGCGAGTCGTACATGAGCGCGCCGAAGCCCTTCAGGTCGCCCTTCTCCAGCAGCGCCGCGCCCTGGAGGACGCGCTCGTCCTCGCCGATCGGGTGCACCGCGCGCTTCGCCGTCGTCTCGGAAAGGCCGCTGCGGTAGAGCACCCACTCGGCCGTCGTGACGTCGCGCAGGTGCGTGACGTTCCCCTTCTTCAGGACGCCCGCAAAATACTTCGCCGCGTCTTCGCACGCCTGGCGGCGCGAGGCGTACGCCCCGTCCACGAGCGCGTGCTTCGCGTTCGACTTCACCATCATGAACGCGACCTTGTCGCCGAGCGGCACGGTCTCGAACGTGTTCGAGCGGAAGTCGCTCTTGACGAGCGCACCCGTCTGGCCGTACATCGAGGACGCCTGGTCGAGCAGCCCGCAGGGGCAGCCCGCGAACGTGTGCTCGGCCTTCTGCCCGATCTTCGCGAGCGTCGTCTTGTCGAAACTCGTGCCGTAGAGCTTCTGGAGCGCGAGCGCCGTCGCCATCTCCAGCGCGGCGGACGACGAGAGCCCCGCGCCGAGCGGGATGTTGCCGAGGAACATCGCCTTCCAGCCGTGCTTCGCCTCGGCCGGATCGTCGTCGAAGAGCCAGTTGAACGTGCCCGTCACGTAGTTCTGCCACGTCATCTCGCGCGCGGGCTTCACGTCGCGGATGGAGAAGTTCGCCGTCTCCATCAGGTCGCCGGCCGTGAGCGAGCAGCTCTCGTCGGCCGTCGGGCTCACGGCGAAGAACGTGCCCTTGTCGATCGCCGCCGAGAACACGAAGCCCTCGTTGTAGTCGGTGTGGTTGCCGAGCACCTCGATGCGGCCCGGCGCGTAGGCGACGACCTGCGGCCTCTCGCCGTAGAGCTTCTCGAACTTGGAGACGAGCTCGTCGTAGACATTCTGGTTCAGCATGGCGGAAACCTCCTTAGGCTGCTTTCTTCGAGGGGATGGAAAGGATGTGCGCATAGACGAGCACGTAGGCGAAGAGCGCGATCGTCAGCCAGTAGCTGTTCAGGATGCCGATCTTGTCCGCAATCAGGCCCTGCACCGGCAGCAGCACGCCGCCGAAGACCATGCACATGAAGATGCCGGAGCCCATCGGCACGTACTTGCCGAGGCCCTCCGCCGCGAGGTTGAAGATCGCGCCCCACATGACGGACGTGCACGCGCCGCAGAGGACCGCGAAGCACATCGAGAGCGGCACGGTCTTGCCGAAGACGCTGACCATCTTCACGGGGCAGTACATCGCCGCGAGCATGAGCGCGATGCCGCCGACCGCGCAGCACGTCACCATCACCTTCGAGGAGACCTTGCCGCCGATCACGCCGCCGAGGATGCGGCCGCACATCATCAGGAACCAGTAGACCGCGACGACAGAGCCCGCGACGACCGCGCCGACGTAGCCGGGCGTCCCCTCCGCCGTCATGTAGAGGTTCGCCATGTTCGGGATGCCGCACTCGATGACGATGTAGAAGAAGATCGCGAGCGCGCCGAACGTGAAGTGGCGGAACTTGAGCGTCTCGACGATGTCGCGCAGCACCGACGTGCCGCCGGAGAGGCGCGCGGCCCTCTCCGCCGCCGTCTCCATGTGCGGCTCGGGGATCTTCGAGAGCGCGACGATGACGATCGCGAGCGCGAAGATCGCCATCGCGATCAGGAGGGCCGGCGCGGCGTCGGCCACCTTGGCCTTCGCGACCTCGCCGCCGATCAGGTAGCCGAGGAGGATCGGCGCGAGCGTGCCGCCGATGGAGTTGAGGGACGAGCCGAACTGCACGAGCTGGTTGCCCTTCTTGCCCTCGCCGCCGAGCGTGTTGAGCATCGGGTTCACGACGAGGTTCAGCAGGCACATCGAGAAGCCCGCGATGAACGCGCCCGTCACGTACACCCCGAAGCTCGCGACGTAGCCCGAAAGCCACTGGACGCCCACGCCCGCGAAGCCCACCGCGCACGCGAGGATCGACGTGAACTTGTAGCCCTTGCGCTTCAGGATGAGGCCGCCCGGAATCCCCATGAAGAGGTAGGCGAAGAAGTTCGCGCAGGAGCCGAGCTGGCTCGCGGCGTTCGACGCGCCGAACTGGTTCTTGACGATGACGCCCATCGAACCGGCGAAGTTGGTGACGAACGCGATCATGAAGAAGAGCGCGAACATCGTGACGATGGCGGCGACGTTGCCGCCCTGCGGTTTCTGCTGTTCCATAAAAGACTCCTATGTTGTTATTATGGCGTGAAAGTATACCGAAAATCGCCTGTCCCGTCAATCAGCACGCCGCCGAAAGCCGAAGAGGCGCCGACGGACCATCCATCCCCAAGCAATCAGCCGCCATTCGACCGAAGCGCCTTCGGGCTTAAGGATTTCAGGGATAGTCCGCCGGCAAAGTGAGGATTTCGCACCCATTGTCGGTGATGGCGACGGTGTGCTCGAAGTGGGCGGCGAGGCAGCGGTCGCGCGTCACGACCGTCCAGCCGTTTTCCAGCACGTCCGTCCGCTCGCCCTTCTTGGTCAGCGTGATCATCGGCTCGATCGCGATCGTCATGCCGGGGCGCAGCACGAGCTTCGTGCCCGGCTTGCCGTAGTTCGGCACCTCCGGGTCCTCGTGCACCGTCCGCCCGACGCCGTGGCCGATCCAGTCGCGCACGATGCCGAAGCCCGCCGCCTCCGCGACCGACTGGATCGCGTAGCCGACGTCGCCGAGGTGGACGCCCGGCCCGCAGGCGGCGATGCCGGCCTTCAGGCACGCCTTCGTCGTCTCGACGAGGCGGATGGCCTCCGGATCCGTCACGCCGAGCATGACCGTGCGCGACGTGTCGCCGTGGAAGCCGTCCTTGAAGATGCCAACGTCGGTCTTCACGAGGTCGCCCGGCATGATCACGCGGTGGCGCGAGGGAATGCCGTGGATGACCTCGTCGTTGAGCGAGACGCAGAGGTGCCCGGGAAAGCCCTCGCACCCGTAGAAGCTCGCCTGGACGTTGTGCTTCCGGCAGTAGGCGACGACGAGGTCGTCGATCTCCCCGGTCGTCACGCCCGGCGCGACGGCGTTCGCGCAGATGTCGCGGATCTCCGCGCTCATCCGGCACGCCTCGCGCATGCGGGCGATCTCGGCCCTTGTCTTGACGTCGACTTTCACGGCCTTACATCGCCGCGAGGAAGGCCTTCGCGTTGTTCTCCGGCCCCTGGTTGCCGTCGATCTTGCGCAGAAGCCCCTTCTGCTCGTAGAACGCGATCAGCGGCTCGGTCTCGCGGTGGTAGACGACGAGGCGGTCCTTCACCGTGTCGGGGTTGTCGTCCTTGCGGATGACGAGCGCGGCGCCGCAGTGGTCGCAGATGCCCTCGACCTTCGGCGGCAGGGCCCTCACGTGGTAGCCCGCCTTGCACTTCGGGCACGTGCGGCGGCCCGCGATGCGGTCGGCGATGATCGCGTCCGGCACGTCGACGAGGACGACCGACTTGACCGGCGCGCCCGTCTTCTCGAGGATCTCGGCCTGCGCGACATTGCGCGGGAAGCCGTCGAGGAGCATCGTGACGTCGCCCGTCGTCTCGGCGATCACGTCCTTGATCATCTGGGCAATGAGCGCGTCGGGCACGAGCGCGCCCTTCTCCATGTAGCCCTTGGCCTCCAGCCCGGCGGGCGTCCCCTTCGCGACGGCCCCGCGCAGGAGGTCGCCCGACGAGACGTGCTTCAGATTGGCGTGTTCGCTCGCGAGACGGCCCGCGATCGTTCCCTTCCCCGAGCCCGGGGCACCCAGCAGAATGACGATGTTCATAGTGGCGCGTATTATACCATATTCTCCTGCGGCCTATTCGCGGACGAGCTCGTAGGCCATCGCCTCGTCCGTCGAGAGCGCCAGCGTCACCGCGCCGTCCGCCGCGACGGACAGGGGGAGCGCCTTCAGCCGCGTGCCGTCGTTTCCGAGCGCGTACAGGGAGAAGCCCGCGAGGTCGCGCGCGAGCCGCAGGTCTGCCGTGCCGCGCCGCAGCAGGAGCGGCAGCCGCCCGAAGGACTCCTGGACCGTCATCTCCTCGTCGGCGAACGTCATGTCCGTCGCCAAGAGCCGCGTGAGGTGCAGGACCAGGTAGCGCGACGATCGCGCAAGCTCCTCCCCGTCCATCGCCGCCACGCAGACGACGCCGAACGACCCGTTCACGCGCACGGACGCGAAGCGGCCTTCGCCCCGTGCGCCGGGCTCGAGCGCGAACGCCTCGCTCTTCGGCGTCACGGCCTTGAACGCCAGATCCCGGCCGCCCAGCTCCAGCTCCCCCGTCGAGCTGCGGTAGAGGCGACGCGCCGCGTCTTCGGCGTCCGCCCGCAAGATGCCGCGCCGCGCGAACAGGCCGAACCCCTCGCGATGCGCGTTGCTGTCGAGGTGCATGAGCCCCGCCGCCTCGGCGGCCTCCTCGCCGGCCCGGTCGACCGTCAGCACGGCCTTCACGTCCGCCGGCAGCGCCAGCCGCTCGCCCGGCGTGAACAGCACGTTGCCGGTCCGGGCGACCAGCCCCAACCGTGTGCCCAGCAGCTCGATGGCGTCGCGCGCGCCCTTCTCCCGGAAGTGCCGGCGGCTGACGAGCACGGGCACCGTCACGTCGGACGGCTTCACGTCGCCGCGCGTGAACAGGCAGGCGGCGATGCGCTCGGAGAGCTGCCTCAGCGGATCGTTCGAGATGTTGAACCATTCGGGCACGCCGCCGCCCTTCAGCAGCGGCGCGGCGCGATGGTCCCACGCAAAGCGGTTGAGGCCGTCCCAGTCCTGCAGCGCCGCGTAGGACGCGCACATCAGCGCGCCCTCGGCCGCGTAGGGGTTGGGCGACACGTAGTCCCACTCGGTGACGAGGAACGGCACCCCCAGCCGCCGCGTGAGCGCCATCCCCATGAGATCGCGCTCGAGCGTCGCCTTGGACGACCCCGGGTCGCAGGCCGCCGGCAGCCCCCACGAGCCCTTGACCGTGCGCGGGTGGGCGTGGTAGAAGTGGTTCTCGACGAGTCCGTAGGGCTCGCGCGTCACGATGCCGACGAGCGAATGCCCGTGGTTCTGGTCCGTCAGCAGGTGCCGCACGCCCATCGCGCGCAGTTCCGCCTCGGTCTTGCGGAAACTGTCCGGATAGAAGTCGCACAGGAAGGCGTTCCACAGCCGCGCCCGGTCGGTCGCGCGTTCGGCGGCCGGGATGGCGTTCCGCGACAGCCACGCCTCGAAATGCCGCGTGAAGACCGGCTGGGAGAACTGGCCGTTCACCGTCCAGGAGACGGCGTCCTCGTTCACGCAGTCCACGTTGACGATCGCCGGGTCTTCGCCCCAGGTCAGCCCCGTGTACGGATTGCGGTGCGTCATCAGCTGTCGCGCGTAGTCCAGGAACTGCCGCCGGAAGCCCTCGTCCCCCCAGATGAGCGCCTTGTGCGAGCCGCGGTCGACGCGCTGCCCCTCGAAGCCCCTTACCGGCCAGAGGTTCGCGTCACGGTTGATGAACAGGTCGAGCGTCGCGTAGACGCCGCGCCTCTTCATGGCCGCCAGCGTGTAGTCGAGACGGTCCAGCCTGTCCGGGTCGAGTTCCATGTACGCGCCGCCGCGCTTCAGCAAGCCCCCGTCGAAGTGGTGGAAGCGCACGAAGTTGTAGCCGATCCGCGCGAAGCTGTCCGCCAGGCGGTCAATCGCCTGCCTGTCCGGCAGGTAGTTCGCGTCGAAGCACAGGTTCGCGCCGTAGAGCCTCAACCGTCGCCCCGTCTTCTCGAAGACGAGATGCCCGTCGGCGTTCGGCACGACGCGCCCGTGCCGCCCGGCCGGCGCGTCCAGGAGAAACGAGAAGTCGAGAATGCTGCCGGGCCTGACGGCCGTCTCGCCGGACACCGCCCGCCAGTCGGTTCCCGCGCGCACGACCGCCTTGCGCGTCTGCGCGCCTGGCACGCGCTCGGCCGTCAGCGTCGCGGCGACGACCATCCACGTCGCGCCGTCCGCGCGCGAATCGAACGCGAGCGACACGACGCCCGACCGGTCAAGCCGGAAGCGCGTCACGTAAAGGCCCACGCGCGCCGAGGCGTTGCGCCCGCTCCAGCCGACGGCCGCCTCGCGCGGATCCGCCGGATTCCAGAAGTTCCCGACGTGCACGCCGCAGACGACGGGAATCCGCTGCTCGCCGCCGTCCGCATACGTCACCGTGACGAAGCCCGTCGGCTTTCCGTCCCGGACGGGAAACGCGACGGCGTGGAGCAGGTTGAGCCAGCGTCCCTCGGCCGGCTCGGCGAAGCGGACCGTCGCCCGGCGCGGCAGCTTGGGCGACTGCGCGCCCCCCAGCGTCAGGCAGCCCTTTCCGCCGTTCGCCGCCGGGTCCACGACCTCGAAGGACACGTTGTCGCACGTCAGCCGACCCGTCGGCAGCTGCCGCAGGTCGTTCTCGGCCCCCTGGTCGCTCCACCCGCCCTTGCCGTCGCCCGCCACCTCGTCGGCGAAGCCGAAGTTCAGCGCCGCGCGCAAGTCCAGAGGCGTGCCGGCTTCCGCCGCGTACGCGAGGTCAAACGCGAGGCCGATGCGATCCAGCGCCTTTCCGCCCGACGTGCGCGGCATGATCTGGACGCACAGGGAATCCGGCGCATAGGACGTCTGCGAGATGTCCTCGATCCCGACCGAGAACGCGCCGCGCAGCGTCACGCGCCCGCCCGCCGCCGGCAGGGAAACCGTCTTGACGTCCGGCAGGACGACGCGCCGCCCGTCCTTGAGGTCGACGCGCTTCCCGTCGAACGTCGCACCTTCCTTCCGCCAGTCGTCTTTCGAGAAGATGCCCTTCAGCCAGAAGCAGTCGATGTCCGTCGGCGTCGGCGGACGCACCTCCAGCGCGTAAGTCGCCTGGCGCGCGTCGCGGACGACGAGCCGTTCCGCCAGCGCCCAGACGTTCGTGCCGACCTTCCACGTGCCCTTGAAGTCGAATCCGCCGTCGGCCCGAGGTCGAGGCCAGCCCTCTGCCGCCATCGTGACGCCCGCGCCGCGCCGGCTGCCCGTGCGCCAGCGATCCGCGAACACCTCGACGCTGAACGGGCGCTTGCCGATCCGCATCGATTCCGCCGGACGGATCTCCAGCCAGTCCGAGACGGAGGCCGCCGGCTTCGTCGGCTCCCGGACGCGCTGAAACGCAAACGGATGGCCGAAGCCGCCCCGGCAGACCGTCAGCTGCTCCGAACTCAGGTGGCGGTCCTGCGCGAGATCCGCGCGCACGACCAGGCGGTTGACGCCGCGCCGTACCGCCAGGCGCATCGGCGAGCCCGTGAACGGCTGGCGGCTGCCGTTGAGGTAGACGACGGGGCTGCGGAACTTCGGGTCGAACGAGGCGAACAGCTCGCCGTCCCCGTCGTCCGGCGCGACGAACTCGACGGCGAAGAGGCGCGCGCCGAGCGTGCCGACGAACGGCCCCGACGCCGCGCGGTAGTCGCGATCGACGAGCGGCCCGTAGGGCATGTTCACGTAGACGGACGTCGGCAGACGCGCGGGATCGACGAGCGAGATCCAGCGCTCGTTCTTGGCCGTGCCCACGTCCGGGAGTTCCGCGCCGGGCTGCGAAGCCGCGAGCCACGCTGCCTCGTCGAACTTCCGTTCGTCGAACGGCCCCATCACGAGGCAGCTGTCGCGCGGCGTGCCTTTCGCCGCCGGCGCGCCCGCTTCCGTCGCCGTGCCCCACGCGCGCAGACGGCGATCGCCGCGCAGGAAATCGGCGCAGGCCGCATAAAGCGCCGCGCCGCCTTCGGACGCGGCCTCGCGCAGTTCGCCCAAGCCGAAGCGGTGCACGACCGCCGCGTTCGGCGCGACGGCGCCGATCTCGGCAACCTGTCGCTGAACCTGCCAGCGCGGCGGCAGACAGGCGGTGAGCCGCACGCCCGTCAGCGGCTCGCCCGTCTTGTTCGTGAGCCGAACCGCCAGCGTGCCCTTCTGCGCATCCGGCGTGAGGACGAGATCCAGTTCCGCCGCATCCGCCGCGACAAACGACGTCGGGCGCGCGTGCGCGAGCGCGTAGGTGCCGTTTCGCCCCCGCGTCAGCGGACACGCCGCCGGCGGTTCGCTGAAGACGAGCGAGAGCGGGATGCCGTCGCCCAGGTCGACCGGATCGAACCGCGTCACGCGCCACGTCGCCCGCGTCCCCTCCGTCCCGACCTTGCGGATGCGCCCGAACCGCGCCGAATACCGATAGGCGCCGAAGGCGTTGGCGTGGCAGAAGTACCAGTCGGGATGCGCACGGCGCGTCTCGGCCAGCAGCTCGCCCTGGAGCTTCGTCCCGGCGGCGTCGCACCAGGAATGGACGCCGAACGTCAGGCGCCCGATCTCCGGGCGTTGCGCCAGACGCCTCTCGGCGGCGGCGAACTCCCGGTCATAGGCCGCGCGCGACGGCTGGCGGTCGTCCGCGCCAAAGCGCACCGTCTCGAACCAGGCATCCGCCGCGCAGTCCCAGCCGGGACGGCAGACGGGCGCATCGTCGCAGACGTAATGCCCGCTCGCCTGCAGCATGCGGACGACCAGCGGCGCGCGGTCGGCGTCGATCGTCTTCGTCCAGCCGAAGGGCGCGGCGTAGGCGACGCACGGCGTCGAGAGCCGCGTCTCGATCGCGATCTTCTCGCGCAGGATCTCGGCCCACGCCGCGTTCGCCGGGATGTCCATCATGTCGGGATGCCCGACCGTGTGGTTGCCGAGCGCATGGCCAAGCGCGAGCAGCTTCGGCGCAACGGTACGCAAGTAGTCGCCGTCGCCATCGTTCAGGTAGAAGTTCGCGCGGATGCCGTTCGCCGTCAGCATCTCGGCCTTGGCCACGTGGGCCGGGTTGGCGTCGTCCCACCGCGACGTGAAGACGCGCGCGCAGCCTTCGGGCAGGTCGGCCGCGCGCAGCGTCGCGGCCTCGGCGGCGGCGGGCGTCGCGAACGTCGCCGTCACCGTCTGCTCGTATTCGGCGAAGTTCAGCGGGTTCGCGGCGGCGCCCAGCGCGGCGGACACCGTCGCCAGCGCCAGCAGCGCGGATCTCTGCGCGTTCTTCATCAGGAGAGCCCTTTCGTCGCCCGTCAGCGGACAATGAACGCGAATCCCCGCTGGTCGTACGGCGTCGTGATGCCGATGAGCCAGGCCTTGCGGCTGCCGTCGCGATAGACGCCCCCACCCAGGAGCGTGCGGCCCTCGGTGGCCTGCGCGCGCGCTTCGGCCTCGGCCGCCGCTGTCTCCTCCTCGCCCGACGGCGCCGCCGCGAGCTGCCACCAGTCCGGCCGGCCGTCCCGCCGATAGCGGCCCTTCGAGGCGTAGATGCGGCAGGCTTTCGCGCCCGCGCGTTCCGGCACGGCCGCAATCACGTTGTCGATGTCCGCCTGCGTCGGCGCCGGGCCGAGGAACGTCACGCTTTCCGGGGCGGCCGACGAGCCGGGCGCCTCGGGACGGTCGCCGAGGAACGCCGTCGCGGCGACCGTGAGATTCGCCGCGTTTCCGAGCGTGATCGCCTTGAGCCCGCCGCACCAGATGAAGGCGTTGGCGCAGATGTTCGTCAGGTGTTTCGTGCCGAGCGTCAGCGCCTCGACCTTCGCCGCGTAAAAGGCGCAGGCCGCGACTTCGCGCAACGCCGGGAGCGACAGGCCGTCCGTGACGCGGCACTTCTGGAACGCGTATTCGCCGAGCCGCCGGACGGACGACACGTCCCATGTCGAGAAGTCCGTCGCCGTCAGCGGCGCGCCGTCGAGGAAGCGGTCGGTCAGGTACGTCAGCTTCGGCGCGCGGATTTCCGCACGGCTCAGCTTCGCGTTGCCCGCGAACGGACGCCACGGCCTGTCCGGCGCGCAGGTCGTCAGGTTCGCCGCGCGCAGGACGAGGTTCGTCAGATTGGGATTGCCGGAAAAGCAGCTGTAGCCAAGCGTCTCGCAGGACGGGATCTCCAGATGGACGTCGCCGAGATCCGGCAGGCCGTAGAACGCCTCGGCGCCAATCGCCTTCAGCGTGTCCGACACGATGCGCAGCGCAGAGACGTTCGCGACCGCCTTGAACGCCGGGTTGCCGATGTAATGAAGCGTCAGGGCGTTCCCGTCCGCATCCGTCAGCGCACCCGAGAGATCCAGCGGCGTCGGAACCGACGGCCCGGCCAGATAGCCGCCGCCAGCCGTCCAGCCGTTGCCGATCGAGACGCGCCCCTGAGCATCCGCCGTCGCCCGCAGCGTCCACACGCCGTCCGTCAGCCGCGTGGTGCCGTCCGCCGTCGTCAGCAGCCAGTCGCGCTGGATCTCGGCGCGGACGCAGCACGTGCCGTTGGTCGGCGTCAGGACGAGCGGCAGGTCGCGCTCGTGCCCGGCGGGCACGTCGCCGACCCAGCGGACGAAGCGGCTTTTCGGGAGCGTCGTCCGCAGGCCGTCGACCGTCAGCGTCCACGTCGTGCCGACCGGATAGAATCCGTCGGCGTCCGCCGCGCGGTCGGGAACCGCCGTCACCTTTTCGGGATGGGACGCGGAATCCGTCGCGAACGACGGCGCGGCGTAGCCGAGGACGTCCACGCGCCACGTGAGGCGCGCGCCCTCGTCGCCGCGCTGGACGAACGTGTAGGCGCAGCCGTCGAACGTCTCTTCCGTCCAGCCCGCCGCGCCGTCCGCCGGACGCGCAACCGTGCCGCCCGTCGTCTGGTACTTGATGCCGTTCGCCACGAAGGTCGCCGGGGCGTTGACCGCCCACGTCTCCCCGTCGTCAAGTCCGTGCACCGTCCGGCAGCCGACGAAGCCCGCCGTGTCCGAACAGCCGTCCGGCAGCGCCACGACAAGCGCATTGTCGAGCGTCCTCGGATTGAATTCGCAGAGAACCTGATCGTAGTAGGTGCCGCACGTCGCGCCGGACAGCCAGCCGATCGGGTCGGGCTCGGACGGGAACCGCTGGCGGAAGATCGTCAGCTCGTCTGCGCTGAGCGGACGCGCCGCCGCTTCGTCGCGCCAGGCGTCGTAGGTCGCGTTGCCGTAGGGAACGCGAAAGAGAATGGTGCCCGCCGCCGAATAGTTCGGCCCACCGCCGAAGACCTGATTTTCAGGGTCGTCGCCGCGCGCCGACAGGTCAGGCCGGTCGCCCGTGAAGGAGACGCACCGGAGATTGCCGCCGTTCGGGAACGCCTGCGCGGCGAACTTCTGTCCCAACACGGTCTTCAGGACGAGATTGCTCACGGCGACGCCGCCGAACGCCGAAGCCGGAACCTCGCCGAGCCCCGTCACGTCAAGGCAGAGCAGACGCTTGGCATTTCCATTGGACAGGACTTCCTTCGCCACGTTCGCGGCCGCAAGCGACGGCAGCGCCAAGTCGAGACGGTACATGTTCGCGACGTTGAAGAACGCGCGATCCGCCAGCGCCGTGACGTTCGTCGAACGCACGGTCAGCTTGTCCACTGACTGAAGCCCCGAAAAGGCGTATGTCGCGATGTCGGCGACCGTGTCCGGCAAGACGAGGCGCCGCACGGCAACCGTCTTCGGGAGGTTAAGGAACGCCGTCCGGCGGACGTGCGTCAACGACAGGCGCCGCTCGCCCATCCAGATGGGCGTCGTCAAGTCCAGGACGCCGCTGCCCGCGACATAGGCCGCCGCCGTATCCCAGTTGCCGTAGCCGAGTCCCAGCGTGTCCGAACCCGCCGCCGTGAGCGCCGCCCGAAGCGTCCAGTCTCCGCTCGTCAGAAGCCCTTGCGTCGTACTGCCCGCATTCAGCGTGAACGCCCAGCTGTCGCCCGAATCGGCCCATGCAGGGCCGCACGTCATCAGGCATGCGAGGACACTCGCGCACCAGGACCGGCGTACCTTGCGAGGACGCTCGCGCATCGCACCCGACATGTCTTGTTCGGACTTGCCTTGAATCCTGACTGACTTTTGAATCTCGAATGTCTTCTTTTGAATCATGACTAATGTCTTCTGGATCATGGAGGTCGCCCTTCCGTTGTTGACTTGCTTCGTTGCTGACTTGCTGACTTGCGTCCGTTGCTGACTTGCTTCGTTGCTGACTTGCGTCCGTCGTTGACTTGCTTCGTTGCTGACTTGCTGACTTGACGCCAGCCAGCAAGAGCCTTTTCCAAGGCAAGGGCATTATAGCAAATGCCAACGGGACAACCGTGCCATTCGCGCAGAAATTATCGTGCCATCTGCGAAACCCTCCTCTCCCCCCAGCCGTCCATCCCCCTCCCGTGCACACCATGAATCAAGACATTCCTCATGGGGACAGGCCCCAACGCCCCTGGGGACAGGCCCCAGCGCCCTCTGGGGACCCCAACGCCCCTGGGGACAGACCCCAACGCCCCCTGGGGACAGGCCCCAACGCCCCCTGGGGACAGGCCCCAACGCCCCTGAAAGTGTCCCTTATTCATAGGGGACAGCCCTCCCAAGAATCTTTGAGCGCCCTTGGGGTGAGCCCTTGGCCTCTTGGGGACAGGCCCCAATATGACTTCTCTTTTTTTTCAATTTCAATCCCTTTCTCGCAACATAGCGTCATGCCACCGCCGCCAGCGACCTCGCCTCAGCCGCCTTCGCGAGTCGCCAGCCGTGCGTCGCGTAGCCGATCCCGCCGACTGGGTGCGCTCCGACGCCTCGCGACCGGAACCGGTCGCCCAACGCGAACGCCGTCCGCAGGACGAACCCCGCGCTCCCGAACACCTTCCCCGCCCCGACCTGTGCCACCCGCCGCAAGCACCACTCGCCGGGGACAGACCCCGCGAAAGGATCATCGTCCTCGCACCAACTCCAAGGATAGTCTTTCGCCTGCGTGACGAGTCCGGCGCGCACGGGATTGTAGACGACGTACCGCTTGCACCGCGCGAGGTATGCCCCGTCCTCGACCAGCGTCGACGTGAAGCGTCCCGACCAGATGCTGCCGCAGTATTCACGCTCGCGCTTGAACGCGCGGTCGAACTCCTCCTTGAACGTCTTCACAAACTCGCTCACGTCATTCATCCGCGCGCGCAGCCGGTCATGTTCCTCCTGCAGCGTCGCCTCAAACCCCGCAGCGGACAGTTCCGCCCAGCTCCGAGCCAGAGCCGTCTTTGCCCGCTCGCCCTTCAGGACGCCTACGCGACGGAGGAGCTCGTCCGTCCCCACGGGTTCGTCCGGCTTCACGACCTTCACGACGGCGTGGAAGTGGTTGCCCATCACCGCGTAGGCCTTCAGCTCCACGCCGCTGAATGCCGCCGCCCTCCGAAGCGCATCGACAAGCGCCGTCTTCGTCCTGCCCCTCTCGAAGAGGAATAACTTGTTGCAGGTTCGCGACATGACGTGATAATGCGCGTCGCAATCGACCTTGATCCTATTTGTTCGTGCCATTCTCGCCTCCTTGTCTTGGATTGACAGTCGGACGAACTATTCGTCCGAACGGAGGGTAGTATGCCAAATTTTCAGAAAAAGAACCTTAAGATTACCTTAAGATTTGGCTTAAGATTTCTTAAGGTTCAGCACTCTTCGACGAATATTCGCCAGAATTCGCGAAAACAAGCTGTTTTATGACACACTCACTGGGGCCTGTCCCCATTGTGTTCGCTGCTTTCTCTGTACATCAAATTGGGGACAGGCCCCCTCAAGCTGGGGTCTGTCCCCAACGACAGTCGGATTAAACAAGACGACGATTGGCTATTCCTCTCTGAAAGCAGCTGCCCCAGCATCGCGGTTGCGCCAGGCGCGGAGGGACAGGCCCGTCGCCTTCTTGAACGCGCGGCGGAGCGATGAGTCGTCCCGGTAGCCGCATTCGGCGAAGATCGAGTCGATGGGGATGAACCGCTTGAGCAGCAGGCCCTTCGCGCGGGCGATGCGCACGGCGAGGATCTCGTCGCCGATGGAATGCCCGACGCGCGCGCGAAAGCGATATTCCGCCTGACGGCGGCTGCCGCCGATCCGCGCGCAGACCGCCGCCGGCGTCGTCTGCGGCGCGCAGCCGTTCGCGCGGATGAACGCGACCGCGTCAAGGACGGCCGCGTCGTGGCGGCGGAAGCGCGTCGTCGAGTTGCGGCGGACGACGTGTTCGGCGCCGAACCGCACAAGCGACGGCGACGCTCCAGGGTTGCGCAGGCGCCGGTCCAGCAGCTTCGCCGCCAGATAGCCGGACCGCTCGAAATCCGGCACGACGCTCGTGAGGGTCGGCTGCGCGTGTTCGCAGATGAGCGCGTCGTTGTCGATGCCGACGACGGCGATCTCCTCCGGCACGCGAAGGCGTTCCTGGCGACAGGCCTGCAGGACGAGGTCGGCCATCATGTCGTTCGCCCCAAGGACGCCGCACGGCTTGGGCAGGTCGCGCAGCCACGCCCGCAGGCGCGCCGAGAACATCTCCATGTCGCGGAAGCGCCCCGGCTCAAAGGCGTGGAACGCAAGCCCCTCCTGCGCCATCTGCCGCGCCATGACCCGCGCGCGGCGATCCGACCAGTCGCGCGGCTGGAGGTGTCCGACGTAGCCGTAGTCCGCGTAGCCGAGCCGCTGAAGTTCCGTGACCGCCAGCGTCGCCGTCACGGCCGAATCGTGGATGACGCCGCTGAAGGGCGCGCCCATCTTCGCCCGGTTCGCGTCGCAGAAGACCGTCGGGACGTCCGCGAAGTCGGCCAGCCGGAAGTCCGGAAGTTCCGTGTAGCCGCCCTCGACGATGCAGCCGTCGGGCTTCCAGAACGCGAGGGCCTTGCGAACCGAGAGGGCCGTCCGCCCGTATTCCAGGACCTGCACGGCCCAGTCGGCCTTTTCCGCGTAGCGGTAGACGCCGGCGAGGCGTTCGCGCCAGAGCCGCCAGGGGTACTGGAAGAAGATGACGTTGCGCCGCATGCGTCCCGACCCTCCCGTCCGCTACTGCCGCCGCGTGGCGCGGCGGACGAGCGCGAGGGCCGTCGGCACCGCGAACACGAGCGCGAAGGCGAGCGCGCCGAGCGCCCCCTCGGCCGTCACGCGCCACGGGATCGCGAACCCGTGCGGCAGGCCCGGCCAGACGGCGCCCGTCCTAAACGTGAAGAGCCAGCCGACGAGCGCGCCGACCGGGAGTCCCGCCGCAACGCCGACCGCCGCCGTCTTCACGGCCGTCTTCGTCAGCGCCCACGCGAGCTGCGCCGGCGTCGCGCCGACGGCGCGCAAGACCGCGAACTCCCGCCGACGGGCGTCCGCCTCGGCGACGAGCATCGCGACGAACCCGATCGCCAGAACCGCGAGGAAGACGAACGGCACGCGCGCGGCCTGGCCGATCACGTCCGTGCCATGCGCGAGCGTGCCGTCCGCGATCTCGTCGCGCGCGTGCAGCCGCACCGTCGAGCCGACGGGGTTGCCGAGACGCCGCGCGATCTCGGCCTCGATGCGCCGCCCCGCCGGGAACACGCCGTGCCTCTTCAGGAACGCCGCGTCGTAGTCAATCCAGAGGTGCGTCAGCGGCGCGGACAGCGCCGGATCCGTGACGAACGTGCGGAAGTCGATGACGCCCATCGTGTCGAGCGAGCAGAACACCGGCCCGTCCGTCGTCCACGGCGCGCCGTTCAGCCCGCGCACGAGCCCGCGGTTCGTCACCATGTGCCAGTTGAGGTCCACGACGCCCGCAATCGGGAACGCCAGCTCCGTCGGCGCGCCGCCGCGCCGCCCCGGCTGGACGACCTTCAGCGTGTCGCCCTTGTGCAGGCCATAGGCATTTGACATCATCTTCGTGATGACGACCGCGTCTCCCGCCCGGAGGGCCGCGTCCGCCTCCTCCCACGTGCCTTCGGCGAACCTGAACCTCGGCAGGAACTCCGCCGCGAGGAAGAGCGCGTTGCGGCGCGCGTCCGATGCGAGCGGCAGCTGGCGCGGCACGAGTTCGGAAACGCGCCGGACGCCCTCGACGTCGCGCAGCTTCTCCACGTCCCAGCTCGACACGCCGCCCGGCAGGATCGAGACGATCGCGTCCGGCCACTCCGGCGACGGCACGAACGCGCGCATGAGGGACGCGCCCCAGACCTCGACGGCGGCGAATGCGGCGAAGCCGCACGCGAAGGTGATCGCCATGCCGCGCCGCCGCCGGCGCGGACGCCGCTGGGCCGCATCCATCGCGCGCACCCGGAGGGCCGGCGCGAGCGCGAAGAGGACGGCGAGGACGATGACGAGCGGCAGGACGGCGAGCGTCAGCCGGATGCGCCCCGGATCGACCGCCCAGCCGGCGGGGAACGTCACGGCGTCGCACGCGACGTAGACGGCCAGCGCGGCGACCGCGCCAACGACGCCGACGGCCCAGCCGACGAGCCCGGCGAACAGGGACTCGGCCGCCACGAAACGCACAACGCCAAGGCGCGTGAGCCCGACCGTGCGCAAGGTCGCCAGCGTCGCGCGGTTGGACTCGACCGAGAGGAGCAGCGAGTTGACGAGCAGCGAAAGCGCCGTCAGGAACGCCGCCGCGAGAAGCAGCGGCGTCGCGTAGTCCATGCGCTTCTGGTCGTCCGACATGAAGGCGGCGACAACGCTGTCCGACGTCGGCGTCAGAAGGCCCTCCGCGCCCTTTTCCGGCAGTTCGCGGTAGAGCGAGAGAGCACCCAGGCGTTCCGTCGCGAACGCCGCGAATGCCGCGCGGTTCGCGAGGACGGTCGGGAACTCGCGCGGCAGCTTGCCGCCGTCGAGATAGCCGACGATCTTCGCCGTCATCGTGCCGCGCTGTCCGAGGAACTTGAGCGACGAGCCGCGCGCGGGGGCGGGGCCGCGCCCGAACCGCCGCATCGCCGGGCGGACGCAGACGACCTCCGGCGCGTCCGCCGACGGGTCCGGCCAGCGGCCCTCGACGAGCGACACGGCGCCGTAGACGTTCGTCGCGGGGGCCTCGGCGAGAAACGCCCGCATCGGCGGCCCCTGCAGCACACGCCCGCCCGGACGGTAGTCGATCGTGACGCCCAGCCCCCTCAGCCGCACGTCGGGGCGCGGGCCGTCCGCGACGCGCCGCCCGTCCGCGCGCGCGGGCGCAACCGAATCCGATGCCGATGCCGTCGCCACAGGCCGTTCGCCCGACGGCGGCTTTGCGCCTGGCGGCAGGCCGCGCCGGAAGCCGACCTGCACACCCTCCAGCCGCCAGGCGGCCCACGGCGCGCAGCCCTTCTGCGCGGCGAGCGGCGCCTGCGCGTTGTTCGTCGCGACGAGCGACGTCATGAAGACGAGCTTCCCGACCGCGACCGCCACGCCCGCGACCGCGCACGCGAACCGCGCCTTGCCCGTCCGCAGACCCTTCAGCATCAGTTTGAAAATCATGTCCGCCTTCCTCTGTTTCGTTTTTACTGGTTTGAACGCCACCACCGGCCCCAACGTTCAGCGGACGGCCTCCGGCGGACGGCTCGCCGTCTCCAGCACCTGCCGCGCGCGCCAGCCGCCCCAAACGAAGAGCCGTCCCGGACGGATGTTGCGCACGACCTTCACGACGGCCCCCGTCCGGTCGAGAAACGCCGCGTCAATCGGAAAGCGCATGAAGAGCGTGTGGATTGCGTTGCAGTGCGGAATGAGCAAGCCCTGCCCAGCCGGCAGCGCGCGACGCCCGATCAGGCCCTTCGCCCGTTCAAAGAACGTCTCGGCGACCTCCGCCTCGATGCCGTGAAGGACGAGGCGTTTCATGCGGCGCGCGCTTTCGGACGGGAGAAGACGAACGCGCCGACGAACGCCGTGAACGGCGCGACGAGCACAAGGCCGAAACTGCCGACGAGCGTCTTGACGAGTTCCGCCGAGACGAGCGTCGAGTTGAGGAAGCCCACGGGGTCTGTCCCCTGCGCGGCGAACACCATGAGCAGCGTGAGGTAGCCGCCCGAATAGGCGAGCAGGAGCGTCGTCGTCATCGTGCCGACGACGCTGCGCCCGATGCGGAGGCCGCTCTTGAACAGCTCGCCGCGCGGCAGCGTCGGGTTGTGGCGCACGATCTCGGCGAGCCCGGCGGCAATGTCCATCGCGAGATCCATCACCGCGCCGGAAGACGCGAGGATCACCGCGCCGACGAAGACGTCCACGAGGACGAGATCCGTGTAGCCGGAGTAAAGCAGCGTCTGCACGAACGGCATCGTCGCGCCGTTGACGTGGAGCGCGGCGGCAAAGAAGTCCGCAAGGCCCAGCGACGCGGCGACGCCGAGCAGCGCGCCGAGAAATGCCGCGAAGCCCGTGCGCGACCAGCCGGCGACGAGGTACATGATGACGGCCGTCAGCACCGAGACGACGGCGAACGACGACCACGCGGCGTTCCAGCCGGAAAGGCAGAGCGGCACAAGCAGCTTCCAGACGGCGACGCAGCTGAAGACGAAGCTGAACAGAGCCTTTGCGCCCGTCCAGCCGCCGAATGCGCAGAGGAGAACGGCGAAGCCGCCAAACAGGACGGCCGCCCAGCCGAGCCGCCAGTGGTCGCGCGCAATCAGCGGCTCGTCGCCGAGGACGACCAGCGCCGTCTCGCCGACCGAAAACTTCTTGTCGAACTCCAGCTGCGCGCGCAGCTCGTTGTGCGCCGTCTTCACCGAACCGTCCGGGAGGCGCACCTTCAGCCGCTGCGTGCCGAACTCGATGAGCCCGTGCAGCTGGACGTCCGAATTGTCCGTCTCGACGACCTCGGCCCGCGCCGTCTCGCCCACCTGCACCGCAAGCCGACGCGGCCCCGGCAGGAACGCGAGGCCGACGCACCCCAGGGCGAGCACGACGATCGGCAGCGCGCCTTTCACCGCACGAGGTCTTTGAGCCGCTTCGCGAGATCCGTGTTGTCGATGAAGCCGACGAAGCGCTCCGCGCCCGGCCCCTGCGCCGTCGTCAGCACGGGCAGCGCCGTGTGCGCGCCGCTCGTCCAGCCGATGCCGCACTTGTGCGAGAAGATCGCCTTCACGGCCGTCGGCAGATGCGAGATCTTCTGCGCGTCGTACGCCTCGTTCTCCTTCTTGCCCTCTCGCGCGAGCCGGAGGTCATGGGCAAAGGACTTCTCAAGCTCCTTCCGCTCGTCCGCCGTGATCGCCATCGGGTTCTTCTGCGTGTCCGCCGTCGTGAAGTCGAAGCCGAAATGCTCGGCGAGGAACGGCTCCAGCGCGGCGAAGTCGGCGGGGCGCGTCTGGCGGATGTGCTGGACGAGCGCGTCCGTCGAGCACGTCTGGTTCACGAGGCGATCCATGTAGAAGGCGTAGCCCGTCGCGGCAAAGCCCATCGTCATGCCGCCCGTCTCGTGGTCGCCCGTGACGACGACCAGCGTCTCGGCATGCGTCTTCTGGAAGTCGAGCGCGACCTTCACCGCGTCGTCGAGCGCGAGGACGTCGCGCAGGTTCGTCGCCGCGTCGTTGGCGTGGCCGGCCCAGTCGACCTTGCCGCCCTCGACCATCATGAAGAAGCCGTCGGAATCCGCCGCCAGCAGCTCGATGCCCTTCGCCGTCAGCTCCGCAAGCGTCGGGACGCCCTGCCACGACCCGGAGTCGATCGAGTACGGCATCGGCCCCTCGCACGCGACGTACCAGACCTTGCCGCCGCCCGGCTTCAGCGCATCGAACGCCGCGCGGTCGTTCTGGATGAACGTGTAGCCCGCGTCCTTCGCCAAGGCGTAGATGTCGCCCCGATAGCCGGGATAATTCCTGTCGTCGTGCTTCGAGAGCCCGCCGCCCGCAAAGTAGGCGAAGCCGGACGCGAGGAGGTCGAGGCCGAGGCCGTACCCTTCGCCGCGATCCTTGCGGTGGCCGTAGAAGCCCGCCGGCGTCGCGTGGTTGATCGTGACGGTCGTGACGATGCCGACGGCCTTGCCGGCCTTCTGCGCGAATTCTGCGACGGACTCGAGCCGCCGCCCCTGCGCGTCGAGGCCGACCGCGCCGTTCAGCGTCTTCTCGCCGCAGGCGATGGCCGTCGCCGCCGCCGCCGAGTCGGTGACGAGCGAGTTCGCCGAGCATGTCCGCGTCGTCGCCTGGAACGGCAGCGCGTTCATCGCGAGGTTGCCGCGCCCGCTCTTGAGCGAGAATTCGTTCGCGGTCATCCGCTGCGGCGTTGACATGCCGTCGCCAATGAAGAGAAAGACGTACTTCGGATTCGCCTCCGCCGTCAGGAAAATGCCAATCGCGAAAAACGCGATTACCCCAAAAAGAAATTTCTGTTTCATGGCCTCTTTGGATTGGTGCTCGGGGCGGGACTCGAACCCGCAAGGATCTCTCCACATGCACCTCAAGCATGCGTGTCTGCCAATTTCACCACCCGAGCGGTGAAAACAGTGCGTAGTATATCATAATACCCCCCTTGCGCGCAAGGGGGGTCGTGAGATTTCTGTAATGGGTCACTGAACAGCGGGGTATAGAAAATCCGACAGCTGTCAAAGGTGCTCCGCTACCGCTGCGCCTGACGC
>CAKTZA010000020.1 GCA_934635045.1 uncultured Kiritimatiellota bacterium | reverse complement strand
ATCAGGGCGCATTTGTCAACCGGGGGAGGTTTCGCCGGTAAACATTAACCCGACCTCACCTATCTAAAATCCCCCTGTCTCAGGAATGATTTGGCCTACGGCGTTTGACACGGAGAACGGAGAACGGGAGAAGCAGGGGTGTGTCCCTGTTTCCTCCGTGTCTTCCACTCTCCGTTCTCCGTGTTCAGCGTCGCAGACCCTCATTCAAAGGTCGCAAAGGCTCTTCGCGTTCTTTGCGTCAAGCCCTTTGCGTTCTTTGCGTTAGAAAATTCAAAAGAAAGGAAACCTCAAAAAATGAAAGACCGAATCTCGTTTGAACTTCCTCGCATGATCCCGCCGCGTGACGCGGGCGGCGCCTGGGAACTCGCCACCGACTGGCGCGTCATCTGTGGCGCGTGCGGCGAACGCGGACGCTTGCGCGTCGCTACGCGATTGCCTTCGGCGACCTTCCATCCGAAGCGCGTTGCGCTTCTGCGGCGCATTGCATCCGCCCGTCTCTCTCCGCTCGGCGCTCGGCCGTCCCGCCCACTCCTCACGCAACGTCCTGTTCTGTGAGGCGGCGCAAGCCGCCCTTGGCCAGGAGGAGCCGACAGTCGCGCGAGAGGAGCGCAGGGATCGCCTGTCGCCTCGGTGTTCTCGCTTGCGGAAGCGCATTCCGCCGAGGGGAATGTGTAGGTCCTTCGGACATTGTTTCGCAATCGGTCACGTTCGATTGACTGACGTGTGGCGACAGGTGCGACTCCCGGAGCGACCCGGATCGAGGCCGAAGGCCGACATAGACGGAGCGCAGCGAAGTCCGTTCGCGCGATCTGTCGGGCCGACGGGCCCATGATGCGGACGCCTGTCTGTCGCGCAGAGAACGGACGCCTCTGGCTGGAACTCGGCGCGTCCGTGCTCGGCGGAATCGTCAGCGGACGGCTCAACGTCGGCAAATGACCTCACGGCCTCACGAGCTGCGCGTGCACAGGCGACGTTTCGCGGCTATGCGGCTGGCTGCGGTTGAGCGACCAGCCGTTGTTGAGCCAGAAGGAAATGCCGCAGACCCACATCGCCGGCACGAGGAGGCCGTGGTTGCCGGAGATCTCCGCAACCATCACGATCGCCGCCATCGGCGTACGGATGGCCGAGGCGAGAAAGCCCGCCATGCCGACGAGCGCGAACGCCGCCGGCTGGATGCCGAACGATGCCGGGAGAACGGTTGCAAAGACCTGTCCGACCGCCGCACCGAGCGCACCGCCGCAGACGAGCGCCGGCGCGAAGACGCCGCCCGAACCGCCGCTCCCGACGGTGAAGGACGTCGCGACGACCTTCGCGAAGAAGATGGCCACAAGCGCCGGAAGCACCAGCGCACCGCCCGACAGCACCTGCTGGATGACGGGATAGCTCGTGCCGAGAATCGAGGGCACCAGCAAGCCGAGAAGCCCCGTGGCGAGTCCGCCCAAGACGACGCGCAGCCAGCCCGGCACGGGCAGGGACGCAAACGCGCGCTCGGTGGACGTGAAGAAGCGGATGTAGAAGCGCGCGCCGAACGTGATGACGAGCGCGAGGACGAAGTACGGCAGGAGGCGCAGCCCGTTCTCATAGGCGATGTTCGGCATCTGGAAGAGCGTCCCCCATCCGAAGAAGCAGGCGAAAATCGTGTAGGAGACGGTCGCTGCCGTGAAGCACGGCAGGATGCACTCGTACTCGATGTCGCTCGACGAGTAGAGCACCTCGAAGCCGAAGATCGCGCCCGCGAGCGGCGCCTGGAAGAGCGCGGCGATGCCGGCGGAGATGCCGGCCGACATCAGGATGCGCCGCGCGCGCGCCGGCAGCGAGAACCACGAGGCGACGAGACTGCCGCACGCGGCGCCGAGCAGCGTGACGGGGCCCTCGTAGCCGGCCGAGCCGCCGGAGGCGATCGTCAGCACCGAGGCGACGGACTTCACCGGCAGCACGGCCGGCGGCACATAGCCGCACCGGCGGTGATAGGCAAGAATCGCGCTGTCCGTGCCGCGCGCATGCTCCAGCGAGTCGAAGCGGCGAATCAGCAGATAGCCCGCAAGCGCGCCAACGGCCGGCAAGACGACGAAGAGTCCGCGCACCCCCGACGCGGCGGCGGGATCGAAGATCCATGCAAAGCCGAGGTCGATCAGATAGCGAAACGCCACGACGACGAACCCGGCGAGGAGGCCGACGAGCAGGGCCTGTCCGAAATACTTGCCCGTCTGAAAAGAAAGGCCCTTCCCCGCGAGGAAGAACCTGAAGGACGAGATGGAGAGGCGGCGGAACATCAGTCGAGGACGTCCGTCACCATGCCGCGCGCGACCTTGCGCGCCGTCGCCTTGTCCGTCAGCATCTGGAGGACGACGAGGGCGAAGAGGAGCGCGGAGCCCGGCGCCTGCCCCGTGACGACGTTGCCGTCCACGACAACAGGCACCGGCGACCACGGGCGGTCGAGCTCCATCTGGCAGGTCGGGTAGCACGTCACGTGCAGGCCTGCGGCGAGAACGCCCGCCTCGACGAGGACGGTCGGGGCCGCGCAGATCGCGCAGAGGAGCCGCCCCTCCTCGTTCTGGCGCTGGAGGCGGCGGATGAGCCGATCCGAGTTCTTGAGGTTCTCGGTTCCCTCGCCGCCGCCGGGGAGGACGATCGCGTCGAAGTCGCCGTCCGCGACATCCGCCAAGCGCGCATCGGCCTTCATCGGGATGCCATGCGCTCCGATGACCTCGGTCGATTCGTGAACGGACGCCGTCACGACCTCGACGCCGCCGCGCCGGAGGACATCGACAATCGTCACGGCCTCGATTTCCTCAAAGCCCTTTGCCAACGGTACCAACGCCTTCGCCATCTGATCGCCTCCCGAACGCGCCTATTCGTCCATTCGATTATTCTACGATTCGATTATTCGACAATTCGATTATTCGACAATTCGATTATTCGAACATTTCTCAGATGAGATTCTTCGCCTCGTTGCACTTCATCTTGCGGCCCATGATCTCCTTGTCGTTCAGGGCCTCGCACGCCTTCTCGGCTTCCGCACGGTTCGGCATCTGGACGAAGCCGAAGCCCTTGGACTTGCCGTTGAACTTGTTCAGGATGAGGCGCGCCGAGTTGACCGCGCCGAACGCCTCAAACTCCTTGCGGAGCTGGTCTTCGGTCATGTCGTAGCTGAGGTTGCCGACGTAGATCTCGACCGAGCCGTCCGCCGGGGCGGGATGCGGCTTGCGCTTCTCGAAGGGGCGTTCCTCCTTCTTCTGCGGCTTGCGCGCGTCGCCCTTCTTGCAGGCCGTCTTGCCGCACGGGCAGAAGACCTTCGCGACGAGGATCGCGACGAGCGCGCCGAGGACGAAGGCCACAATCGCCAGCGTGATGGCCGCGCAGGACGTCTGGCAGTTCTTGAACAGTTCGATGATTCCGTTGATGCAGTTCATTTTCTTTTTCTCCTAATTTTCTGTTTTCTCTGTTTTTGTTTTGTCTATTGTCTAATTTTTGTCGCTGATTTCCGTTTTTCTCCAGACCCTTCGCCTGTCACCTGAATTTCGACCGTTTCCTTTTCCCTTCTTGCCCCTTCGCGCCCTTAGCTGTTCTTGTAGTCGCCGAGCGACTTCATCCGGCTCGGGTGGCGGAGCTTGCGCAGCGCCTTCGCCTCGATCTGGCGGATGCGCTCGCGCGTCACGTTGAAGAGGCGCCCGACCTCCTCCAGCGTCCGGCTGTACCCGTCCGTGAGCCCGAAGCGGAAGTCCACCACCTGCCGCTCGCGGTCCGTCAGCGTGTTCAGGATGTCACGCAGCCGCTCCTTCAGCAGGTGCCCCTCCGTCACCTCGAACGGGTTCTCGCTCGACAGGTCGGGGATGAAGTCGCCATAGTGCGCGTCGTCGTTGTCCCCCACCTTCGACTGCAGCGAGATCGGCTGCTGCGCCATGCGCCGCACCGCCCGGACCTGGTCCGGCGGCATGTCCATCTCCTGCGACAGCTCCTGCTCCGTCGGCTCGCGCCCCAGCTTCTGGATCAGCCGCTTCTGCACGCGCATGAGCCTGTTGATCGTCTCGATCATGTGCACCGGGATGCGGATCGTCCGCGCCTGGTCCGCGATCGCGCGCGTCGCCGCCTGCCGGATCCACCACGTCGCGTACGTCGAGAACTTGTAGCCGCGCTTGTACTCGAACTTCTCGACCGCCTTCATCAGCCCCGTGTTCCCCTCCTGGATGAGGTCGAGGAACGAGAGCCCGCGGTTCATGTACTTCTTCACGATCGAGATCACGAGCCGGAGGTTCGCCTCGACCATCCGCGTGCGGGCGACCTGCCCCCTCTTCAGCACCGTGCGCAGCTCCGAGAACGTCGAGACGAACTCCTCGCCGGGCATGCCGAAGAGCGCCTCCTTCTGGGCCATCGCCGCGCGCACCGACTTCAGATCCTCCTCGCGCCGCCGCGAGGGCCGCTGCTGCAGCAGGGCCGCCTGCTTCGCCACGAGCGCACGGTACGGCAGGTAGATGCGCTCGTCGGCGTCCGCGCACAGCGTCTCGAGGACCTTCTGCTTGTAGCTCAGGTCGTCGAAGCACTTGCGCAGCGCCGCCCGCGCGTTCGCCAGCCCCTTCTCCGCGCCCCGCACCACCGTCGGCGACGCGTCCCCCTGCGCGATCACCGAGAGGTACTTCGCGCTCGCCTCCCGCAGGCGTCGGTCGACGTCCTTGATCTCCTTGCGGAACTGCGGGATCAGCTCCATGTAGGCGTCGCGGTTGTCGTCGAACTTGTCCGTCACGATGCGGTCGAACCGCTCGCACTGACCCTCCAGCCGGTCGAGGAGCGAGGCGTACATCGCCGGCACGAAGAGGAAGCGGTTGAACATGTCCTTCGTCCGCGCCTCCGCGTCCTCGATGACCGCGCAGATCTCGACCTCCTCCTCCCGCTTCAGGAGCGGCACCTGCCCCATCTGGTGCAGGTACATGCGGATCGGGTCCTCGATCATGTCGGACGAGCGCGCCTTCGGGTCGGTCGCCTTCGCGTTCTTCGCGTCGAGGTACTTCTTCACGTCCTCCTCGCGCAGGACCTGCACGCCCAGCGCCTCGAGGATCTTCAGGTACCGGTCGCTCTGGATCGCGTCGACGATGTTCGACGGCAGGATCTGGTTCAGCTCCTCGTACGTGATGTAGCCGCCGTTCGCCTCGCTGCGGCGCTTCACGTCCTGGACGACGTCGTTCAGCTCCGTCTCGCGGAGGATCGACATGCCCTCCATCGACGGCAGCACCGTGTCGGCGTCGGAGGCGTCGGCCGACTCGTCCATCGCCACCGCCGGCACGGGCGGCACGTCCTCGTCGACCGCCTCCTCGGCCTTCGCCTTGGCCTCCGCGCGCTCGACGTCCGCCGCCAGCTTCTCGGCGTCGAGCTTCTCGGCGTCTTCCGCCTCGTCGTCGACGGGCGGCATGTCGTCGTCAAGCCCGCCGAGGACGTCGTCGTCGCCCATCTCCAGGGCCTCGGACGCGCCACGCTTCGCCGCCTTCTTCGCCGAACCGCGCGCACCGGATTTCGCGTCCGCCGCCCGCCTGCCCGGCTTCTTCATTTTTGCCATAGTCACTCCAGTCTACAATTCACCCGACTGCACCTTGTCAAGTGGTTCGGGTAATTATACCATATTTTCGCCTGAACGTGTGAAAGCGAACGGGGAAACTGGCGGAGGGAGGGGGATTCGAACCCCCGGTACGGAGATTAGACCGTACGACGATTTAGCAAACCGTTGCCTTCAGCCACTCGGCCATCCCTCCAAGTCGTAATTGGCGCGTATTGTATCAAATCCGCTGCTCGCCGTCAACGAAGACGGCCGACGGCTTCCAGCTGCGCGGGTTGATGACGACGAGATCGGCGCGGTAGCCCCTCTCGACCTTGCCGAGCTCGTCGCCCCAGCCCTGCTCGATCGCCTGGTTCCACGCCGTCGTGCGCACGAGGTCCTTGAGCGGAATGCCCGTGACGTCATGGACGTTCTTCAGCCCGTTGCCCATCCAGAGCGTCGAGCCCGCGAGGTTGTTGCCCTCCACGAGCCGCGCCTCGCCGTTCTTCAGCAGAACCTTCAGCCCGCCCATCTCGAAGGCATAGCCGTCCTTGCAGTGCGAGCAGCGCAGCGAGTCCGTGATCATCTGCACGTGCTCAAGCGAACGCCGCGTGAAGATCAGGCGCAGCATGTCGTCGCAGAGGTGGATGCGGTCGCAGATCACCTCGGTGTTGAGGTCGTCGATCAGGAAGCCCGCGCCGACCATGCCGATCTCGCGGTGGTGGAGCGGCGTCATCTGGTTGCAGAAGTGCGTCATGTGCCGCAGCCCGTTCCGGTAGGCGGCCGCCAGGTCCTTCATCTTCGCGGCCGTGTGCCCGCAGCTCGGCACGACGCCCAGCCTGAGGCACGCCTTCGCGAACGCCGCGCCGCCCTCCGCCTCGACGGCGTAGGAGATCTGGCGCACGGGATAGACCTTCGCGATCTCCTTCAGCTCCTTCACGGACGGCTTGCGGACGTACTTCGGGTTCTGCGCGCCGCAGCACTTCACGTTGATGAACGGCCCCTCGAGGTGGATGCCCGGCACCTTCGCGTAGGGCTGGCCCGCCTCGGCGTACCGCTTCGCGTTCCCCGCCGCGACCAGCAGCTCCTCGTGCGAGACGGTGAGCGTCGTCGGCAGGAACGTCGTCACGCCCTCCTGCAGCTTCGCCTTCGCGAGCTCGAAGATCGCCTGCGGGTCGGCGTCGCAGAAGTCGTACGTCAGCGCGCCGTGCGTGTGGACGTCGATGAAGCCCGGCATCACGTACTGCCCCCGCACGTCGACGACCGTCGTGTCCCGGCTGGCCTTCGCCACGCCCCCCTTCGCGGACACGCGCGCGATCCGCTCCCCCTCGATGACGATCGTGGCGTTTTCGAGCTCCACGCTCGGCGAGATCACATGGGCATTGACGATGACGGTCTTCTTCATTTGTCGAGAACTCCTTGGTTTGGTTGAATTTTTGAATTATACCACATTTCGGACGAAATTTGGGGCGGGATTGACAAGACGCAAAATCTTTTGGTAAACTTGCGTTCCAAAGGATCGAACGTAAAATGGACAACGAACCCTACAAGACCTACCTGACCGAGGCGGAACTGCCGACGGCGTGGTACAACATGCGCGCGGACATGAAGAAGAAGCCCGCGCCGCTTCTCAACCCGGCGACCCTCCAGCCCGTCACGGCGGCAGAGCTCGAGCACGTCTTCTGCAAGGAATGCGTGCGCCAGGAGCTCGACGACACGACCGCCTACATCCCGATCCCGAAGCCCGTGCGGGAGTTCTACAAGATGTACCGCCCCTCGCCACTCGTCCGCGCGACCTTCCTCGAGAAGGCCCTCGGCACGCCCGCGAAGATCTACTACAAGTTCGAGGGCAACAACACGTCCGGCTCGCACAAGCTCAACAGCGCGATCGCCCAGGCCTACTACGCGAAGGCGCAGGGCCTCACGGACGTGACGACCGAGACGGGCGCGGGCCAGTGGGGCACGGCCCTCTCGATGGCGAGCGCGTTCTTCGGGCTGAAGTGCCACGTCTTCATGGTCAAGTGCTCCTACGAGCAGAAGCCGTTCCGCCGCGAGGTCATGCGCACCTACGGGGCGGACGTCACGCCCTCGCCGTCGATGACGACGGACGTCGGCCGCAAGATCAACGCCGAGTTCCCCGGCACGACCGGCTCGCTCGGCTGCGCGATCTCCGAGGCCGTCGAGTCGGCGCTGAAGCGGCCGAACGCGCGCTACCTCCTGGGCAGCGTCCTCAACCAGGTCTGCCTGCACCAGTCGATCATCGGCCTGGAGACGCAGGCCGCGCTGAAGAAGCTCGGCGTCACGCCCGACGTCATCATCGGCTGCGCGGGCGGCGGCTCGAACCTCTCCGGCCTCATCGCGCCGTTCATGGGCGAGAAGCTGCGCGGCGAGGCCGACTACCGGATCGTCGCCGTCGAGCCCGCGAGCTGCCCGTCGCTGACGCGCGGCCGGTACGCCTACGACTTCTGCGACACGGGCAAGGTGTGCCCGCTCGCGAAGATGTACACGCTCGGGAGCGGCTTCATCCCGTCCGCCAACCACGCGGGCGGCCTCCGCTACCACGGCATGAGCTCAATGATCTCGGAGCTCTACGACCAGAAGCTCATGGAGGCGACGAGCGTCGAGCAGACGAAGGTCTTCGAGGCGGCGACGTTCTTCGCGCGCACCGAGGGGACGCTGCCCGCGCCCGAGTCGGCGCACGCGATCCGCGCGGCGATCGACGAGGCCCTGCGCTGCAAGGAGACGGGCCGCGCGGAGACGATCGTCTTCGGCCTCACCGGCACGGGCTACTTCGACATGGTCGCCTACGGCAAGTACAACGACGGCACGATGAGCGACACGATCCCGACGGGCGCCGACCTCGCGCGCGGCTTCGCGGGGCTGCCGAAGGTCTGAGGGAAAAAGGAAAAAGGAAGAAGGAAGAAGGAAGAAGGAAGGGGCGGAGGAAGCGGTGGTGCGGAAGGTCGGCGTCAAGATCTGCGGCGTGAACGACGCCGCGTTCGCCGCCGAGGCGGAACGGCTCGGCGCGGACTATCTCGGTTTCATCTTCGCCGAGGGGAGTCCGCGCCGCGTGACCGTCCGCGACGTGCAGGCGATGCGGGCGGGCCTGAAGGGAACGGCGCGGTGCGTCGGCGTGTTCACGACGGCGACCGTGCCGGAGATCCTGCGAACCGTCCGCGCGTGCGGCCTCGACGTCGTGCAGCTGCACCGACGGGCGACGGCCGAAGACGTCGCCGCGCTCCGCGACGCGGGGTTGGCGGTCTGGACGCTCGCAGGCGGCGCGGCAGGCGACGCCGTCCTCTTCGACTCGTCGCACGGCGACGGCGAGACGACGCTGCGACGCGGCGCGTTCAAGGCCGTCCTTGCGGGCGGCCTCTCGTCCGAGAACCTCGCGGCGGCGCTGGCGCAGCGGCCGGACGTCATTGACGTCTCCGGCAGCCTCGAATCGGCGCGCGGCGTCAAGTCGATCGCGAAGCTGCGGGCGTTTTTCGCCGCGCTGGCGCGCGCGGCTACCGCAGGAACGGATTGCCGCGCTTCTCGTCCGCCAGCGTCGTGAACGGGCCGTGGCCCGGAATGACGCGCGTGTCGTCCGGCAACGCCATCAGCTTGCGGAGCGAGGCGCGCAGCGTTGCCATGTCGCCGCCGGGGAAGTCGGTTCGCCCGACGGAGCCCGCGAACAGCGTATCGCCCGAAAGCAACAGCCTGTCCTTCGGGAAATAATAGCAGACGCCGCCGGGCGTATGGCCGGGCGTCTCGATGACCTGCAGGTCCGCGCCCGCGCCGCCCGGCGCAAAGAACGCGAGCGTGTCGCGACGGTCCAGCGGCAGAAGGGTCTGCGGACGCGGCACCGGCGGGTAGTCGGGCGGCAGCTGGTTCAGCGGATGCGTCAAGACCGGCACGTCTGCCGCGCCCACGAGCACGGGCAGCGTCGGGAAGCGCGCCAGCAGACCGGGCAGACCGCCGATGTGGTCGAAATGGGCGTGCGTCAGGAGAATGGCCGCCGGCGCAAGCTTCGCCTGATCAAGCGCCGCGACAATCTGCGCGGCATCCGCGCCGGGATCGACGACCAGCGCCTGTTCGCCGAACCCCAGGATCGTGCAGTTGACTTCGTAAAGCCCAACGGGAAAGGTCTGTCGTTCCATGCTCGTCACGGGGCTTTCTTGAGGGCGTCGGCAAGCGTCTGCTTGACCTCCGGCGAATCCGGCAGGATCTTCAGCGCGCGGCGGGCGTAGTCCTCCGCCTCCTTGTAGCGGCGCAGCTTGCGGCAGATGATCGAGAGGTTGTTCAGCACGGCCGGCTCATTGGGCCGAACCTTGAGGCAGCGGCTCAGGTAGCGTTCGGCGTCCGCATAGCGGTTGCCCGTCAGCGAGCTCATGCCCATCGCGAAGTTCGCCTCGGCATCGTCCTCGTTCGCGCGCAGGACGGCGGCGGCGTAGCGGCGCGCCTCCGCGAAGTTCGCGCGCTTCAGGGCGATCTGAAGGCCCTCGCGCGGCGTCATCTGCAGGAACGTCCGCTGGCGCTCCTGCTCGATGACGGACAGCATCTTCTTCAGGGCCGTGTTCGACTCGTCGAGGTCGTTCGCAAGCGTCGCGTCCTCGCGAATGCGCGCAAAGCGCGAAATCCGCCACGAGACGGCCGAGAACGCGCTCGCGAGCGCGGGCGACGGGTCGGCCGTCTCCGTCTTCGGCGCGAGCGCGAGAATGCGGTCTGCGAGGGCCTTCGACCGCTCGATGCCGGCCTGGGCCGTCGCCGCGTCCAGCCCCTTCTCGCGCGCGACCATGCCGGAGAGCGTCGGAAGCGGCTTGCGCTCGCGCTTCCAGAACTCGAAGCCGAGCTGGATCGCAGCCTCGTCCATGCCGCCGACCTTCTCGCCGGCCCAGATGCGCAGGAGCGCCGGCACGCCCGTCTGCGCGTGATGCCAGTCGTCCGACTCGACCGCGAACGGACGCGACCGCACCGCGCATTCCCACGCGCGCGCGCCGGACATCATGTTGAGCGTGTAGAGGGCCTGCCCCCGGTCTTTCGCGCACAGCTCGACCGCCGCGTCGAGATGGCCGTCCGTAAAGAGATACTTCGCGTCGCCGCATTCCGCGACCGTCTCGCGCACCGCGTCGTCGACGATGCGCTGCATCTCGGTCTCGACCGGCTTCGGCACCGTCCGGCACGCGAGCGCGACGACGACGACCGTCAGGCACGGCACGAGCCCGCGCAGGAGGACGCCCGGACGCCGCTCGTCCTCGCCAAGGTAGGTGCGTTGGCACTCGAAGGCGAACGCCGCGCCGAAGAGCGCGAGCGCGACCATCGCGCAGAACGTGAAGAACGCGAGCAGGAAGCCGCTCTGCACAAGCACGATGTCCTTCGTGAACGTCCAGAACCGCGCGGCGGGCAGCGCGCCGCACTGCATGACCGCGAGCATCCCGACGAGGAAGAGGAGCACGCCAAGGTTGAACGGCATCGGGCGGTCATCGCGCGTGACCATCGGGAAGACCTTCAGCGCGACGAGGAGCGGCAGCACGCCGAAGACGAGGCCCAGCACCCAGCCGACGACGCTCGCCGCGCCCGCGAAGACGCGCCAGTAGCCGCCCGCGTAGCGGAAGTAGACGTCGTTCGCGCCCCAGCCGTTGGCCACGGCGCCGCCCAGCGAGACGAATTCCGCCGCGTTCAAATACGCCGCAAGCGCCAGCGCGCCGAAGAAGAGGAAGAACATGCGCCACTTCGGCAGTTCGTCCGGTTCGGGCAGCTTCTCCGGCTTCGGGAAAAGGCTGTCGACGATACCGTGCCAGACAAGGACGTAGGCACCGATGAAGAGGACCGGCAACAGAAACCCGAACGGCGTCTCCGCCGCGAGCAGGCCCATCAGCGCGACGAGCGGGAAGAGCCGCCAACGTCCACCGGCCACGAACCAGCGCAGCGCGAGGTGGACGACGACAAGGACGAACGTGAACCGCAGCAGGGACGGCGAGAGGACGCGCGCGATGCGCGAGAGCGGGTCGCTCAGGCCGAAAAGAACCGCCGCGACGAACGCGAAGAACGGCGCGATGCGGTTGCTCCAGACGGCATAGGGCCGCCCCGTGCGGATGAGGAGCGCGAGCGTCTGGCGCACGATCAGGTAGACGAGCGCAACCGAAACGCCGCCGAGCGCCGCGCCGGCGAACGTGAGGACGCGAATCGCGCCGCTCACGCCGAACGTCGAGAAGAGGCCGACCGAGACGATGCGCCAGAAGCCGGGGAAAATCGTCTGCGGCGGACGAATCTGCGCGGCGACGGCGGCCTCGTTCCACATCGCGGGGTCGAGTCCGGGGATGCCCCAGACGAGAATCGTCGCGGCGGCAATCGCCCCCGCCAGCGTCGCGAGAACCAGGTTCTTGAACCCGATGCCGCGCGTGTCGTTCAGTTCGTCAACCGTCGAAACGTCTGTCATGGTCTTGCCTTCCGTGGGCCTTAGGCCATTCCTTGCGTGGTGTTGGCGAGGTCAGCCTGCAGATCCTGAATCGCCGCGTGGACGTTCGCGAAGAGCTTTTCGAGCTTCGCCTTCGGAATCGTCGAGAACGCGAGGCGGATGAGGCCCGACAGGACGATCGTCCCGGTCGAGTACTTCTTGATCAGGTGCTGGCGCACCGCCTCGGCGTCGACGTCGCGCGGCTTCACGCACATGAAGTAGCCGGAGTTGAACGGCATGACCGCGAACGACTTCTTGTATTCGGGATGCGCCTTGAGGATGCGGCGGATCTCGTCGTAGCGCGCGCGCAGCACCTCGTACTTCTGCTTCTTCTGCGCGTCATAGTCCGGATTCGCATACGCGGCGATCGCGAGGTGCTGGCCGATCGACGAGACGTTGGAGATCGACGAGCGGACATTCCCCGCCGCCTTGGCCTCCAGCGCCTTGAGCTGCGCGTCCGTCGCGCCCTTGAACGCGAAGGAGATAAAGCCGACGCGCAGCCCCCACACGTAGTCCTCCTTCGTCGTGCCGTCGAGCTTGACGGCGATGACGTTCGGATGCAGCGTCGCGAACTCCGCGAACAGCGACTCCTCATGGACGCCCGGCTCGTAGACGAGCCCGAAATAGGCGTCGTCGAGGACGACGATGATCCGCCGGCCGGTCTGCGCGGCGGCCTTGACGGCGGCGACGATCCGCTGCGCGTCCTCGAACGTCGCGGTGTAGCCCGTCGGGTTGTTCGGGAAGTTGAGGACGAGGAGCTTCTTCATGCCCGGCGCGGTCAGCGCGGCCTTCAGCGCCGTCGCGTCAAAATGCCCGTTCTTGAACGTGTTGAAGTGGCGCACCTTGCACCCGACGGCGTCCCGGAAGATCAGCTCGTAGTTGTCCCAGAAGAGGTCGGGCGTGACGAGCTCGTCGCGCGGGTCGAGAAACAGCTCCGCCGCGATCCGAAGGCCGTGCGTGAGCGCGTTCGTGACGACGGGGTTCGAGCAGCGGATGCCCTTCATGGACGGGTTCTTCTTCAGCTCCATCGCGCGCCACTGCTCGCGGAGGGCCGGCAGGCCGAAGCTTCCGGCGTAGAGGAACGCCTTGCGGCCGAGCGGCACGTTCTGCGCGAAGCAGTCCATCACGAGCGGCGAGCCGTCCTCCTCGAACGCCATGCCGATCGTCGCGTTGATGTCGCAGCCCTTGGCTTCGCCGCCCTGTCCGAGAATGCCGCCGTAGGGGAAGTAGAGGCGGCGGCCGGCGGCGGAGAGCGTGTAGGCGACGGGGCCGAGATCCTTGTTGAGTTGCTGTGCGAGCTTGTTCATCGAGAGAGCCTTCTTGTCTGTTGACGGAATTTAGAAAAGGGGTTTGGGGGCTTCCATCATCTTCTTCCACTCCTGCTCCTTGCGGAGCTTCTCGCGATGCTCCAGAAGCTTGCGGTTGTCGATGCGGTTGCGGAAAAGGTCGTCGCAGACGAGCTCGTGGAGATAGACGAGCTTCGCGGCGCGCACGGCGGCGCGGAAGGACGCGATCGTCTCGGCCTTCAGCTGAATCTCCGGCAGGGCGTCCAGGAGCTTCGTCGCCGCGCGGGCGTCGCCGACGATGCGCGAGTAGCCGTCGCCGAAGCAGATGAACCCGCCGGCGCGGAGCGTCCGGTCGATCTCGGCGCGCGCGGCGTTCACCTTCTTGACGAGGGCCTTCGAGGCGTCGTTCTTGACGAACGGGCCCGTCAGCGTCGGCAGCGCGACAGCCGGCTTCGGGGGCGGCGGCAGGGCGGCGACCGGCTTCGGCGCCTCCTTCTTCTTCGGCACGGGGTTGTCGTCGAAGAGGTCGTCAAGCGAGGCGTCGTCATACTCGTCCGCCGATGACGCGGCGGGAGCGGACGGCACAGCGACCGGCGCGGGCGGCGGCGTTTCGGGCACGGCCGCCGGCGTGTAGCCCGGCTGGGTCTTCAGGAACTCCGCCCACTCGATGACCTGCCCCGTCACGGGCACGCGGTTGATGCGGATGCCCGTGCCCCAGCGTTCGACGCGGTAGGGCGGCGCGATGAACTTGCCGTTGACGAACACGAGCCCCTCGGAGAACTTGTTCCCCCGCGTGACGCCGAGGGCCTTGGCGCTCTCGCGCGGAATCTCCGGGAACGCCCCCGCAACCGCCGCGACGAGCATCGTCACCGCCAGTGTCATCAACCGCTCTTTCATCGTTCGCCTTTCGTCCTTTCGCGTTCTCGTTTCAAAAGATCCCAGACTGCCGTAGCACAGAATCCCCGGAACCCGTCGTTCCAAATGTGAGGCTTGCGCCCCCTATTCAAATGTCGGTCGAAGAAACTTCTGCTGAATCCGCGTGCAGCCCAGGACCCACGTCCTCACAAGATCAACTTTCCCTCACTTCGATGCCGGCGGTCGCCTTGAGGGCGTCGACGATCCGCTGGAAGGTGCGCCCGACCTCGTCGTCCGTCAGCGTCTTCTCGGCGCTCCTGAACTCCAGCGCATAGGCGCGGGAATCCTTGAACACGTCGAAGAGCTCGACCTTGACGAGTTCCTTGCCGCCGTTCTTCCGAATCGTCTCGACGATCTGCGCATTCGGGACGCCGCCCTTGTCGACGAGCGCGATGTCGCGGCGGACGCTCGGAAAGCTCGGCACGGCCGAGACGCGCCCGACCTCGTCGAACTTCTTCAGGAGCGCCTTCGTCTCCAGTTCGCACAGCACCATCTGCGTCGTCAGGCGGAACGGGTGGCGCAGCTTCGCCGAGACGGCGCCGAGCACGCCGACCGCCTTGCCGTTCAGCTTCACCTGCAGCGCCGCACCCTTCGCGAACGCCGGATGGTCCGCCGCGACGAACTCGACGCGCCCGGCGTGGAGACGCCCGACCAGCTCCTCGACCGCGCCCTTCATCCAGAGCACGGCCTCCTCCTCGTTCAGCGGCAGACGGCGGCGCAGCGCCTCGCGCCCGACCGGGCCGACGAAGCCGAGCGACAGCAGCTCACGTTCCGTCGGCTGGTCCTTCGCGGGCATCTCGCCCTTCGCCGGAATCGTCACCTTGCCGAAGACCTTGCCCGTCTCGAACAGCAGCGCGGACGTCTCGTGCGCCGCGTTCTTGCCGAGCGTCGCGTACATCTGCGGCAGGAGACTGTCGCGCATGAAGCCGTATTCGGCGGACACGGGATCGGGAATCGCGAGCCGCGCCCGCTTCGTCTCCTCGCGCGGATCGAAGTCGTTCAGCTCCTTCTCGGACAGGAAGGAATAGTGCATCGCCTCGGAGAAGCCGAGCCCCATCGCGATTTCGCGCAGCCTGCACTTCGCGCGGAACGGCGCGTCGGAAAGCGACGAGACGGACGGCGCGCTCGGCATGGTGTCCGGGATGTTGTCAAGCCCGTAGAGGCGCGCGATCTCCTCGACGAGGTCGGCCTCCATCGAAAGGTCCCAGCGCCAGGACGGGATCTCGAACGTGACGTCCTTGAACGCGGCGAAGTGGTCGGCCTCCGTCGTCGGGCGCAGACCGAGAGACTTCAGCAGGAAGACCATCCCGTCGTTGCCGATGTCGATGCCGATCAGCTTGCGCGCGCGGTCGAAGTTGAGCGTGACGGGTGCGTTCAGCGGCTGCGGACGGTTGTCGACGTCCACCACGCCTCTCGCGATCTCGGCCGCACCGTACTTCTGCAGGAGATGCGCCGCGCGGCGCGAGGCGAAGTCGGCGATGTCCTTGTCCACGCCGCGGATGTAGCGGTAGGACGACTCGCTCGACAGGCCGAGCTTCGTCGCCGTGTACTTCGTCGACGTCGGCTCGAAAAGCGCGGATTCGAGGAGGACGCTCTTCGTCTCGCCCTCGGAGATGCCGGAGTCCTCGCCGCCCATGATGCCGGCGACGCAGTTCGGACGCGCCGCGTCGCAGATCATCAGCATCGTCGGGTCAAGCTTGCGCGTCACGCCGTCCAGCGTCTTGATCGTCTCGCCCTCTTTCGCGCAGCGGACGACGACCGTGCGCCCCTCCAGCTTCGTGTAGTCGAAGGCGTGCAGCGGCGAGCCGACTTCCATGAGCACGTAGTTCGTGACGTCGACGACGAGGCCGAGCGAGCGGACGCCGCAGAGCTCCAGGCGCTTCGCCATCAGGGCGGGCGACGGCCCGTCCTTCACGCTCGTCACAACGCGCGCCGTGTAGCGCGGACACTTCACGGGATCTTCGACGACGACCTTGACCTCGTCGTTCACGTCCGTCGCGGACTCGGTGAAGTCGACCGGCGGCAGCGTCAGCGGACGGTGCAGGATCGCGGCGAACTCGCGGGCGAGGCCGACGACCGACAGCGCGTCCGGCCGGTTCCACGTCACCTCGATGTCGAAGACGACCTCCGGCTTCTCCAGCTTCGCGACGTCCCGGACGGGCGTGCCGCTCGCGATCTCGGCCGGATACTCGATGATGCCGTCGTTCCCCTCGCCGAGGCACAGCTCCTTCTCGCTGCAGCACATGCCGAAGCTCTCGACGCCGCGCAGCTTGCCCTTCTTGATCTTCTCCGGGTTGCCGTGCTTGTCGAGGAACGCGGGAATTGGCGCGCCGATCTTCGCGAACGCTGTCTTGATGCCCTGCCGCATGTTCGGCGCACCGCAGACGACCTGGAAGTTCTCCTGGCCGTCCGTCACCGTGCAGACGTGCAGGTGGTCGGAGTTCGGATGCGCCGCACAGGCGACGACCTCGGCGACGACGATCAGGTCGGAGAGCGGACTCCCGCCGACCGTCTCGATCGACTCGACCTGGAGCCCGGCGCGGGTCAGCTTCTCGGCAAGTTCCTTCGGGTCGATGTCATCGACCTTGACGTACTCATTCAGCCACGACAGGGGCAGTCTCATCTTTCTTCACCTCTTCTTCAGATTTTTGAACCACGGATTCGCACGGATTTGCCGGTCTCTCTACATCCGAGTTTTGTTCAACCACAGATTTCACGGATTCGCTCGGATTCGTCTTTCCTTCTTCTCCGTGCATCCCCTCCTCCAACACCTCGCGCCCGCTTGCGCGCCCTTCGGGTTCGCCTTCAGCGAAGGTGCCCTCCGAAACGCGCGGCGTTTCTTCGGCGCATGTGTTCAGCGCCGCAGGCCCAGTAGGCACCACAGGCTTTTCCTCCGTTTTCTTCGCTCTCTTCTTCCACTGCGGGCCGTACTTCGGGAACTTCTCGACGGCCGAGAAGACGCCGTTCGTGAACGCGACGACGTGGCCGGTCGTGACGAGCCAGTTCAGGTGCTGCTCGAACTCGGGGTCGTCCGTCGGGAACTCCGACTTGTCGCAGCAGGGATGCTCGGCGACGAACTGCGCGGCGCGGGCGAGTTCGGGAATCGCATGCGCGGCATCGAACGCCTTGTACTCAAGGCCCGAGACGAACTCCGGGCCGCGCGCGTCGTTCGCGCGGAAGAAATGGAGCTTGCGGTGGTGGAACGCACCGCGCAGCGCGAAGCACATGCCCGCCGGCGCGCGGCGTTCGGCCTGGATCGCGTCGTTCACCGCCCAGACGAGCGGCTTCACCGGCGACTTCTGCGCGACGTCCGCCGTGATCATGAGATGCTTCGGACGCTCCAGGAGCGACGGCAGGATCGTGCGCTTGAACTCGCCCTCGGCCTGTTCGCGCGTCAGCTGCGCCGCGCCCTCGACCTCGGCCTGGCCCTTCGCGAAGAAGACGGTCTTCTTCGTCGCGCCCTTGCGCCATTCCTCGATCGCCTCCGGCTCGCGCACCATCTCAATGTGCGCGCGGTACTGGTCCTCGGACATGTTCGGGAACTTCGTCCGAATCATCTCCTTCACCGTCGCGTTGAACTCGTGGATGTTCGGCGGCCCAAGGAGGACGCCCGAAAGCCCGCACTTCGCGACGCAGCTGAAATTACCCTTCGGCGGCTCGCAGTCAATCACCTTCGCGTCGTAGTAGTCGCCGAGGTGCGCCGCGAGCGCATGCGACAGGACGTCCTCCTCGCGCGTCGAGGCGAACCCGCAGGCCTTGCATTGGCAGAAGGCCGTGGGCTTCGCGTTGGGGGCGGCGGCCGCACGCGGCGTGATCTTCAGCAGGATCGACTGGGGATTGTCGAGGAAGAAATACGCGAGCTCCTTGAGTTTGTAGGCGTGCGCATCGCCCTGCAGCTTGCGGATGATCGTGCCGAGCGCCTTCGTCTCGGGCAGAATCTTCACCTCGCAGTCGAGCGGGCGCGGACGTTCCTCGAAGCGCGGACGTTCCCCGAACGGCTTGCGCGGGCCAAAGGGCTTGCGGTCGCCCATCGGCTTGCGATCACCGAAAGGACGCTTCTCGCCCATCGGCTTGCGGTCGCCGAACGGCTTGCGGGGCCTGTCCCCACGCCCCGTCTCGCGCGCCCCGTCGGATTCGGGACGAATCTTTCCGACACTGACCCCGGCACCCTTCTTCGCCCAGGCGGGCGTGAAGTCGATGGACCCGAAATCAAGGATGTTTCCGTTCTCTTCGCTCATGACGGCGTATTATACCAAAAATTCTCCTACTTCTCGCAGTCCGAGAGGACTTCGCACCCCGTTTCGGTGATGAGCACGAGGTCTTCGATGCGCACGCCGAGATTGCCTTCGAGGTAGATGCCCGGCTCGATCGTCACGCACATCCCCGGCTTCAGCACCGTGTCGCTTTTCTTCGATGCCGTCGGTGCCTCGTGGATCTCGTAGCCGACGCCGTGCCCAAGGGAATGCCCGAAGCACTTGCCGAAGCCGCCCCTCGTGATGACGTCCCGCGCAACCTTGTCGAGCGCGCGCCCCGTCATCCCCGGCTTCGCCGCCGCAATCGCCGCGCGGTTCGCCTCGCGCACGAGCGCGAAGACCTTCCGGTAAAGCGACGCGGGCCGCTTCGGCACGAGGTTGCGCGTGAGGTCGCTGCACACGCCGCCGAGCCGCACGCCCATGTCAACCAGCACCGGCTCGCGTCCGTTCCAGACCGTGTCGTCCGGCTCGTGATGGCACTCCGCCGCGTTCTTCCCGACGCAGACGATCGTCGCAAACGCCTCGCCCTCGCCCCGCTCGATCATGAGCGTCTGGATGATCCGCGCCATGTCGCGCTCCGTCTGGCCCGCCGCGAAGCGCGCGGACGCCGTCCGCCAGATTTCGCAGGCGAGCCGTTCCGCCGCGCGGATCTTCGCGATTTCCTCCGGCGTCTTCACGGCACGCAGCGCCAAGAGGTCGTCCGCAATGTCGACGAAGACGGCCCCGCGCGGCGCGCGCGTCTGGAACTTCAGGAACTGCGCGTGCGAAATCGACGACTCGTAGCCGATGCGACGACCGCGCACCGTCAGCCGCTTCAGGTCGCGGCAGGTGAGCTGCGGCGCGACGCGATGCACCATCGGAATGTAGCGGAAGTCGGTGTAGATCGCCTCCGGCGTCAGGACGGCGTTGTCGCAGCTGACGCCGGTGAGGGCGCGGATGTTGGGCGGCGCGCAGACGAGCACGGCGTCGAGCCGCCGCCGTTTTGCCAGTTTCTGAAGTTCGCCGAGCCTCATGCAGGCGGCGGACTTTCGGCAAGGGCCCTTACTCGTGGTTGAAGAGGTCGTTGATCGACTCGTTGTTGTGCGTCCGGCGGATGGCCTCGCCGATGAGCGGCGCGACGGAGAGCTGCGTCAGCTTGAACGGCAGCTTCGAGACGTCGAAGTCGCTGCGGAGCTGGATCGAGTCCGTCACGACGAGCTCGTCGAGCTGAACCTCCTTCATCAGGCGCTCGACGCCCTTGTCGGTCAGCGGGAAGTGCGAGACGAAGGCGTGGACGGTCTTCGCGCCCTTCTCGCGGCACATCTTCGCCGCCGCCGAGAGCGTGCCGCCCGTCGCGGTCATGTCGTCGATCATGATGACGTCGTGGTCCTTCACGTCGCCGACGACCGAGAACGCGTCCACCGTGTCGCCGCCCGTGCGCTGCTTCGCGACGATCGCGAGGCCCGTCCCGAGCTTGCGGCTGTAACCGTAGGCCGTCTTCGCCCCGCCCGTGTCGGGCGCGACGACGATCGGGTTCGCCCAGTGCTGGTCGCGGATGTACTGGAGGATGATCGGCTCGGCGCGCAGGTGGTCGAGCGGGATGTCGAAGAAGCCCTGGATCTGGTTCGCGTGCAGATCGAGCGTCATGACGCGGTCGGCGCCGGCGGCCTCGATGAGGTTCGCGATGAGCCGCGCCGTGATCGGCACGCGCGGCTGGTCCTTGCGGTCCTGGCGCGCGTAGCCGTAGTACGGCAGGATCGCCGTGATGCGCTTCGCGCTGCCGCGCCGAAGCGCGTCGATGATGATGAACAGCTCCATGTACGCCTCGTTCGGCGACGGCGAGCCGGACTGGATGACGAAGACGTCGCGCCCGCGCACGCCGTCGAGCACCTGGCAGAAGGTCTCGCCGTCGGGGAAGTGCGGAATGTCGATCTTGTTGAGGGGCCGGCCGAGATACTCGGCAATCTTCTCCGCGAGCGGCAGGTTCGCCGTTCCCGAAAACACCATGAAGTCATCCTTCGTTTCCGTCATGATTGAGACATTCCTTTTTGTTCAATGGAGCGTGTATTATACCAAATTTGCAGACTGCGCCGCAAAGCCCCCTCAGGCAATCCGCCGCAGGGCCTGCTTCAGGTCGGCGATGAGGTCGTCGGGATCCTCCAGCCCGACCGAGAGGCGGATGAGGTCCGGCGGGATGCCGGCGGCCTTGAGCTGCTCGTCGGAAAGCTGGCGGTGCGTGTGCGACGCCGGGTGCAGCACGCAGCTCCAGGCGTCGGCGACGTGCGTGACGATGCCGATCACCTTCAGCGCGTCCATGAACTTCACGGCCGCCGCGCGCCCGCCCCGGACGCCGAACGTCAGCACGCCGCACGGCGCCGGGCCGTCGAACTGCTTCTTGAGGAGCTTGTGGTACTTCGAGTCCTTCAGCCCCGCGAAGCTGACCCACGCGACCTTCTTCTGCGACTTGAGCCACGTCGCGACCTTCAGCGCGCTCTCCGCGTGCCGACGGATGCGCACGTGCAGGGACTCCAGCCCAAGGTTCACGAGGAAGGCGTTGAACGGCGAGGGGATCGCTCCGTAGTCGCGCATCAGGTGCGCCGTGCACTTCGTGATGTAGGCGAGCCTGCCGAACGCCTTCGCGTAGCTGAGGCCGTGGTACGAGGCGTCCGGCTCGACGAGGCCGGGGAACTTGTCCGCATGCGCCGCCCAGTCGAAGTTGCCCGAGTCGACGACGCAGCCGCCGACCTGCGCGGAGTGGCCGTCCATGTACTTGGTCGTCGCGTGCGTGACGATGTCGCAGCCGAACGCGAACGGACGGCAGAGGATCGGCGTCGGGAACGTGTTGTCGACGATGAGCGGCACGCCGTTCCTGTGCGCGATCTTCGCGAACTTCGCGATGTCGAGGATCGCCCCCGACGGGTTCGAGACCGTCTCGCCGAAGACGCACTTCGTGTTCGGGCGGAACGCCTTCTGGATCGTCTTCGCGTCCGCATCCGGGTCGACGAACGTGTAGTCGACGCCCATCTGGCGCAGGGAGACGTTGAAGAGGTTGAACGTGCCGCCGTAGATCTGGGCGGACGCGACGACGTGATCGCCCGCCTGGCAGATGTTGCGGACGGCGAAGAAGTTCGCCGCCTGGCCGGAACTCGTCAGGATCGCCGCGACGCCACCTTCGAGCGCGGCGATCTTCTTCGCCACCGCGTCGTTCGTCGGGTTCGCGAGGCGCGTGTAGAAGTAGCCGGACGCCTTCAGGTCGAAGAGGTCGGCCATGTGCTCGGACGTGTCGTAGCGGAAGGTCGTCGTCTGGTAGATCGGAACCTGGCGGGCCTCGCCGCATTTCGGCTGCCAGCCGCCCTGGACGCACAGCGTGTCGATTTTCATTTTCAGTATTCGCTTTCTTCAATGTCGGCCATCTGCAACTCGCGGAGCTGCCGGGCCTGTGAGAGGGAAATGACCCCAAGAACGACCAGGGCCACGGACAGGATGACGTACCCCGCCGAGATCGCCCACGGACGCCAATTCCACGGGTCGTCGCCGATCACGCGGTACGGGCGTATGCCCTGCTTGCGCAGCTTCGCATACGCCTCCGCCCGGTCGCGCGCGGCAATCTCGCCCGCGTGACTGACGTTCGCACGATCCTGATAGAGGTACTTGTACTTCACGATTCGCGTATTATAGCAAAATCCTCCGCACAAGCGGGACGAGATTTGATATAATACGCGACGTTTTGCAACCCCTTTCGGACTGTAGCTCAGCTGGTAGAGCACGACACTTTTAATGTTGGGGTCGCGGGTCCGATCCCCGCCAGTCCGACCACAAGCCCCCTCTCAAGCCTGACGGCAAACGAAAACGCGGGCCGCAGCAGAAATGCCGCAACCCGCGTCTTGTTCGGATGTCGACAGCCTTACTTGGCCTCTTCGACGATCGTGACGACCTTGCCGTCCTTGATGAACTTCACCTTGCCGTCCTTGAGGGCGAAGAGCGTGAAGTCGCGGCCCTGGCCGACGTTCTTGCCGGGATGGATCTTCGTGCCGCGCTGGCGGACGATGATCGAGCCGGTCTTGAGGAACTGGCCGTCGTAGGCCTTGACGCCGAGGTACTGCGGATTGGAATCGCGACCGTTGCGGGCAGATGCGGAAGTAGCCATTTTCTGATTTCCTTTCTGCTTAGGCGATGGACTTGACCGTGGCGACCGTCAGCTGCTGGCGGTGGCCGACGAGGCGGCGGCTGCCTTTGCGGCGCTTCGCCTTGAAGTTGAGGACCTTCTTGCCCTTGATGACGCCGGCGACCGTGAGGACGACCTTCGCGCCTTCGACATAGGGCGTTCCGACCTTGAGGGTCGTGCCGTCAGAGACCGCGAGAACGGTCGTGAGCTCGGCATCCTGACCCGCTTCGACCGCGATCTTTTCAATCTCGATCTTGTCGCCGACCTTGACAAGCACCTGCTTGCCGCCGGTTTCGAGTACTGCGTATGCTTCCATTTTCTTTTCCTTTTTGACTCCGCAAGGGCGACATGCCCCCGCAGTCCTCCGTTTTCCTTGTGGACTCCCCACGAAAAACTGAAGTTTGTGTAGTATATCAAAACGCCGTTTCGCCCGTCAATAGCCCCGATCAGAACGAGACGGCTTCAGCATGAAAAGATAATCCGCGCGCTGCAAATCGTCCGCATCATTGGCCCGCCGGCGGGTGCCCGCGAAAAACCTCGGAGCGGTCTGCTGACCGCAGCGAGCCGCTTCACCCCCGTCAGAACGAGACGACGGCGCCGACGCCGGCGCACCAGCCGTCCAGGTTCAGCTCGCCGATCCGGTCGCCGTCCACGTCGAACGTCGCGTTTCCGCCACAGCGGTAGTCGACGTTCGCGTAGAGGCCGAAGCCGTCCGTCAGCATATAGGTCGTCTCAAGGCCGAGAATCGCCTGCGCGACGAAGTCGGTCACGCGGTCGGTTTCGTTGTAGGGGCCGTAGGGAAGCGTGATGCCCGACAGGTGATCGTTCATGACGCCCCATTCCGACAGCTTGAACGTGGCCCGCACCCAGTCGAACGCCACGCCCACGCGCGCACCGACTGTCCAGCGCTCCGTCAGCGCATACTCCGGCACGAGCAGCAGCCGGAACTCCCCGACCGCAGCCTCCATCTTCCCGGTTCCATAGTCCTCGAGCGTGATGGCCGGATCCGAATTGTCGATTTCGGCAAACGCCCACGACCCCATCTTCTGCTTCGGCACATACGTGCCGCCAAGGCCCGTCCACAGGCTGAAGTCGCCCGCCTGGAAGGCGCGATACTGGAAGTCGAGCTCGGCGCCGTACGCCTCGCACCGCTTCGAGCCCAAGTCGCCGACCTGCGCCTTCATCGAGCCGCGCGCGAGTCCGCCGACCGTGAGCCGCCAGTTCCGCGCCGTCGCCATTCCCTGTCCGCCGTCCTCCGCCGCGCATGCCGCGCCGAGTCCCGTCGCCGCCGCAGCGGCCATGATGATGAGTCTGTTCATTCCTCTTCTCCTTCTTGTTTGGTGGTTGTTTCTGCCTTGACCTTGATGAACGTGCACGAGCCGAGCGCGACCGTCAGGCCGACCTCGCCCCGTGTCGCGTCCCGGAGGTACGGCGTCAGATCGAACGCCGTGCCCGAAAGGTAGCGCATCTTCTGCGAGAGGTCGCGCGTGCCGTAGACGTGGACGCAGCCCGTCGCGAGCGGCGCGCGGATCGCGTTCCCCGCGCCCGGCGTCACCCGGATGCGCACGCGCCCCGTCTGCGGCTCGAACGCGACGATGCGCAACGTCGGCGTCGCGTAGGCCGCCGTCGCGGACGTCCCCAGGACGTCGAGCCGCGGCGCGATGCCGAGGTCGGCGGCGACGGGCACGAGGCTCGCGTCGCCCGTCACCGTCACGCGCGTCACGTCCGGGTGCGCGGCCAGCGCGTCCGCGAGCAGCGCCCTGACCTGCGCGCGCGTCGCCGCCGGGAGCGTCCCCGTCTCCGCGACGATCTCGACCGAACCCGCGACCGTGACGTCGGCGCAGTAGGTCACGAGGCCGTTCGCCGTCTCGGCGCGCACCGTCGCGTCGGGCGCGTCCGCGAGCGCGAACGACAGCCCCGCCGTCGGCGTCTGGAGAAGCGCGTAAGTCCCCGTCTGCCAGCCGCCCAACGGCGCGTCGACGGGGACAGGCCCCGCCGCCGTGACCGCGCCCGCCACGCGCACGGGCCGCCCGTCCGCGTCGGCGACGAGGCCGTCGCCCGCGCCGAGCGCGAGCGAGCCGAGCGCCGTCTGCGGCGCGACGCGGAACGCCTCCTCCAGCCGCGCGGCGGCGGCGTCCGCCGCGAGCGACCGCACCATGCCGTTCACGACCGTCAGCGGATCCGCCGCCGAGAGATCGGTGAGGCCGTCCTTCGCGGCGAGTTCGACGTCCAGCAGAGTGACGTCCGAGAAGAGCCCCGCCGTGCCGTCGCGCAATGAGAACCGCATGCGGAAAATCTCGCCGCCCTTCGCATTCTGCGCGAAACCCGCGAGGATCACGCAGACCTGGCCGCTTCCCGTGTCGGCGTACGTCATCTCCTGCGCGTCGACCGCCGCGCCCGCCTCGACGCCGAGGCAGACGACGACCGCCGGGTCGTAGCCGACCGTCACGACCGCCGCGCCGACGTCCGCGAGGCCGTCGACCGCGACCGGCACCGAGACCGTCGCCCCCGGATTCGCGACGAGCGTCCCGACAGAGGCCGTCCGCGCGACGGCCGCACTCGCGACAAGGCAGCCCATGAGACTCAGGACAACACGCTTCATTGCATTCCTCCTTCCGATTCCCTGATCAGCATCTGCAGCATAGAAAGGTCGCTCGACGTCACCGCGCCGTCGCAATTGACGTCTGCGGCACGTGCCGCCGCCCCCGTCAGGCGCACGTCCACGCCATACTGCTGCCGATAGCCGTCCGCGAACGCATTTGCGAAGACCGCGCCCTTCTTCAGGAACGTCAGATAGGAGATGTAGCCGCGCAGGATGATGTAGTCGGCGTTCGTGTAGGCGCCGTCGCCGTCCACGTCGCCGGGGTCGTACTTGCCGATCTCGCGCACGATCAGGACGGTTTCCGCATGCGGCAGCTCCGTCGTCACGACGGCCGGCAGCCCGTTCTTCCCGACGCCCGACGCGGCCACGAGCCGAATCCAGCCGTTCGTCCGGAGATTCGGAATCGCCGCCGCCGTGAAGTCGAGGTTGAAGAGGTTGTAGTTGCCCGTGCAGGCGAAGACGAGGCGACGCCGATTTTCGGACAGCGCCACCACGTCCTGCGCGGCGGAACAGCCGCTGAAGGACATGAGCGAAGCGTCCCAGTCGACCTCCACCGTCAGCTCCGCGAGGTCGCCGCTCGTCGCCGCCGCGACTCCAATCGCGAACGGCTGTCCGCTCTGCCCTTTCGCGCCGCCGACCCTGACCAGCATCTCCACGGGGACGGGCGCATTCGCGTCCGTGAGATGAACCGTGCCGTCCACCGTCGTGATTCTCGCGGCCAGCCCGTCAAGGCACCAGGCCGACGCCTCGGATAGCGTGACGGACGTCTCCGTGACCGTGTGCTGATCCTTCGCGTAGAAGGTCAGGTAGAGCGTGCCGGGCACCGTCCCCTTCGCGCCGACCTTCGCCGCCCCCGCCGAGGGTGTGCCGTCAAGGAACGCGCCGCCCGACACGCCGCGCAGCTCCAGCACGTTCGCGTCCCACCCGACCGTCACGGAGAGATTCGTCAGGACTTTCGTGCTGGTCACGGGAATCGGCACCGTAAACGCGCTGAGCGTATCCGCGTAGACGGTCGAGACGTTGAGCACCACCCCGGCCGACACGAGCGGATGCGCGTCGCGGATCAGCACCGTGCCCGCCGCGTCGGCGATCGCGTGCGCGGCAAGCCCGTGCGCATCGACCGCCGACAAGCCGGTGAGCCGAACCGCCGTCCGCGTGACGGTGTGCTGGTCCTTCGCGTAGAACGTCAGCGCGAAGTCGCTACCAGAGGTCTGGAGGGCATACGAATTTTTGACAGGATTCACAGGATTCACAGGATTCCCGTCCAATCCTGTCTGAACACCCTTCAGCTCCAATACGTCAGCGTCCCATTCGACCGTCGCCGTGAAGTTCGTCAGCCGCTCGCTGCTCGTGAGCGTGACGGGCATCTCGAACGTCGTGCGCGTCTCGACCGACACGCTCCCGACGCCGACGCTGACCGTCGCCGGCACCCACGGATTCGAGTCGACGAGCGCGACGACGCCCTCGACCCGTGTCGGCAGCTTCGCGACGCGCTCGTGGCAGTCGATGCCGTCGCGCGGCACGACCGCAATCACCGTCGAGGCGACGTCATGCTGCTCCTTCGCGTAGAACCGCAGCGTCACCTCGTCCGGCACCGAACCGACATACGCCAGCTGGGCCGACCTGAGATCCAACACCGCCTCGTCATAGTCGACCGCCAACGTCAGGTTCGTGAGCGTTTCCGTGGTCATGATCTGGAGCTTCACGTCGAACTCTTCCATCGTCCGCGCCGTCGGACAAGCCAGAGACATCGCCACCTCGGCCGGCTGTAGGCTGTAGAGATCCTGCAGGTACACTGTGCCGGACACCGGCACGGCAATCGGATGCGCCGTGAGCCCGTGGTTGTCCACGGCCTCCGCCGCAACGACGGAAACAACCGTGTTCGAGACCCAATATTGCTCCTTCGCGTAGAACGTCAGCGTGAAACCGCCGCCCGCCGTCGAAAGCGTCGCCGTGCCGTCGGACGGGGCGCGCACGGCGGTCGCGCCCGCAAGGTCCTTCAGCTCCAGCACGTCGGCGTCCCATTCGACCTTCGCCGCAAAGTTCGTCAGCGTCTCGGTCGCCGTGACGGTGACAGGCATCTCGAACGTCAGTCCCGTCTCGGTTGACACGTTCCCGACGCCGACGCTGACCATCGCCGGCACCCACGGGTTCGAATCCGTGAGCACGACCGTGCCCGTCACCTCGGTCGGCAGCACCGCCGCGAGTCCGTTGTGGTCAAAGCCGCGCTGCGGACGCACCGTGATGACTGTCGAAGCGACCGTGTGGTTCTCCTTCGCGTAGAACCGCAGCGTCACCGTTGACGGCACGCGAGGCGCGAAGTTCAGGACACCCGACCTTAGCTCCAGCAGTTCCGTGTCGTAGTCGAGCGCCAGCACGAGGTTCGTCAGGGCCTCGGTCGACGAGATCGCGAGCGTCATCTCGAATTCCGTCTCGGTCATCGCCCGCACATCGTCCAGCGTCATCGCCACCTGCGCCGGAATGAGCGGATGCGCATCATGGACGAGGATCGTCGCGACGACCGGCACGGACGGTGCAAGCGTGAACCCGTGCGCGTCTGTCACCGTCGCCGACGTGAGCCGAACCTGCGTCATCGTCACGTCATGCTGGTCGCGCGCCCGGAACGTCAGCGCGAAGTCTCCGCCCGCCGTCTGGACGACACACGAGTTTTTGACAGGATTGACAGGATTCACAAGATTCTCACCCAATCCTGTCAATCCTGTTAATCCTGTCTGAATACCCTTCAGTTCCAAAACAGCGTCGTCCCATTCGACCGTGAACGTGCCCTGCGTGAGCGCCACATCGCTCGTCACCTTGAACGGCACGACGACCTCTTCCAACGTGTCGACCTTCCGGTCTTCGGTCGTGACCGAGACGCGCGCCGGCACCCACGGATGCGCGTTCTTGATGAGAACCATCCCAGCCGCATCCGCCGCCGAGACGGCGAAGCCGTGGCAGTCGTTCGCCGCGACGCCCGTCAGGCTCACCCGCGCCGCGAAGTTCGTCGCCGCCGACGCTGGGTCCTTCGCGTAGAACTTCAGCGCGAAGTCACCGCCAGAGGTCTGGAAGGCATACGAATTTTTGACAGGATTCACAGGATTCACAAGATCCTCATCCAATCCTGTCAATCCTGTGAATCCTGTCTGAATACCCTTCAGTTCCAGCAGCGTCTCGTCCCACGAAACCGTCGCCGCGAAGTTCGTCAGCGTTTCCGTCGCCGTGACCGTGACGGGCAAATCGAACGTCGTCTCGCTGTCAACCGCCGCGTCCGCCACATGCACGGCGACAATCGCCGGCACAAGCGGATCGGAATCGGAGATCTCAACCGTGGCCGACTGCGGCAGGTCGAGCGTGACCGCCCGTCCGTCGAGGGCCTTCACCGTCGCGGCCGTGAGCGTGACCGTCGTCTCGGTGACGTCGTGGACGGGCAGGATCGTGAAGTCCAGCAGCAGGAACCGCCCCGCGCCCGTCGCGATCTCGCCGCCTTGCGCGGCGAAGCACCACGTGCCGGCAGACGGCACGGTGGCCGTCCCGCCCGCGACGAGCCCCGCCGTGAGGCCGGTCGTGCGGATGCCGCGCGGCGCCAGCACCGCCGGGTCGTAGGCGAACGTCAGCGACAGCCCCTCGGCAGAGATGCCCATCGAGTTGTTCATCGAGACGATCACCGTCACGTTCGACCCCGTGAAGCCGCTCGTGCCCGTCAGCCAGACGTGCGGACGGAACTGCACGTACACCGCGTCCGTCGGCAGGGACTCGCTCGTCGTGGGCGTCGAATTGCCGCTCGTGTAGAACCGGCTCACGCTCGTCACGCGGTAGTAGTAGTCCTGCACGACCTCCGGCACGTCGCGGTAGCGCGGCAGCGGCCACTGCGCCTCGATGCGGTCGTAGGCGTTCGTGTCCGCGCCCCGGTAGACGCCGTAGCCGCGCACGCGCGAGTTGCCGTTCGGGTCCCACGTCAGCACGACCGAGTCGACGCCCGCCGTCGCCTGCACGTTCGTCGGCCGCCCGACGCGCGGGTCGACGAGCAGCATGAGCTTCCCGTCCGCCGTGCCGCACACGCAGTCGAGGTCGCCGTCGCCGTCCCAGTCCACAAGCGCGATCGTCAGCCTCGGCGCGAAGCCCGCGTGCGAGCCGCCCCAGACCTTGTGCTGCAGGGCGAAGGCGTTTTCGCCCAGCCCCCGGTAGAACCAGATGCGCCCTTCCGCATCGCTCACAAGCAAATCGGCGATCCCGTCCTGGTCGACGTCGCCGAACGCGCAGCTCACCGCATCCGTCGGCGGCACATCGAGCGTCAAGCCGTCCAGCGCCGCGAGCGAGCCCTGCGCGAGGTCGAGCCCGTTCGTCGCGACCGTGTCGTCGCGCGTGAACGTCGGGTTGCCGAACGTCCGGCTCGTCGCGGCGTTCCCCGCGAACGGCGAGGTGAACAGCTCCTCGAACGCCTCGCCGACGACCGCGCCCGTCGCCGGATCGAACGGCTGGAGGTTCGCCTCCAGCGTATCCGAATCGGCGTAGGCGATTCCGCCCGGCTCCGTCGTGTCGGGGAAGTGCGGATTCGTCCCGTTCGCGATTTCCTCAGAGAAGGTGAAGCCGTCGCCGTCGGTGTCGCTGTCCATCGCGACGTCCGGGCGCCCGTACCAGTAATAGGACAACCGCGCGGCCTCGTCAGCGACGTAGTGGGCGATGACGTCAAGGACGCGTCCGCTGTCGGGCGTGACCACCGCCTGATCGAGGGCGCGTCCGAACGCGTCGCGCTGTTCCACGCCGTCAACCGTCCAATAGGCGAATCCGTCCGCGATGGACGGCGCATCTGTCCTCTGAATGTCACCGGCCGTCACATAGTTCGTCGCCGTCGTGAACAGCGCGCCCGCTGGCTCGCTGCGCACGACGACGGGCGCGTAGTCGTGCGGATTGTAGAGGAACGTGCCCGATAACGCACGGCTCACGCCGCCTGATTCAGACGTGTCAGGAAAATGCGGATTCGTCCCGTTCGCCAACTCCTCGGCGAACGTGTAGCCGTCGCCGTCCGTGTCGCTGTCCATTGCGATGTCCGTACGCCCGTACCAGTAGAGCGACCACCGCACCGCCTTATCCGCGACATAATGGGCGACGGCCTCGGTGACGTGGGCGGCATCGGGATTGATGACAACCTGATCGAGGGCGCGTCCGAACGCATCGCGCTGCGCCACGCCGTCAACCGTCCAGTAGGCGAATCCGTTCGCGACGGAGAGGGTCGGGGTGCGCTGCAGGTCGCCCGTCGAGCAGTAGTTCGTCGTCGTGGTGCAAAGCCTCCCCTCCGGCTCGCTGCGCACGACGACGGGCGCGTAACGGTGCGGATTGTAGAGGAACGTGCCCGACAGCGCACGGCTCACGCCGCCTGACTCGGACGTGTCAGGAAAGAGCGGATTCGTCCCGTTCGCCAGTTCCTCTGCGAAGGTCGCCCCGTCGCCGTCCGTGTCGCTCGCGGCGTCCGGCGCGAGGTCGCCGTACCAATAGAGTTCCCAGCCGTCGGGAATGCCGTCGCCATCCGAGTCCCGCGAAGCGGGCAGATAGTGCGCCGTCAGCGTCGTGTCCTCGTAGAGCATGAAACTCGGCGCGTCATAGGCCCGTCCCCAGACGTCACGGGCAGCGAAGTCCTGCTTCGTCGAAATCGTCCAGTGGGTGAAGATGTAGCCGCTTTTCGTGGGCGCGGGAACGGTCGTGTAGGCGCATCCCGTCTCCAGCGCCGCCTCGGCGACAGTCGACACCGTTCCGCCCGTCGAGGTCTGGTACGTGATGTGCACGACATCGGCCCAAGCCGACGCAGCGCACAGGGAAACTGCGCACTGCGCAAACAGAATTCTGATTTTTCGTTTCATCTCAAGCCGCCTTTTCTAATCGGGTTCGTCCAACCACGGAATGCACTGAAACGCGCGTTCACGCGACACTGAATGGATTGGCGAAAGGAACGCTTCGCCCACTGAAACCGTTCTTCATCCCCGTTCAATATTCTATTCTCCGTGCCTCCGCACCTCCGTGTGAGACCCTTCGCCGTTGCCCTTGCCGCGCCCGAACGATTCCTGTATAATAGCGGTGTATGAAACTCGAATTTCACCACAGCGGCCTTCAGTTCTTCTTCATCACGCTGACGCTCGAAGGCCGCCCCCAAATGCTCTCGCAGCTCGTCGAGGGCGAGGCGCGCCCCGTGCTGTTGCCGGCGGGCGAGGTGGTTCAGACCTTCTTGCGGGCGTTTCACGCCGTCTACCCCGCCGTGACGATTTCCAATCGCGTCATCATGCCCGACCATGTTCATTTTCTCATGATCGTGCACTATGACCAAGCGCCCGACTTCAACCCGCTTTGGGCCAGTTTCGCGCTCATGAAGGCGATTGAGGCGGCTTGGGCCCAATCGAACGGGGGCCCGGCCCCCGCACCCCACGAGGCGGCGGCGCGCTTCGCCGAAACCCTCGCGCGCGAGCGGGCGATCGCCGCCCAGATTCAGCGGCTGACGCGCCAAGGCCTCACACGCGCCGAAGCCCTCGCGCGGCTGAACGGGGCGACAGCCCCCTTTCCTTCGCCGGGGGTTCGGGGGGCACCGCCCCCCGTCCGTTCCGTCCATTCCGTGCTTCGCTTCGACCGCCGCGCCTATATCGAGCTTTCGTTCGACTCGCGCCAGCTCAAGGCCATTCGCCGCTATATCAAGCTCAACCCGGCGCGCGCCCTCTGGAAACGCCGCCACCCTGATCGTTTTTTGCGCTTTGCTTCCATTCGCCACGCAATTCTCGACCCCACGCGCGTCTGGTCGGCGATGGGCAACCTCACCTTGCTCGGCTCGCCCTTTCTCGTTCACGCCCGCCTGACGCTCAAGAAGTCGCTCGCCGAACACGAGCCCACCATCGCCGAACTCGTCGAAAAGGCCCGTCGAGGCGCGGTGATCGTCAGCGGCTTTATTTCGCCGGGCGAAACCGAACTGCTCAAGCGGCTCAAGGCGACACCGAAAGCCCGCTTCGTCAAGATGCTGCCCTGCACCCTGCCGCCACGCTACGACCCCTCGGACGAAGACTCGCGCGAACTCGCCGCCGACCGATTGCTTATTCTCTCGGGCTTCACCAACACGACGCCCCACATCTCGGCCCTTGCCATGCGCCGCGACCCCGCCGCCGCCCATCTCTTTCGCGCCAACTGCCTCGCGATGAACGACCTCGCCGCCGCGCTCTGCGAAAAGGCGCGCAAAAGGCCCTAACCGACCGCCGCCGCGTAGGCGAGCGACTTCCGACTCGCCCTCTCCTCTGCCGAGGGTTCGGGGGGCGCAGTTCCCCGTCCGTTCTGTCGCTGAGTACCTCATGCCGCGCTCGTCATTTCTTGAGCATGGAACTCAGTTCGATCCTGGGCGGCAGAACAAACGGAACCCGCGGTTGCCCCAGACGCCAGACGGGTTACCGCCGCCGTTCCGACAGCCAAAGGCGCAGCTCGACGCATCGTGGTAGTACGAGCCGCCGCACAGCACCCGGCTGGAATTGCCGCTCGAATAACGATTCAGGCACCACTCCCACACGTTGCCATGCACGTCGTAAAGTCCCCACGCATTCGCCGCGCGCGTACCAACGGGATGCGTCGTTCCGTCACTGTTCTTGGAATACCACGCAAAATCATCCAACCCTTCCTCGCTGTCGCCGCACAGCCATTTGGTCGTCACGCCCGCACGCGCCGCGTATTCCCATTCGGCTTCACTCGGCAAGTCGAACGTCGGAATCCCCGTCAGCACCCGAAGCGCACCCATGAAACTGTTCGCGTCGACCTCATTTGAACTCGGCCAGTCATACACGTCCGCATCGCCACGAATGCCATAGTACGGAATGTAGGCTTTCGGCTTGGTGCTGGTGCTCGTTCCGCCCATCACCTTCGCCCATTGCGCCTCAGTAATCTGGAAGACGCCTGCGTAATATGTGCCGTTCGGGGTGTCGATGCGCCGCAAAACAATCTTGTTCGTCTTGTACTCGTCGCCCCACTTGGATGGCGCCGAATCCATGTAGGTGACGGGGAAGTGGAAGTCGTTGCCGTTCAGGTCGATGACCATGTACAGGCCGTTGCCCATCGTCTGCGCGGCGGGGGCGGTCAGGCCTTTGATCATGTAACGGTGGTTGCCCGAATACGGCATCGACACACGGCGAATGCGCTCCACGGCGGCGACGACCGCATGCGGCCATTGACAGCCCTTCCCCATCGCGTCACAGCCCATCTTGCCACGAATGAATTCGCCGACGTAACCGTCGCCCTGTAACACGTCGCCTTTGACAAGAATCCGCCCCTGCGCATCGCGCAGCCAACCGTCCTTCAACGTAAGATCGGCATCGCCGTCGGCATAAAGCCAGTAGAGCGCATCACGATACTCGGCATCCGAAACGACGTTCGTCGAACATGTGACGGCGCCATAGCTCCCATGCGCCGGGATCGTGACGAGATCGAGCGGCACCAGTCCCTCATCGACTTCCTTCGCCAACACCTCGACCGCCACTTGCGCGAGGTCGACCTTCCAGTCTGCCGACACCTTCCACGCAAACGAGTTGACCGTATTCGCGGACACGCTGTCGCCGACGACACTCCCTTCCAAGAACGTCGACGGACGCACGACGTTCGCGAAACTCCGCACACCGTTCTCAAAGGCGAGTGCGCGTACGTTCACTTTGTCGTTTGCGCTCGTCACTTTGTAGGATACATCCATCACCGTCGGATCAGTCGTACGCATTTGCGTAGATAGAATCTCAACTTTCGGTTTTGCAACCGCGCCAAACACCATCAGTGAACAGGCCATGAGGCCAATTTTCTTATGCATTTTTATTTCTTTCTTTCGTCTTAAAGGCTCGAACTCTTCGCCATTTTTGTTAGCATGACAAAAACGACAACAGAAATTGACAAGAACAGCGCAAGTGCAATGGGAATCCCATAGATTTCGACCATTTCCAAGGCCATCTGAGCCCCCACAACCAATGAAAGGATATGAAGGACACTTAATGCGCACCATCCGACAAGCGAAACGACACCAATGGAAACTGCAACCCGCGACACGGAATAGTGTCCGCCCACCGTGGAAAGCAAACTGTCATTGAAATCGAACAACTCCAATTTCTTTTCCGCCTCTGGCGAATAGACCGCACCAAAGGCGGCATTGGCACGGACTGAATCACTCGCAAAGGCCGAATCTGGCTGGCCTTCTTGAAAAGCCATCAACGCCGCTTCGTAGTTTTCATACCACATTTTCGAGCCCTTGAGCATCATGCACCACAAGGCGGAAAAAACCATCCCAAAGCAACACAGTCCAACGCCCAACAGGTTAAAGGGCGTCCAACGGCCCGTGCATCCATGCTCAAAGACACTCATGACAAGATAACCATACCCCGTATAGGTCACAGCCAAGAAGACACCAAGCAGGGCAGACCTTTGCCAAAGCGTCGTAAGTTCAAACTCACGGCACTTCCAAAGCGTCTTGTAGATGTCACGGCTTGTAATCGGATCATCCCTCATTTCAGCCCCTTCGTGCTTTGCAAGGCTTCAAGCGAATAAACGACATTTGAGCCAACGCTAAACCGCGTCGCCACGCGCTCTTCCTTGACCGATCTCTGCAACGCAAGCCAACCTAAAAGATGAAACAGGGTAAATATAATGCAAAGAAAAATGATTGTCCCACCGACTATCTTGAGAATATCAGCCCACCCTGCACAAAACGGCTTCTCAACCTCATGTTCGATTCCAACCTCAACATAGTTCAAATACTTTTCGTCGGTCCTATTCGTTACATTCCCCTGATCGGTCGTGATGCGTTCCGTCAGGATGTGCTTCATGCAACTCTGAATCCGCGTCGTCTTCTTTTTATTCTTCAGCACGAGGTTGAACGTGCAAGGTAGGTTTTGCAAATCGGTTGTTATGCCCTTTTGTTCAAGCAGTGCCTTGTCGAGAGTCGGCGTCTTGAATTGATTCAGACACTCGACAACCTCCTTCAGAACGTCTGAAAATGAAAGGCTCTTCTCATCACTCATCAACACACTCTCTTTTTCTCCCACGCCGCCATTGACAAGGCGCGGCCGCTCTCGGCGCAGGAAAATAGAACGGCGCACCCTCAAGATTCCTATCTCGCCGGAGGCACCGCTAAGAGCCTATGCTGAAACATGAATAGAGAGTGCGTCGTGTGTGAATGACACACGCACGCACAGCTCGTATTTCACTTCAGCAATAGAAATTAGCGGTTTCCGGCGAAGTTACTTTACGTACTGTTGCGTACGCTGCCCGCCGTCGCGCCTTGCGGCGTTTCGGCGGACAGGCCGGATCCTTTTGGGATTCCCGGCCCCTTGGTTCGGCTGTCCTTTGCGGCGACAGCCTCTTCCAAGGTTCTGCCCTCCGTTCCGACACGGCAGGTTGCCCTGCCACGCAAGAACTTCAGGCCGGTGGCCGACGTCAGGTGCCCGTCAGCCGTTGTCAAAGAGCCATCACGGTTTGACCCGTGTGTCAGGCGAAGCACCACTCGCCCAACAAAATCTGCGCAAATTATACCACTTTCCGTCCAACCCCGTCAAATCGACTCGTACGTTTCCAGATACCGCGCGGAAATCGCCGCCGGATCGTGATTCGTCGCGAAGTCCGCCGCGATCTTCCCCTCCTTGAGGAAGCAGACGCGCGTCGCGGCCGCCGCGACGACGGGGTCGTGCGTGACGAGGAGAATCGCGCTCCGCTCCGTCTGGTTGAGTTCCCTCATCAGTCCGCAGATCGCATGTGACGCCTTCGCGTCGAGGTTGCCCGTCGGCTCGTCCGCCAGGATCACGTCCGGCTTCGCGAAGAGCGCACGGGCGATGGCGACGCGCTGCTGCTCGCCGCCCGAAAGCTCCGACGGACGTCGTTCCTCCTTGCCCACAAGGCCCAATTTCGCCACCAGTTCCGCGATGCGCGCGGCATCGGGCCGCCTGTGGTCGAGGCGGACGGGCAACGCAATGTTCTCCCGCACGGTCAGCGTCTCCAGCAGATTGAACGCCTGAAAGACGACGCCCTCGTGACGGCGGCGGAACTTCGTCGCCGCCGCGTCGCTCATCGCCGTCACGTCCTGTCCGCCGACTTCAATCGTACCCGCCGTCGGCAGGAGCAGCCCCGCCGCGAGATGAAGGAACGTCGACTTGCCGGAGCCGGACGGCCCCATCAGCGCGACGAATTCGCCCGGCTTCAGCACGAGCGAAAAGTCCTTCAGCACCTCGACGCGCGCCGCGCCTTTCCCATAGGCGCAGCACACGCCCGTCGCCTTCAACGCTTCCTTGCCGCTCGCGTCTTCCATGCTCGCCCCCTCTTCCGTCCTTACTTTTTCCTTCATCCCTTTTACTTCTTACTCTTCTTACTTTCCGCAGAGTTCCAGGCAGATCATCGCGAAGCTCGTGCAGAGCACGGGGTCGGCCTCCCAGAAGCGGTTGTTGTCATTCGCCCAACTGCCGTCCGACTTCTGGAGCGAGAGGAGCTTCGCCGCGAGTTCCCGCTTCCAGTAGACTGTCCGCCCCTCCGGCGTGAACAGCTCCTCCACGCCCGCCGCGTCGAGGGCGCGCGCGAGGATGTCGAAGTAGTAGTAGAGCCCCTGATTGCCCATGCCGGGGTTCTCCGCGACCGACCAGTAGCGTGAGCAGTAGTCGAGCGCGTTGCGGACGCGCGGATCGCCCTTCGTCAGGTTCGCCGAGCACATCGAGAGAACGGCCGCGTAGCTCATCGACCCGTACGCGCGAAGATGCACCTTTCCGGCGCGGTTTGTCGCGCTGCCGCCCTGCGGCGTGCGCTCGTTGTAGGCCGCGCCACCCTTGTCCGGGCCTTCCTTCTTCTGGAGGTTCTCGACGAACGCAATCGCCTGCGCCCAGTTGAGATCGACCTTCTGCCCACTCGTGCGCAGTTCCTCCAGCGAGGCCGTACGCGCCATCGCGTCCATCGCGTAGGCCGTGTTGGAGAGGTCGGCGTAGCGGCGGCGCATGACCCGGTCGTAGCCGAAGCCGCCCGCCAGCGTGTCGTCGCCCGTGAGCTGCGACGCGGCGATGTATTCGCGCGCCTTCAGGAGCGGCGCCGTCGGCGCGAGCTTCGACTCGAAGAGCGCCGCGAGGCAGACAGCCGTGTTGTAGTTGCCGAGGCCCGAACCGCCGCGCCCCGGCTTCGGCACGTAGAAGCCGCCGTCGGCGCGCTGCGTGCCGAGGACGAACGCGGCGGCCTTCTCGCGCGCGGCCCTGTCCGCCTGAACCCCGGTGAGCGCCCAGAGCGGCAACGCCGTCAACGCCGGCATCTGTGGATCGGAGAAATGACCGTCCGCCGCCTGTTTCGACAGGAGAAACGCCGCGCCCTTCGCGAGCGCCGCATCAATTGAATTTTCGGCCACGACCGCCGTCGCAACCGCCAGATTCAGAAAAAGCAGAATTTTCTTCATGACAAAACGCAATCCTTACGTTTGGTTTTAACGCCGCCCGACGCGGATCGGTTCGCCTCCGCCGCGCAGACAGCCGCCGGATCAGGCCAGTCGCCGCGTCGCGGACATCGAGAGCGAGACGGCGAAGAGGACGAGGAGCGTCCCCGCGAGGAGGAACGGCACGAAGTGCTCGCGCCAGCGGTTGAAGACGTCCGCATCGAGCCGCGTCGTCTCCAGCTGGTCAATCTCGTCCAGCGCCTTCACCAGCGAATCGCGGTCGTTGACGGCGAAGTACGTGCCGCCCGTCCTCTTCGCGATCGACCGCAGCTGCTTCTCGTCAAACGTCATGTCGGCGTACTGCACGACCTCGCGGCCGAAGAAGTCGCGCCCGATGATCGGCGTGCGGCGGGCGCGCGTGCCGACGCCGATCGCGTAGACCTTGACGCCCATCTTTTCGGCGGCGGCCGCCGCCTCGTCCGGCTCGACCGCGCCCGTGTTGGACACGCCGTCCGACAGCAGGATCGCGATCTTCGTCTTCGGCTTCGCGTCCTTCAGTCGCGCAAGCGCCGTCGCGAGGCCGTCGCCGATGGCCGTCATCTGCTCGTCCTGCGAAATGGCACGCCCCTGCGCGTCCAGCGCGACGGACGGGATCTCGACGCCCCGGAGGACGTTCAGGAGCGCCGCATGGTCGGCCGTCAGGGGCGAGCGCGTCGCCGCGTAACCGCCGAACGTGACGAGGCCGATGAGGTCGTCGGGACGCTTCTCGACGAATTCGGCAAAGAGCTTCTTCACGACGGCGAGGCGCGTCGTCTGGCGCGAGAACCGCTCGCCCTTCGGCGTCAGGTCCAGCGCGTCCATCGAGCCGGAGACGTCCACCGTCATCACGATCGCGAGGGCATCGACGGACTTCCGCTCGCGCGCGAGCGACGTGCGCGGACGCGCCGCCGCAAGGACGAGCAGCGCGAGGCCCGCGAGGAGGACGAACGGCGTCAGCGCCGCGACCCGCGCGCGCCAGCCCGCCGCCGGCGCCGGGAGGCGCGAAACCGCCGAGAAGCGGATGCCGCGCTTGCGGCCGCGCCGCAGCAGCCGCCAGGCGGCGAACCCCAGCGGCAAAAACAGGAGCAGCATCCACGGATTGGCAAAGCTCATTTCACGACCTCCGCATCGCCTTTCAGGTAGCCGCGCGCCGAAGCCGTCGCCGCGTCCGCCATCTCCGGCGTCGCCTGCACGCCCGCGAACTTCACCATGTCCGCGCTCTCCAGAAACGCCTTCAGCTCCGCGATTCGAGCATTCGACAATTCGGCAATTCGATTATCTCTCAAAAACTCCTCCGTCGTCAGGTGCGGGGCCTTGATGCCGTACTTGCGCTGGATGTAGCGGCGCACGACCATCGTGAGCTCGACGTAGAAGTCCTTGTAGCGTCCGCGCCCCGGCAGCCCCTTCTTGAGGAGGCGGTCGAGTTCGACCCACGCGCGTTCGATCGGACTCATGCGGTGTTCCTTGACCTTGCGCGCAATCAGCCGCACGAGGGCGACGAGCCCCACGACGACGGCGGCCAGCGCCAGCAGGCCGAGAGCGATGAAGCCGACGAGCTTCCAGCTGAGCGGCGGCAGATCCTTCTGCGGATCCGTCTCGATGCCGCCCGTCACCGGCTCGCGCGCGGCGGGCGGATCAAAGGCGATCGGCCCGCCGACGAACGAGAACTTGCCGTCGTCCGACTGGTAGGAGAGCAGCTTCGGCGACGCCTTGACGACGAAGGGGCGAATCTTGTAGGCTTTCGCGCAGGGTTCGGGCACGAGCCGCCAGTTCGCAACCTGCACGGTCGAGCCGTCCGCCGCGCGCACGGGCTCTTCGGCGAAGTCCTCCGCAAGCGAGAAGCCGACGACGCGGTCGCGCAGGTCGGGCAGCGCCGCCGTGCGGTCGGGCGCCGCCGTCAGTTCGACCCGCAGGAAGACGCTGCGCGCCGGGTCGACCTGTGTCGTCTCGGACTCGACCTTGAACGAAACGCCGTCCTGCGAGGTCTCGAAGAGGACGGCCGCGAAAAGGAGAAGCGCGAACATGTCAGCGGCTCAGGATTTCCTCGCGCACGTTCTTCGGCGCGAGCTCGAACTGGTCGGTCTCCATCGAGTACGAGGCGCGGCCCTTCGTGAGCGAGCGGATCGCCGTCGCGTAGCCGAACATCTGCGCGAGCGGCACGCGCGCGTGGATGACCTGGAGGTCGCCGCGCATGTCCATGTCGAGGACGGTTCCGCGCCGGCTGTTGAGGTCGCCGAGGATCTCGCCGACCGATTCCGGCGGCGTCGTGATCTCCAGCTTCATGATCGGCTCCAGAAACTCCGGCGCGGCGGCCTCGGCGGCCTCGCGGAAGCCCATCATCGCCGCCGAGCGGAACGCCACCTCGTCCGAGACCTCCGGGTCGACGAGCGTCGCCGAGAGGCACGTCACCTCCACGTCCGTCATCGGGTAGCGCGCGAGGACGCCCGTCGAGACGCCGTCCGAGAGCCCCTGCGAGACGCAGTCCTGCAGATGCCTGTCGAGGACGAGGTTCACGAATTCGCGCGACAGGCCGATCTTGACGCCCGCGCCGCGTTCGCGCGGCTTCACCTCGATCGCGAGCGTGACGGCGTGGCGCTTGCCGCCGAGCTCGCGGTCGAACGTGAACTCCTTCCGCGCGGGCTGCGTCACCGTCTCGCAGTAGCTGACCATCGGCTTGCCGACGTTCGCCGCGCACTTGAACTCGCGCTTGAGGCGGTCGACGAGGATCTCGAGGTGCAGCTCGCCCATGCCGGAGAGGATCGTCTGGCCCGTCTCCTCGTCCTCGCGGAACTGGCAGGTCGGGTCCTCGGCCGCGAGGGCCTGCATCGAGGCGACGAGCTTGTCCTTGTCGGCGCTCGACTTCGGCTCGATCGCGAGGAACATGACGGGCTGCGGCGCGGTGATGCGCTCCAGGTAGCACGGCTTCATCTCCGAGCAGAGCGTGTCGCCGGTCGTCACCTCCTTGAGGCCGACGACGGCGCCGATGTCGCCCGCGCGCAGCTCCTCGACCTCGATCTGGTCGTCGGCGAAGAGGCGCACGATCTTCAGGATGCGCTCGCGCTTGCGCGTACGCGGGTTGTAGGCGTTCGCGCCCTTCTTGAGGACGCCGCCGTAGACGCGCACGAAGTAGAGCTTGCCGACGTAGGGGTCGGTCGCGATCTTGAAGACGAGCGAGGTCAGCAGCTCCGAATCGTCCTGCTTGCGCGTCACGGGCTCGCCGCTCTTGAGGTCCGTCGCCGGCACGGGCGGACGGTCCTTCGGCGAGGGCAGGTAGGCGCAGATCGCGTCGAGGAGCGGCTGGACGCCCTTGTCGCGGAGCGACGTGCCGCAGAGGACGGGCACGAGGCGGCCCGCGACGACGAGCCGGCGGATCGCGGGCACGAGCTCCGCTTCCGTGAGGTCGCCCTTCTCGAGGTACGCCTCCATGACGCCCTCGTCGAGGTCGGCGACCTTCTCGACGAGCTCGGCGCGCGCGAGCTCCGCGTCGTCCTTCAGCTCGGCGGGGATCTCGCCGACCGTGAACGTCTTGCCCTCCGTCGCCTCGTCGTAGACGATCCCCTTCAGGCGGATGAGGTCGACGACGCCCTTGAAACCGTCCTCGCGGCCGATCGGCAGCTCGACCGGGCAGGCGACCGCCTTCAGCTTCGTGCGCATCTCCTCGACGACGCGCGCGAAGTCGGCGCCCATGCGGTCCATCTTGTTGACGAACGCGAGGCGCGGCACGCCGTAGCGGTCGGCCTGGCGCCAGACCGTCTCCGACTGCGGCTGGACGCCGCCGACGGCGCAGAAGACGCAGACCGCGCCGTCGAGGACGCGCAGGGAGCGCTCGACCTCCATCGTGAAGTCGACGTGGCCGGGCGTGTCGATGATGTTGATCGCGTGGCCGTTCCACGTGCAGGAGATCGCGGCGGACTGGATGGTGATGCCGCGCTCCTTCTCCTGGATCATGAAGTCGGTCGTCGTGTTGCCGTCGTGGACGTCGCCGTGCTTGTGGATCTTGCCGGTGTAGAAGAGGATGCGCTCGGTCGTCGTCGTCTTGCCCGCGTCGATGTGGGCGACGATGCCGATGTTGCGTACGTTGGAGAGGTCAGCGCTCATGGTGTCTCGTGTCGGATGGTGTCTGGAATCGCGTATGAAACGCCGCGTATTATATCATTTTATCCGCCGCCGGTTGGCGCGCCGCCTGCCGCCATGCGCGCGGGGTCTGCCCGGTGACGTTTCGGAACTGCGTGGCGAAATGCTGCGCCGAGGGAAAGCCGAGCGCCTGCGCGACAGCCGTCACCTTCGCGTCGGATTCCGCCAGCAGCTCCTTGGCGCGCGCGATCCGGCAGCGGACGAGAAACGTGTGCGGCGGCAGTCCCACGAGCGCCTTGAAGCGCAGCGCGAGATTCGACGGCGACAGCGCGGCACGTTCCACCAATGCGTCAATCGGGTAGTCCGCGCCGGGCTTCGCGCGCATCTCCTCGACCAGCGCCTCGACGCGGCCCGCCGCCGGACGATCAGGCGTCTCCGCCGAGGCCTCGACGAGGGCGAGCAGCAGTTCCGTCACGGCCACGCGCAGCTGAAGACGCCGCTCCGGCGTCCGCTTCGGCGCGCGGTCATACAGGAAGAAGAGCCGCTTGAACGCGGCGTGGACGCGCTTGGTCGCCGGAAACAGGCGGTTCGGCAGGTTCAGGAGGCGCCTCTTCAGCCATTCCGCCTCCGACGGCGGCAGCTTCAGCAGGGGGAAGCCCCGACGCGGCACACGGAAGAACATCCAGTACATCCGAAGGCCCTTGTTCAGCGCAAGGAGGCGATGCGGCTCCGTCGGCCGGGTCACGAAGACCGAGCCGGGGAGGAACGGCCACTCCTGTCCCTGACAGGCGAACGACAGGTTGCCTCGCAGGCAGTAGGAGATCTCGAGGCACTCCGGATGCGTATGCTCAGGCGCCAGGGCCCACGTCCGCTTGTAGTCGCTCATGCCCAGCACCGGCACGCAGAGCACGCCGTCCGGCTCCAGGCTGACGATCCGGAAGTCGCGCGTCGTCCCGTACTTGAACGGCAGTTTCAGCGGCGGCCGCTTCTTCTCCAAGAGTCCCATGCCGTCAAGTATACCATATTTCATGACGCAGAGGCTCAGCGGCCTCGACGTCGTCTCTACAACGCCTCCCGGAAACGGCGGATCTCCTCGCAGACGGCCGGCGAATAGTTCCCGTAGTCCACGCACTCCATGACGACGCCGCGCCCGCCGACGTCTTTCGCCAGCCGCAAGAGGCGACGAACCGCCTCCGCCTCCGAAATGCCGAGCGTCCGGGCGAGGCCCGGAAAGTGCGCACGCCCCCAGGCGTAACTCGCCAGCGGGAAGTAGACGTCCGCCTTGCCCCGTTCAGACATGACCCTACGGCAGATGGCCTCGATCGAACGCCACGCATTCGCGCGATCATAGGCAAACCCCATCACGACAACGGCATCGATCGTCCCGTCCGCCGCAAGCCTGCGCCAGTCGATGCCGTAACGGAGGTGGACGAAGTCGGCGTCCTCCATGCCGTAAAAGCCCAAGACGAACCGGCAGCCCTGCGCATGGCACCGCGCCGCGAACTGCTTCAGGTAGGCGGTGACGGGTTCGGACACAAGAGCCGTCCAGCGCACGTCATTCGTCGACGGCGGCTCGCAGCCGTAGCGGCGCCGCCATTCGTCCGTCATCGGCTTGACGTACTCCCGCAAGGCGGTCCAGCCACCATCGCGCGCGAGGTCGAGGAAGATCGTGTCGGGCCCGAGCGCGAGCCGTTCGTCAACCAGCCGCAACTTGTGCGCGACCACTTCAGGATAGGCGATCGAACACGTCGCCAGGAAGGGCTTTCGCCCGTTCATGCAGCACCAGAACTGCGGATGGTTCAGCGTCCAGCTCGACGTCATGGCAATGTAGTTGTGCGACTCCTCCCATGTCGTATGGATGCCGAATCCAACGCCTCGGCGCGCACATTCACGGCGGAGAATCGGAAACGGGTTCGCCTCCGGGCGGTCGAGGCGGAGGTGCCCGAAAACGTCTTCGCGCGGAACGGTGTGCCGGTCAAAGGGATCCTCGCTGAGCGGATAGGCCTCTTCCTTGGACGGATAGCGCAAACGCCCACCGCCCTTGTCACGCCACCAGACGTCCGTCGCCGACGTCCTGAGCACGTGTTCGAGGACCTGCAGGGTCCCCTCGCTTTTCTCGATGTCGAACCGCTGTGCGAAATCGAGCGAATCCACGAGCGCCACCACGTCAAAAGCCGCCGCCAGCAGCGCAGCCGACAAGATCATTTCATCACCTCCTCTTTCGTCAGGCAACCCGACAGCAGCGACTTCGGCCAGCCCGTGCCGATCTCGGCCGCACGGACAGCCGTTCCCGCCGGACACTCGACGCCGATCTTGAGCGCCACAGGCCGGTCAAGAGGAAGATTGAGCCCGCGAGAAGCCCGTACCGCCCCGCCGTCCACGTAAAGATGCAGGCAGGCCGGCGTCCGCACGCCTACGAGGTCGTATTCGCCCGGTCCCGGAAGGACCTGCGCCGCGCCCATGAAGCCGCCGTAGCTGTCCCGCGTCGAGAACCAGACTTCGCCCGTCGCCGTCGCGAACAGCAGCAGCGCCTGGTCAGACTCCTTGTAGACGCCGCGCATGAAAACAGGGTCTCCCTTTTCGCCGTTCCATCGCACCTTCGCCCGCAAGTAGACGACCGTCTCGGAGCCGACGGCAAACTCCCGCCCCAAGTTGCCGACGGTCATCGACACGTCGCCTGCGCCCGTGCCGGAAGTCCACAGGACGCGCTGCGGGACATCCTGTCCGACGGGCTTCCGAAACGTGACCTCGCCGGGAACGGGACGATCCGCCGAGCCGAATGGCCGCCGATAGATCTGGCGTTCGCGATCATAGTAAAGCCACTTCCCGTCCGGCGAAAACGCCGGGTTCTCGCCGTCGCAGACGCGCCTCAGGGCAAACGCGCGCATGTCCATCAGCCAGACGCCATACCCCGGATCGTCCTGACGGAAGCCCGTGAACGCCACCAGCGTGCCGTCCGGGTGCCAACGCGGCGAAAGCGCCGTCAGCAGCTCCGGCGTCAGCAGCACGCGGCGATCCGGCCGGCCGATTTCGTCCAGCCGCGCGCCGAAGAGCGCCCACCCCTCTTCAAGGCTCGCCATGTGCGCCCAGACGAGATGCCGCCCGTCCGGCGAAAGCGCCGGCTGGGCGACCGCCATGTTATAGGAGCCCGGCGGACGCAAGACGACCGCAGGCTTCGCCGAACCGTCAAACGGCACGCGCGCAATGTTCGAGGACATCGGCGCCAGCTGTCCTCCCCTGACCTCGCGCGTCGTCGTGAAGTAGACCTCCCGCCCGTCAGCGGACACCGTCGGAAGATAGTCGCGCGTGTACCCGGTGCAGAGTTCGCGCGTGCGTCCGTCTGCCTGACGGACACGCAGTCCATAGCCGCCGCCGGTCGTCCGAGCCTTGTACGCCTCGTGAGCCGTCAGGGTTTCGTGGCCATAGGTGTAGACCAGCGAGCCGTCCGGCGCCCAGGCGGGGTAGGCCGCCATGCCCGGGCCGGACTCGATCCACGTGACCGTTCCGCCCGCCGACGGACAGACGCCGAGCTTGAGGACGCCGTCCTCAAACCGGTGGAACGCGAGGCGGCGGCCATCCGGCGAGACTGCCGCGCTTTCGCCCGCGACGACAAGCCGCTCCCCGTCGGACGTGACGGCGCCCGTCAGCGAAAGCGCGCAAAGGGCTCCTGCCAAGCAGACAAAGACATTCTTCATCATTGTCGTCACCGCCTAATCATTGTCATCACTTGATGACAAGCACCCCGCCATATTCAGGCCCCGTGAGAACCTGAAGCCGTCCGATGCCCACGAGGGAGCCCCTGACGACGCCCTTTCCGGGCCTGTAGACGCGCGGCGGACAGTCTCGCCCATTGACGCAGAGCGCGGCCACCGTCAACAGCCCCTCGTACGGAAGGTTCAGGACGCCCTGATCCAGCGTCAGCGCCGTCGCGGACATCGACCGTGTCATCAGGTGCGGGGCGATGCCCAGCGTTCCGCCGTTCTTCACTGACAGCCTCGGCAGGGAATAGACACCGCCCAGGTCGATCCGCCCAGGCCCCTCGACCGTCACCGAACCCGTCCCGACGAAGTCCGCCGGAACGTACGCCTCGACGTCCGCCGACGCCTTCAGCGTGGCGTCACCGCCGACCGACACGTCAAAGGCGCCGGATTCCAGATATTTGCGGCTGGCGCCCAGCGCCACGGCGCCGCCATTCAGGTTCACGTGCGACAGGCCCCTGTCGTAGCTCTCAAGGGAAGAGTCGGTCTCCAGCGTGCCGCCGTTGAGCGTGTAGGTGAGATCCTGCCCCGTCGAGTTCCGCGCGAAAAAGAGGCTCCCGCAGAGGCGCATCACGCCGCCGTCCTGGACAAGCTCGAACGAGCCCCGGTCGTTGAAGTTCTTGACGAAAGACAGGTTTCCGCGCGGGCCGATGAACGTGCCGGACGACAGCACATAGCGTCCGGAGCCTCCCTGCGGCGACGTCAGCGGCATCGAACTGTCCTTCAAGAGCGCCGGAACGGTCGTGTAGTCCACCGTCGCCCCTTCCTGACGCGTCTCGCCGCGGCAGTTCGTCGCGAACCCGTCGTCCGAATAGGCCGTCAGGACGGCGGCATAGTCCGAAACCGTGCAATTCGCCTTCAGCGTGACCAGCGGCACGTCGCCGTCGCCCGAACAGCAGATGAGGCGCACGCCCGTGACCGCCCCGTCAAAGTCGGCCGAACCGTGGTTGATCCGCAGCCAGTAGGCGTCTGAGCCTTCCGCGCCTTTCGTCACCGAAGCCGGACATGTCACCGAACCGGCGAAGACGACCTTCCCGAAGCCGGTTTTGCGAACCTTTCCCGCCAAGACGACGTTCGCCGAAATGACCAGCGTGTCGTCCGTCCCGACGTCGATCGTCGCGCCGTCCGCAAGCGTGAGCGTCGCGCCGTCTGCCGCGCCAAGCGTCAACGTGCCGCCCGCTGCCGACGACGGACGGTAGACGAGCGATTCGAGCGTCGTGTCCTCCGCCAGCGCGACGTCCGCCCGCTCGTCCGAGAGGTCTGCCGCCGCGCCCGCGAGCCATCCCGACGGACGTTCGACCGTGACGGTCAGTTTGCCGAACGCATAGGTCCCGACGGGGCGGTCTTCGCCGGCGACGACCAGCCGCCGGACTCTCATGCTTTTTGCGTCCTTATCTGCCGAGAGCGCCTGCTCGCGGTGGAGGTAGATGCTTTCAGGCGATTTCGCGATCGTGCCGCGGATGCAGAAATGGCCGCGCATCACCCGGAGTTCACGCGGGCCGTCCAGAACGGACGCCTCCTTCAGATAGCACCACGACGCGCCGTCGAAGGTCAAGCGGCCCGTGAAGCCGAATCGCCCGTGCACGTCGAGAATGCCATCGCCCGAAAAGTGAAGCCCGCCGGCGCCCATGAGGTCTGCGCCCTCGCTCACCTTGACCAGGCAGCCGTCGGAGACGATCTTCGTGTCCCCGCCCTGCCCCGTGAGCTTCGCCTTGGCGGAAATGGTTCGCGTTTCTGCTCCGGTTCCCGCAAACGCGAGCGTGACGCCGCCCAGCAGATAGGCGCAGTCGTTCCTGTTCGTCTGTCCGAAGGCCCCGCTGAACGACGCTTTCAGGTCTCCGGCAACCGTGGCCCTTCCGCCGGACAGGCGAAAGTAGTTCTGGTTCAGCGCGCTGCTCATCGAGCCGCAGGCCAGTTCGCCGCCGGTCATCACGAAACTGCCGCCGGGATAGCGCGTCATCGAGCCGGAGTAGAAGGCATTCAGGTTGAGGGGTCCGTTGATCGTCAGGCGCCCCCCCTCCAGCCGGTACGTCGGGCTGTGCGTGAGGAGATAATTGTGCTGATTGACGTAAAACGCGTCGAACGTCGCCTCGCCGCCCGTCTGCCGGATGTCCTCGGCCATGACGAACCCGCCCGGGCCGCAGATGAGCCGCGTGGCGTCGAGCCTGGCGCCCTCGACGATCTCGAACGCCGAATGGACGGCCGTTTCGTAGGTCCACAGCGAGAAGAGGTTTTCGGCCGCGCCGTCGGCGCTCGGCATCAGCGAGTCCGAGCCCGAATAGACGACCTTTCCGTCGATGGCAAACGGCGCATAGTTTCCGTTGGCGCCGGGATAGGACTTCCTGAACGCAACCGTGCCGCCGCCGACAAGCCCTTGCGTTCGCGCGACACCGACGCGCACGTCCACGTCGAACGCCAGCGTGCAGTCCTCGGCGACGACCACGGCGGCGGCGAGCATCGGCTCCTGGAAGACGATTCGCCCGTCGCCCGCCACCGTCACGGGCTGTCGTGCGGCGTTCGGCAGCACGACAAGGGCGCCGACCGTCGTCTCGCCCGCCGGCAGCGACACCGTTCTCGCGGCGGAAACGTCGCTGTAGGCGCACGTCGCGTCGTCGTCCGCCCAGTTCGCCGCATCGGCCCAGCTCGTGCCGTCGCCCGCGCCCGTCCACACGCGCGGCACGAGAATCGACGAGTAGGCGTCTCTGCCGCTTTCGAACCAGTCCGCGTTTTCGGCGGTCGCGCGGAAACGGCCGCGCCCCTTTTCGACGCCCGCCACCGTCAGGCGATGGGCGACCAGGACATTGCTTTTGGGCGTCTCGATCTTTCCGCCTTCCTCGACCGCGAGATCGAGCGGCGCCAGGACGCGCACCGAGGTGTCCGCCAGACGGAGAGACGCCCCTGCGCCAACCGTCAGCTTCATCGGCCGCATCGCCCCGCCGTCCGGCGCAAAGAGGACCATACGCGACGGCAGCGTCAGGCGGACGCCGTCGCCGCGGACGGCCAAGTCCAGGCCGTAGGTGCAGACATGACGTCCGAAGTCGATTTTCGCCGTCCCATCATAGGCCAGCGTCGCGCCCGTCTGGACAAGGTTGCGCGAAAAGTCCCATCTGAAAGCGCCGTTCGCCGAAGCCAGCACGAACTCGCCCGCGCCAAAGGCGAGGCCGGGATGGTCGCAGGGCGTGAATGCGGACGGATAGACAAGGCGTCCGCCGCTGACGAGCAGCCGCAGGCCATCGCCGAACCACAGGACGTCGGACGGACTGGACGAACCATTCGTCAGCGTCAGCGTACCGCCTCGCAGTTCGCCCGCAAACGCGGCATTCGACCTTCCGAACCGCAAGGTCCTGACCGTCGCCGTTCCGTCGGTCTGGACAAAGCGCGCCGACTGGTTTCCTCCCACGAAGAAGGTGCCGCCGACCGTCAGCTCGCCGCCCTCCAGCCGATAGGCGTGCCCGGCATGTTCAGGCGTTTCATCGGGCCAGACGTCGCCGTTCAGATTCAAGTCCTGCGCAATCGAGACCTTCGCGTTTCCGCTTTGTGAAAACGCGACCGCAGGGGTCGCCGCAGACCTCGCGCCCGCGAAGACCGAATGAAACGACACGGCGGCGTCATCGGCAAACCGCACGGTCGCTTCTGACGCATAGCCTTTGTAGAAGAGGCCAAAATACGCCTTCGTCGCCGGCGCCTTGACGGTGGCCGCCCCCTCGAAGGAGCAAAGCCCCGTCCCCGTCACGTAGAAATCGCCGCCGTCGATCGTCAACGCGCCGCGAAAATGCAGTTCGCAGCCCGCCTCAACCCGCACGTCGCTTCGCGTCGTCGTCGCGAAATGCACCGGCGCCGCACAGGAAAGTTTCGCATGCCCCGAAACGCGCAACCCGATGCGCTCGGCAGTTGTCGTGTTGTTCATCGTCAGGCTCCCGGCCTCCGTCGCCGAGACGGCGACCGTCGCACCCGCCTTCACGTCGAGATACTGCAGCGTCACGGACGCATTGAGCTGCACGTCCGCCGAAGACCTGAAAACCGCCGTGTCATCGTCTCCGTTCGGATAGCCCGCCGAGACGCCCCAGTTCGCCGGCGTCGTCCACAGGCCTCCGTCATTTCCGCCGCCCGTCCAGGTGTAGGTCGTGGCATGCAGCGTGGCGCAGAGCCCCAGCATTCCCATCAGGATCTTTTCCTTTGTCATGGTCTTGTTCCTTTCTTTTCTGTTGATGTGTACCGTCCAACGGCTTTCAGCGCCAGCTCGGCGAACGAGACCTTGTCGCGCGGGTGTACGTCATGCGCCTCGCCCAGGCCCGCCGCAAGCGTGTCAAGGTAGATCGCCCCCGTTTCCGCGCAGACCTTCCGCTGCGCCGCGCGGTACGGCGCCCAGATGCGCCCGCGAACGGACGTGTCGAACGCGACGCAGGTAAACCAGTGCAGTGGTTCGACAGGCCCATGCTGCGCCACGTCTCGCCGTTGTCGCGCGAGAGCCAAATGCCGTCAAGGTCTTCGCCCGCGACAATCGTGTCGGCGTCGAATGGGTCACGCGACAGGACACGCCCGTGCAGGTTCCGCCGCGAAGCCCGCACCCAGGCGTCAAACAGCGCTGTGCGCTCCGCAACCGAGCAGGAGATGCCCTCGCCTGTCGTGCCCGACACGTAAACGCCCGTCACGCCCTGCTTCAGCAGCAGCGCAGCCTGGCGCGGCACAAGGTCCACGTTGACGGAACCGTCCGCCCGGAACGGCGTATGCGCCGCCGCAATCAGTCCTTCGAGTTTCTTTGCCTTCACCATCGTCAGTCCTGTTCATTCTTGACGATGTGAAGTATAGCAAATTATCGGAAGAAAAACGTTCGCAAAACAACATTAGTGAGATTGCGAATCTACTCGACGCCTCGCATCCAAGACAATGCAAGCGGCGCGAACGTCAGATCTCTTCGCAGAGGGCGATGTCGCCGCCGTGGAAGACGACGGCGATGCGGTGCAGCGTCACCGTGCCGCCGATCTCCTTCAGGTTCCATGCCCGCGCGAGGTCGTGGTCGGCCGCATAACGCGCGAGCTGTTCGGCGGCGGCGGCCTTGACCCGCACGAGTGCGGCGGGCGAGGCGTCGTCCTCCGCCTTCAGGCACTTCAGCTCGACGAGCGCCGCGTGGCCGATCTGCGGCCAGCGGTTCAGCTGCGGCTCGAACGCGATGTCGACGAACCCGCCCGCCGACTCCCGCTCGTGGTAGACGATGTAAGGCCCATGCCCCACGTAGAGGAGCGAGCAGAGCGCGGTCTGCACCACGCGCTCGCCCTCGATCGCGTCGCGCACCTTCCAGTACCGCGAGACCACTCCGCAGGCCGTCTCGACCGGCGTGCGCCAGTCGCCGCGCCGCGCGAAGTCCGCCATCCCGTTCGCGATGTCGAAGATGCGCGGGTCGACGCCGTAGACGTCCTGATACGCCTTCGGCACGAAGTCGTGCATGAACTCGCCGACCGTCAGGTTCGGGATGCCGAGCCGCGACTGCCCGAAGTCCTCGTCCGTGATCGTGACGAGCCCGTTGTAGAAGAGGAACGAGACGAAGTTGTCCTCGACGCCCAGCTCCTTCGCCTGAAAGGAGTCCTGCAGCGTCGCCGTTGTGCCGAGCCGCGCGACGATGTCCTCCAGCCGATGGTAGTTGCCGTTGACCTTCCGACCCTCCGTGATGATGTGGCGAATCTTCATGTAGTCCGTCCGCAGGTTGCGGTCCACGAGATCCGGATGCGGCTTGTGGTTCTGCAGGAAGTACTGCATGTAGTAGAGGACGAGCGTCGGATTCGCGACGCGCGGCGGCTCGCGCCCGTCCGCGCCCGTCTCCGGCGCGAAGCGGTAGTTGTCGTACCAGCGGCGCATCGTCTCGAAGACGGCCGCCTCGTCGAACGCGAAGCCCGCGTGGGCGCGGTAGTAGGCCAGCATCTCGCGGAGATCGTCGTGCGTGAAGCCCGCGAACGCGGCGAAAGCCGGGTTCATCGAGATGTTGGAGGCGATGTTGAAGCCGCTCGTCACGTCGTCCATCGTGACGGGCGTCACGCCCGTGATGAAGAGCCGCGTCACGGGCGCGCCGACGCCCGTCGTCGCCGCCTTCAGCTCGTTGAAGAACTGCTTGAAGAAGCCCTCGCCGTGGCAGAGCGCCTCGTACCGGTCGCGCGACTCGGCGAGGATCGTGTTCGTGAAGTTGTCGTACTCGTCGATGCAGACGTAGAGCCGCGCGTCCGAGCCCATCAGCCGGGTCGTGAGGGCGTTGAGCTTCTCGTGGCACGTGCGCGCCGCGCGGATCGCCGCCGCCGCGCCGTCCGGCAGCTGCGCGGCGTGGCGCTCGGCGAACACGTCGAGGACATCCCGGCAGTAGGCGTCGAAGCTCGCCTCCACGCGGTCGGCGCGCTTCTCGACCGTCGAGAAGTTGAAGTGCAGCCAGAGGTACTTCCCCCGCTCCGCCGTCGGTTCGCGCCCGATGTCGAGCCCGCCGAAGAGCGCGTCGAAGCGGTCGGCGTAGTCGATGTCGTAGTAGCACTGGAGGATGGCACAGAGGAGCGACTTGCCGAAGCGGCGCGGTCGCAGGAACATCGCGTAGGACGTCTTCTCCAGCTCGCGGATGAGCGCGGTGCGGTCCACGAAATAGCCGTTCTCCGCGCGGATCCGCGCGAAGTCCGTCACGCCGTACATGATCTGCTTCATCTTTTCCATGCCCGTATTATAGCAAAATCACGCCTCGTCCGCCCAAGACGCCCGTGCCCCCGACGTCACACGGGTGCACCGAGATATTTATGCAGCCACCCCACATTTCCCACTTGATTTTCGCATACGCATATACTATAATATAC